>JALYTY010000043.1 GCA_030854045.1 Vulcanimicrobiota bacterium | reverse complement strand
CGGGATGCAGAACCGGCGTGTGTTGCACGGGCGGAGCTACACGCATTACCGGGCGCTGAATGGGTGCAGGGGTCCGTTCGACCGGCTTAGATAGCGGCTGCGCAGTATGCACGATCGACTTTTCCAGCGGAACCGCGGCGTGTTTCGCTTCCGGTTTTGGAGCGGACTGCGCTGCGTGCTGCGCCGGCTTTGCTACCGTCTCTTCGGCCTGCGCGGCGCTGTGTTCGGCAGGCTTTGCGACCTGAACGCGGTTGTGCTTCACGGCTTTTTCCGTTGTAACGGCTTTGCTGTGAGCGACCGGTGCTATCGGCGTATAGTGTACGGCTTCTCGTGGAGCGGGATGATACACCGGGTGAGGGGCGGGCTCCGCCCGATGCGCCAGGGCCACAGCCTTCGGCAGACGGCTTGCAACGTTGCGTATTTGCGCCTGCTGCTCTTGGAATGTGTGGCGCGTCGTTGTCGGCACTTTAGCAACGAATCGTGGCGACGCGAACGCGCGTGACAAGACGATCGGCGTTTTCACCGTTCGCACCGTCGTGTAATGGAGGTTCGCGGTCGTCGGCACGACTGGAACCGCGCCGCGTATTAATACGATCCCTCTGAGCTGCTGCGGGCGAACTGCGATCACGCGTGTGAAATTTCCGCCACGCCACGCGCTGACGGGAACCATTGTGATGCCGCGGTAGTAGCGAGCATTACCGTAGTAGTTGTAGATGTTGGTAACGTTCGGTACTTGCGAATAGCTCGTTTGCGGATAAGAGTAATTTTGCCCGTACCAAGGCTGATATTGTTCGCCGGGCGCGAGTGGAATCCAGCCGATGTTGGCGTTGCTCGAGTTGCCGAGCAGATTGGAAAATCCGCTCGAAAGGCTGCCGAGATCGCCGCCGTTGCTGCCGGTTAGAAAGAACGAGACGACGGCCGGGAGCCACGCCGAGGCGAGGCTCGACGACGAGTTCTGAGACTGGTAGCCCGGGGGCTGCCAGAGCCAGCCGCCATAGTTCGCGTTGTTGAACCACGAGCCGTAGTGCGAAGTCGCATAGCCCGTCGGCGAATTGTCGACCCACGTGTAGCCATAACCGGGTTCCCAGACCCATTGTCCGTTCTGATACGGTGCGAAGTTGTTTTGGTTTTGATCGTTCGGCGCCCAGGCATATCCGTAGCCGGGGACGTTCTGCCACCGTCCGTAGTTGGCAAAGTTCGAGTAACCGGCAAGCTGCGGGGAGATGTATGGATTCGCGTTATAGGACGAAACCACCGATCGATCGCGCGCGATATTGAACTGATCGAAGGCATCGAATCCGACCGGATTCTGCTGGCGCATCGACGACCCGTATGCGACGAGCGTGCTGCCCGGTGCGATGGTCTGCGAGCCGTTTGCGCCCGATACCGTGGCCGATCCGCTGCGTACGGTGACGAGCGTTTCGCCATTTCCGAGCACGGTTACTCGAGTGTCGCCATTTTGATTCGGACGAACGGTGAGCGATGGCGTATCGACTTGCGTTCGGTTCGCCGCACCTTGCAGTTGCGCGAGATCGATGGTGCCCGAGGCTAGCTGGATTTCGCGCGAACCCGGTGCGAGATTGATCATCCGTACTTGCGTGTTGTTCGCGAGCCGCAGCATCGACGTGCCGTCGAACTGGATCTCAGCGACTGCGCCGGGGCTGGTAGCGACGTAATCGCCTGGAACGACCGGAGCGTTGACGGTGGCAGCGACTTGCTGGCCGCTGTCGCCGCGAAGAATCACCACGCCGCCGTTGGCGACGCTGACCGCGGCAACGCCGGGACTGCCGTAGTTATAGCCGTAGTTGGAACCGTAGCTTTGAGCCGCCGCCGGGGCGGTAATGGTCGCGACCCCCGTCACGGCCATTGCCGCGACAAGCATTGCCGCTGGGACTTGTCTGAATAAGTGCATGTTGTACCTCGGCAGAATAACGTTCCAGAAGCGGAGCGCGTTGCGTTGACTTCGGTTTTTGAACAGAAAATTAAAGCATGAAGAATCATCTCAAGCCTCGCGACTAGGAATATTTCAAAGAGCGTGGCGTTCTATTTGGCACGCACGGGGCGCATTAGAAACCCTTGCATCGACTTCTTTCTTAGCGCACCCTCGTTGTCGCGATAGCCTCATCGCAGGGGTTCGGAGCCTATTCGGAAATAGCCGATGTGCGTTCATCGAACGCCGCAAAATCGCTCAATGGGAATATCAAGAAATCAACTGATGGATTTTCGATCTGACACGAGATTGCAGCGTTTGTGCCTAGGATGCATCGCAGTGGTTGCGTGGTGCGCTTTGGTGTTGCAGCTCTATGTCATGCTGAAAACGAGCGGTGCCGCCGCGACGCCCCCGTTATGGACGCTTGCCGATTTCTTGAGCTACTTCACGATCTGGACCAATGCGCTCGTTGCGATCTGCGTCACCGTCTTGCTCTTATGGCCGAATACTCGGCTTGGACGATTCTTCTCGCAAAGCGGTACGCAAACCGCGATCGCATCCTACATTGCCTTCGTCAGCATTGCGTACAACATCTTGCTGCGCCACATTTGGAATCCTCAGGGCGCCGCCATGGTTGCCGACGAACTGCTTCACGATGTTGGCCCAATTTTCTACATCGTCTATTGGATAGGCCTTTCACCGAAGGCGGGATTGCGATTTCTAGATGCCGTGCCATGGCTCGTATATCCGCTAGCGTACGTGGCATTCGCAATGGCGCGGGGTGCGCTGGTTCATCGATATGCCTACTACTTTATCGATGTCGACAAACTTGGGATCGCCGCCGTCGTACGGAACATCGGGGGATTGATCGTAGCGTTCCTCGTTTTAGGAATCGTATTTCTGGCTCTCGCCCGCGTGCTGACAAGGCGGACATCAGAGGCCGCCCGCGCTTAGGTGTTTCCGCTTTGAACGAGTTTACGTCCCTTCGCCACGTTCATTGAGCGTTCTCTCGGGGCGTTCACCCAGTACGGTTAGTGGGGATCTCGTCAGTGCGTTTTCCTCCTGCCAGCCTTTTTGTTCCGGCGCTGCGGTATCCGGCGCCGCCGGCAGCATTGCGGCTGCCAATCCTAGAACGCGCGCCGTGAGGTTGGGCACTATCGCGTGCGCGAGCGAGCCGAACTTTGCGAGCGTTGAAATCGTTAGCGTCGCATCTCTTCGCGCCGTTGCATCGACTATTGCACGCGCGGCGCTCGCTGCGGAAACCGATATTCCCGGCATCGTGTCGGATATCTTGAACCACGTGTATTCCGCCGATGCGTTTCCGCCGAAGAGCGCGTTGCGCGGGCTGCCCGTTCGCATCAGCCCCGGGTAGACCGTCGTGACGGAAATGTTCTCGCGAGCGAGTTCCGTACGCAGCCCCTCTGAATAGCCGGCTAGAGCGAATTTGCTCGTGCTGTATGCCAGCAGATGCGGAACGCTGATCTTGCCGCCGATCGAACTAATGTTGGCAATCCTTCCGCGACCGCGTTCGCGAAAGTGCGGCAGCGCGGCATCGATGGTGTTGTAGGCGCCCCAGAAGTGCGTTGCTAAAGCATCTTCGTAGTCGTCGCGGTGCATCGCCGATTGGGGTGCAACAGCGATGATCCCCGCGTTGTTGACGAGGGCGTCGATTCGGCCGTGCGCCGCCACGACCGACGCTACGAGGCTTTTTGCTTGCGCCGCATCACGAACGTCCGTCACAAAAGACCCGGCAGCGATCCCGTTACCGGCAAGCATGCCGACGGCGCGTTCCAGTTCCTCCCCGTCGCGCGCACACAGAACCGGAGTCGCACCGCGCCTGCCGCATTCGAACGCGATCGCCAAGCCTAAGCCGCGTGAGCCGCCGGTGATAAGAACGACTGCATCGCGTATCTCCGGCACGCGCCGCAAGAGAAATCGGGCGGTCGTGGCGACACCAATCGCGGCAAGTAGAACGGTCCTCTTACGCATAGGGCTTGTTTACCCGGCTTTTCGAGCGGCTACCGGCATGGCGGCCGCTCGGAACGCTTTTACGCCCTCGCGTTTACTCTCGTCGTCCTTGGGAGAAGAGTCGTTCGCCTAAGGAGAATTCTTTGAACCATAAATATCGTAACGTCGCCTTTGCGACGAGCGGCGCAGTCGCCGTAGCCGTGGCGGCGACCCTGCTTCGCAAACGCGCTGCCGCGCCCGATCACATGATGGCGCAAACAATGACGGTCGCGGTCGACCGCGACCGCGTCTTGGATGCGTTGAGCGACGGAGACGTCGTTAGCCGCGCATTGGGCTGCGACCACTCGGTCGCTATGGAGTTTAGCCCCGATCGCCGGACGTTGGAATGGTTCGACTCGGCGCATCCGCATCGCAACGGACGTTTAGCATTCATCGATGCACCCGGCGATCGCGGTACGGAACTGCACCTCGCCATGCGCGGGGCCAAATACGATGTGAAAGATGTCGTGCGCAAGATCAAAGCGCTAATCGAAACCGGCGAGATCCCTACTGGAGAACGACTGTAATGAAGGCTGTAGTCTGGCATGGCACGCACGACGTGCGCGTTGAAAATGTCCCCGATCCGCGCATTCTCAATCCACGCGATGCGATCGTACGCATCACCGCTACGGCGATCTGCGGCTCCGATTTACATCTCTACAACGGTCTTGTCGTCGGGATGGAGCCCGGCGATATTCTCGGACACGAGTTCATGGGCATTGTCGAAGAGGTCGGTCCCGGCGTGAAGAACCTCAAAGCCGGAGATCGCGTGGTCGTACCGTTTACGATATCGTGCGGCGACTGCGGTCCGTGCGGGCGGCAACAGTGGTCGTTGTGCGACAACTCCAATCCCAATGCGCCGATCGTTGAAAAGCTCTATGGATATTCCGCAGCCGGCTTGTACGGCTACTCGCACATGTTCGGCGGATATTCCGGCGGTCAAGCCGAGTACGTGCGCGTTCCCTTCGCCGATATCGGACCGATAAAAGTTCCCGACGGGCTCTCCGATGAAAAAGTGCTGTATCTCTCGGATATTTTCCCCACCGGATACATGGCAGCGGAAAACTGCGACATAAAAAAAGGCGACGTTATTGCGATCTGGGGCTGCGGCCCGGTCGGCCAATTTGCGATTCGCAGCGCCTTTTTGCTTGGCGCAGAACGCGTCATCGCGATCGATCGTTTTTCGGAACGATTACAGCTTGCCAAAGCAGCCGGCGCGCAAACGATCGACCACGACGAAGTAAACGTTCTCGACGCGCTTTACGAATACACGGGCGGCCGCGGTCCCGATGCCTGTATCGACTGCGTCGGCCTGGAAGCGCACGGCGTCGCGCCCGATGCCATTGCGGATAAGGTGAAACAGACGATGAAGCTCGAGCTGGATCGGCCCCACGTTTTGCGTGAGGCGATCATTGCGTGCGGTAAAGGCGGAACGGTTTCGGTACCGGGCGTCTACACGGGATTTATCGATCAGATGCCCATGGGAAGCGTCTTCGGAAAAGGTCTCCGGCTGCGAACCGGCCAGACGCACATGCAGCGGTATCTCGCGCCGTTGCTGCAACGTATTGAAGAAGGCGAGATCGATCCGTCGTTCATCATTACAAACAACGGCTCGCTGGACGACGCTCCCTGGATGTACGACGACATGGCGCATCACCGCAACGGCTTCATCAAAAGCTTCCTGCGCCCGCAAAGCGTTGCATCGCACTCGAAAGAACCGGTCCATTCAGGTCGCGAGGTCGCATAGCAGACCCAGTCGGTTTAGGCCGAATAAAAAAATATGGGCGCGCGTTCGACGCGCCCATATTCCGGTTGCTATGTTTCCGTGAATGCTAAAACGTGACATCGCTGCAACTGCGCCTTGCATCTCTGGTTCGGGAGCTTCCGTGAGTAAATTGTTCGAGCCGATCGCTCTACGGGATGTCGAGCTTGAGAATCGCGTCGTCGTTTCTCCGATGTGCCAGTATTCATCCGAAGAAGGCAACGCGAACGACTGGCACGTGGTCAATCTCGGGCATTTCGCGCTCTCCGGTCCCGGTCTCGCGTTCTTCGAAGCGACGCATGTAAGCCCGGAGGGACGCATCACCGCTGCGGACTTGGGCCTGTACAGCGACGACAACGAAGAAGCGATGTCGCGCGTCGTTGCCTTCATGCGGAGATGGACCCATACGAAAGTCGGCGTGCAACTTGCGCATGCCGGCCGAAAAGGCTCTACGCTGCCTCCATGGGAGGGCGGCGGCCCCGCATTGGGTGCCGCGGCCTACCAGACCGTTGCGCCCTCGGCGATTCCGTACGCCGATTGGCGCGCGCCGCAAGCGCTCGACGCAGCCGGCTTGCAAAAGGTGCGCGACGATTTCGTTACCGCCGCAAAACGCTGCGAACGGCTCGGCATCGACGTTGTCGAGTTGCATTTTGCGCATGGCTACCTCGCGCATCAGTTTCTCTCGCCGCTCTCGAACGCGCGTGAAGACGAATACGGAGGAACGCTGGAAAACCGGTTACGCTTTCCGCTCGAACTCTTCAGTGCCGTGCGCGCCGTATGGCCTGTGGGCAAGCCGCTGGGCGTAAGGATTTCAGCGACCGACTGGGTCGAAGGAGGCTGGGACGTCGCGCAATCGATCGAGCTGGTGCGCGAACTGCGGAACCGGGGCTGCGACTTCGTCGACGTTTCGAGCGGCGGTCTTTCGCCCGAGCAGAAGATTACCGCCGGGCCGGGCTATCAAGTACCGTTCGCCGCCGAGATCAGACGCGCGACCGGACTGCTTACTATGGCGGTTGGAATGATTACCGAGCCGGCGCAGGCGGAAACGATCCTGCGAAGCGGCGAGGCCGACTTTATCGTGCTGGCACGCGGATTCATCCGTAACCCGCAGTGGACGTGGGACGCTGCCGACTCACTCGGCGGCACGCCGTTCGTTCCGCAACAGTACGCCCGCGGACGCAACAGACATTAGCAAGATGCTCAAGCCCGCTCAAAAGGGCCGTACCGCGTCCCCGCGGGAAGGTTTGTAAAGGGACCGGGCTTAATTGGCACGGGTTCTCCCGTTTCGTCCCAAGGAGGTCATATCTCCACGTGAAGATCGTGGTTACGGTCAAACTTGTGCCCGACCCGAACGCAGAAAAGCGTATCGATCCGGCTACGAAGCGTTTAATGCGTACGGGCGTCGAGACGGTGCTCAACCCATACGATGAGTATGCGTTGGAAGCGGCGCTGCAAATAAAAGAAAAAGTCGGCAATGGCACCACGGTCACGGTCTTTTCAATGGCTCCGGAGTCGCTGCGCGAAACGCTGCGCAAGGCGCTTGCCATGGGAGCCGACGATGCCGTGCTCCTAAGCGACGCGGCACTCGAGGGAAGCGACGTGTGGGCGACATCGTACGCGATGGCAAAGGCGCTGCAGAACGTCGGGTTCGATCTTCTAATCGTCGGAGGTCTCTCGGATGACGGCAGCACCGGTGCGACTGCCGGGGCCCTTGCCGAGCGTCTCGGTCTGCCCTGCGTCACGAACGCCGTAAAAGTCGACGTGACGGGCGATACGATGACGGTACAGCGTGAAACGGACACCGGCCATCAAACCGTTACTTCACCGGTGCGCTCGCTGCTGACAACCGCATTGACCTTCGGAGAACCGCGCTATGCTTCGCTTAAGGGCATCATGGGCGCCAAGAAGAAAACGATCGCGCCGCTGACGGCGGGCGATCTCGGCCTCGAAGGGCCGGTGGGCGCGAGCGGATCGAAGACGGAACTGCTTACCGTACAGCCCCCTGCGGTCCGAGGCAAAGGGCAAATCGTCGAAGCGTCCGACGGGGCGGCGGGCGCAAAAACGATCTTCGATTTTCTTAAAGAAAAGAAGCTCGTCTAGTGCAAAACGTTATCGTTTTCGTTCAACACATGAACGGCCAGACGCCGAAGGTCACCTTCGAGATGGCGACGCAGGCTCGAACGCTCGCAGATCGTTTGGGAGGCAAGGCCTACGCAATCGTCGTGGGTACCGGTGCGTCGTCAATAGCCGAGGCACTCAAGAGCTATCCACTCGATATCGTCTATTGCGCGAACGACGACGACGTTGACCGCTATTTGCTCGATCCGGTTATCGACTACATCGAAGCTGCCGCACGTGCGGCCGGGCCGTCGCTGGTTCTCGTTCCGAACACGCTGATGGGAAAAGACGTTGCGGGGCGATTGGTCGCCAGGCTCGATGCCGGACTCTGTGCCGATGTTACCGATTTCAAAATAGAAGCCGGCACCATCGAATGTGTTATGCCGAAGTTCGGCGGCGCGGCGATAACGACGTGCCGGCTCAATGCAGGCGATTACGGCATTGCGACGGTCCGTCCGAACGCGTTTGCAGCGCAAGCCGGCGGCGCGGGAGCCGCGATCGAAGCGATGGAGAAGCCGGCCGGAAAAACTTACGCTTGCACGATCGAAAATGATACCGAGGAAACCTCCGGCGAGCTTCCGCTCGAGGAGGCTCCGGTGGTAATTGCCGGCGGCCGAGGACTCGGCGGTCCCGAACCCTTCGACACGTTGCTCAAGCCGCTCGCGCAGGCGTTCGGGGGCGCCGTCGGCGCCTCGCGTGCAGCCGCGGATGCCGGTTGGGTTCCCTACAGCCTGCAGATCGGACAGACGGGAAAGACCGTCAGTCCGAGCCTCTATATCGCCATTGGAATCTCCGGAGCGATACAACACAAGGTTGGTATGCGTTCATCCGGTACGATCGTCGCCATTAATAAGGACGGGCAATCGCCGATCGCGGAGTTCTCCGATCTGACGGTCGTCGGTGATGCCTTCGCAATCGTTCCCGAACTCACCAAACTCGTTCAATCCGCGCGGGCGTAGAACCGCAATGCCATGCTAAGGACCCGGTTTTAATTTCAGACGTGAAACGACTCGTACTCATCGCAACTGCCACGTTCGCTATCGCCGCAGCCACGCTGGTTCCGGCGAGCAACGCACAGGCCGGTATCTTCGGCGCCAGCAAGGCGGCCTCACCGTCGCCCTCACCATCGCCTTCGGCGCTTCCTACCGCGTCGCCGGAACCGGCCGACGTTGCGATTCCGCGCCTTCAGGCAAAGCTAAAAGCCAATCCAAACGATCAGCAGTCGATGGTCGAGCTTGCCGGTCAATTTCTTGGGATCAACCGGCCGGATCTCGCGTTGCAGCTTTCGCAGCACCTCTTACAAATGGGCGATAAGACCTCGCAAGTTTACTACATCGACGGATATTCGTGGCAACAAACCGGGCGAGTCGATAACGCGGTCGCCGATTTCGAACAGGCCGAAAATCTGGACCCGAGCAACATCGGTATTTTAGAGGCGCTTTCGACGCTCTACCTGCGCACGAACCGCGCCACCGATGCGGAGCGCATCGGGAAACGCGCCGTTACGCTCAATAAAGACAGCGAGCAGGCATACGGAATTCTCGGTGCGGTTTACGCCGCTCAAGGAAAGTTCGACGATGCGCGCGCGGAATTCGAACATGCGGCAACCCTCGATCCGAAGGATATTAGCCCGATCTACCAGATCGCAACGACGTACGGCCAGCAAAACAACATTCCCATGGCCGTACAGACGATCGATCGCGCGCTCGCAGTCGATCCGAAGAACGTTCAAGCGCTGGTGTTCAAGGCCGACCTGTATGCTAAGCAGCACGACGACGCAAAGACTCCGGCTGCGTACGACGACGCGATCGTCGCTGCGACAAGCGACGACCAAAAGGCCGCGATCATGATCCGCAAGGCGACGTACTACATCGGCGAAAAGAAGTTCAACGACGCGCAGGGCATCTTCGATCAAGCGATAGCGCAATACCCGAAGATTGCTGCGCCCCACGTCGCTTATGGCGACTATTGGGCGACCCAGAAAAACATTCCGAAAGCTCAGGCGGAATGGCAAGCCGGCCTCAACCTCGATAAGAACAACAGCGAAGCGCTACTTCGTATGTCGCAGCTTGCAATGAGCAACAATCGCGCTACCGATGCCGTCGGGTATCTCAAGCAGTTGACGCACGTCTCGCCCGACGCGCAATCGTTCGCGCTGCTCGGTCAGGCGTACTCGTATCTGCACGACTATCGCAATGCGAAGGACGCCTGCGGAAAAAGTTTCCAAATCGATCAGCAGCCGCCGACGCTGGCCTGTATCGCAGGGGCGGACTTCGAGATGAAAAACTACAAAGAAGCGACGCAGATCTTCGACGTGCTCGACGGACGCGCTCGCGGATACCTCGATCAAAATCCACAGCTGCTCTTTGTCGCCGCCAAATCGTACGAGCGAACTAATCAAAAGCCGAAGGCACTTTCCGCATACAAACGACTGCTTTCCGAGATGCGCAAAGGCACGAAAGCCTATTCACAAGTACAGCAAGCAATCGCGAACCTGAGCAAGAAGCACTAGCGGGCCAGACAACGATGAAGGTTGTCACCGACGGCATATTCGGCGATCATCTTCGCGGTATCGCGCATCCGGAGTCGCCCGATCGCGTGGAAGTCGTCGCATCGCGGCTGGCCGAGCGCGGCTTGCTCGGGCAACTCGTTGCGGCGCGCGATGCAAGCAGCGACGAACTGGAGCGTGTACACGCGCACCGGTACGTGGAACTCGTCAAGCGCGAGACCGCATCGCTGCAGGACGCCCAGGATCTATCGACCGGCGATGTCGTCGTGGATTCGCGTTCGCTCGACGTAGCGCTGCGCGCCGCGGGAGGCGCGATCGCTGCCCTGGAAACGGCCGTGAACGACAACGCTGCGGCATTTGCGCTCGTCCGGCCGCCGGGCCATCACGCTGAGCAATCCCGCGGTATGGGATTTTGCCTCTTCAACAATGCGGCGATCGCGGCTCGCGCGTATCAGGCCGAACACGGCGGACGAGTTCTGGTCGTCGACTTCGATTACCATCACGGAAACGGCACGCAAGACATTGCGGGCAACGGTCTCTCGTACGTTTCCACGCATGCATCTCCAGCCTATCCCGGGACCGGCTATGAAACCGTGTCGCTGGGAAGCGATTTCGTGGTCAACGTACCGTTGCCGGCATCGGGAATTGCCACGGAAGCTTTCGTGGCAATTTGGGAACGGCTCTTGGAAAACGTTATCTCAACGGTGCGGCCCGACGCGATCGTGGTGAGCGCTGGATTCGATTACGTCGCGGGAGATCCGGTCGGCGATCTCGGCGTGGACGTCAACGCGGCGAGCGCTTTAGCGGCGGCGATCCAACGCACCGCGGCGCAATATTGCGGCGGTCGCGTCGCATACGTCCTCGAGGGCGGATACAATATCGACGCGCTGACCGACTCGATAGCACAAGTCCTCCAGTCCGATCGCCGATCCGAAGGAACGCTCGGGAAGGCCGACGCCGGTTCCATTCCGCTCAAGCAGCGCGAACTGCTGGACCGCATCGAGCGCTTACTAAAAAACGAGGCGGTCTGACCCGACCGCTATGGAACGACCGAGGCGGCGATTCTGCGTAGTTCTTCGAGGTTGAGATCGCCGACCAGGGCTAAGTGAAGACCCGCTTCGGACCACGCTAATAACGTCGTGGGACCTTCTTGCACGTATCGGGCATCGTTGTTCTCAACGCGCGTTTCTGCGGCACGATATTTCGACATATCGACGGCTGCATCTTTTGCGTTTTGAAAAAGCGAAACCGTTCGAATGCCGTCGGAATAAAGCAGATGTAACGAGCGCACTCCCTTGATGTCTGCAACATCGCCCGCGCTCGGTACAAAACCCTCCGGCAGATATTTCGGCCCCTGCGCGGCAAATCCAGCCGACTTTACGAGCTGCGCTAAATCGTTCGAAGGAATGCCGCGGCTCGGACCTTTTTCGCGCGGCATCGCACTGGGTACGTCGAAAATGGCTGCCGGGATGCCGCTTTCGTATCGAAGCGCTTGGAAGCGCGTTTGCGCTACGATCGATCCGTTCGCGGCATATTGTTCTTTTGAGAGTACGAGCTTACTTGCCGCATCGATTCGTACGCGCATCGTCGTTTCGCCCGTGTGCTTGTTGTTGAGAAGAATCACTTTGACCGCGCGTCCGTCGAGTGTTTCGTCCGGGCCGTACACCGCGCCGTAGTTCGATGTGAGCAGCGAGAAATTGTCGTCTTCGGCGACTTGATCGTCGATGGCGTCGTCCTGCGTAACGACGACCCGCTCGCGATGCACGTCGACGGAGTACGTCATCTCTCCGCGCGATATGATGGAGTCGCCGTAAAGGCCTTGAGGAGCGAGGTACCAGCGACGCGTTAGGTCGGGCGCCCGGTGTTCGATGCGGTATATAGCCGCTTCGGATCGCTGGGATCCGAAGCGCAATGTTTGGACTTCACCGACGTAGGAGACTCGCGTCGGTGCGGACATCGCCTCGTGAAGCAGCGTATTGGGTGCCTCATCGGGTGTTGCGGCCGTGGTGCCGAGTGGCATTAACGCCGCCAACAGCAAAAGCGCGGGCAGTTTAGCGCGCGGCATCCGCTGTTCTGATGGTTGCCGCGTTTACCGAAACGACTTCGTTCGTGCCTCCGGTTTGATCGCTGCGCAGTTGCGACGGCACGGCGTTTCCTTCGCCGAAGGGAACGGTGCTGGTCAGGGCCGCATGATCGTCGAGATAGTATGCCGCGTCGATCGTCGTCGGTGCGCCGACGCGATAGTTCGCGCCCGCGCCGAAATACACTGCGAGCGCCACAACGGCTGCAATCGGCACGGCAACCGCAGGCCGGAAAAGGGACGCAAGGCGCTCCTGCCACGTCGATTCTGCAGGCGTGTCGACTGCGCTCCAAATGCGATTGATAACGCCGGCGGGCAGTTCCCGCTCCGTCGAACGCGCGTGCGAGCGCAACGCTTCCAAGAAACGTGCCTCGGATTCGTATTGCGCGCGGCATTCACCGCACGCCTCGACATGCAGAAGGATTGCTGCGTCGTCCGCGGGCGGCAGTTCGCGACGGATGTAGTCGATCAGTTGGTCTTGTGTCGGGTGTTTTACATTCATGATTTTGCCGAAAGGTGTTCAACGAGTTTGCGGAGTTGGTGACGAGCCCGGTGCAGGCGCGAGCGCACTGTACCGATGGAGCAGCCGACAATTTCCGCGATTTCTTGGTAGCTGTACTCCTCGATGTCCGCGAGAATGATGACTTGCCGTTGATCGAGTGAGAGTGCGTCCAATGCCTTCGACATCGTCTCGCTAAACTGCGATTCGACGTACTCGTCGATCGGAGCTACGGCAAGTGGGCGCTCTCCACCAAACTGCTGGGGTTCATTATCCTCGGGGATCTCTTCCTGGTAACGTCCTTTGCGTCGCCGAAGTTCGTCGCGGTACAGATTTGTGACGATTCGGTAGATCCACGAGAGAAACGATGTCCCCGGCACGAAGCTCTGCCACGCCCGGTATACGCGAATAAACGCGTCCTGCGTCAGGTCGCGCGCGTCGGCCTCGTTGTGCGTCAGCCGGAAGGCGAAGTTGTAGGTTGCCTTGCCGTACTGCTCGATTGCGCCCTCAAGAAATGCTCGCTGTTCTGGGGATGGCGCCTCGAACGGCTTACGGGGTGCTGCCATGGATTGCAGAATGTGATACCCGTCAACGGACGCGACGGCCTTCTAGCCGACCTCTGCCCCGTTGCCTCAAGAGCTGTGCCAGAGGACCCGTCCGACGACCCAGAGGCCTGCGATCACAAAGATCAGGATGATGAAGAAGAGGACGATCTCGAGTAGAACGATGCCTGCGAACTGACTGCCGCCGCAGAGCGCGACGACGCCGGCGATAAGCGAGAGCTTCGCGCGCTCGAGCGGGTTTGCAGCCATGCCGGAGATCGATTGGGCTTCGGCGATTGCCCCGTCCGGGTCCCAGCCGCCGGTCTCCGCCGAGAATTCTACGACGCCGGTCGGCGCTACGATGAAAAGCTTGTCGTTGTGGATGAAGTTCGCGGAGCTTACCCGCAGTGAGTTTATGGCGAACTCGTTGAGCAGATGCTGCAGCGACGAGCCGGTTCCGGTAAGGAGATGCCACGCGGCGGCGTTCGCCCCGTAGCGTTCGCCGTATTGCCGCAAAATTTCGGGCGAATCGAACTGCGGGTCCAGAGTAATCTCTACGAGCGCGAACTTTGCGGGATCCAGATGCGATTGCATGTAGGCGAACTTGCCGCTGATCGCGGGACAGAGCGTCTTGTCCGGGCAGCGCGTAAAGATGAAGCTGAGCAGAATTGTCTTGCCCGCGTACGATGAAGCGAGGTGAACGAGGTGTTGGTTTTGATCGACCAGCGTCGCACTGGGAAGCCGCCGTCCGATGTCGACCGGTACGACTCGACCCGGTTCGGGCGCACCCGCAGAGAACGGCGCTGCCGCGACTGCGTCCCGCAACGTCCAGGGCGTCGTTGAGCGGTCGAGCAGGCCGTCGATTCCGGTCCCGGGGCCGAGCGCTTGCGAACGATCCAGCGAATACCGGCGCGCTTGTGCGCTCAACATTCCGGGAATTTCATCGTTGCGCACGATGTACGCGCGCGCGTTTTCCGTCGCGAGCACGGTGCCGTGGAACGGAACGAGTGCCACCATCATGGCAAGCGCGGCGATCAACGGCGTAACGCTCGAAGGTCGGATGCAAATGAGGAAACATCATCGTCGTCGTTATGGAGCACTCGCTCGCGTCCCGCGCGGTCGATCAGATAGACGACGGAACTATGCGCTTCATCGTACCTTCCAGCGCCTCGGCGTGCTCCTGGAATCTTCTGGGCCCAAACGTGATAGGCGCGTTCGACGTCGTGAACTTCACCGACACTGCCGGTAAGAGCGACGATCGGCGCGCCGGGGAATTTTGCGATGTACCGCTTGAGAACGGTCGGCGTATCGCGCTGCGGATCGACGGTCACGAAGACGATTTCAAAATCGGAAGCAGCGGAGCCTTGCTCGACAATGGCGGCTGCAAGCTTCGCGAGCGTCAGCGGACAAGTATCTGCGCAGTGTGTGTAACCGAAAAAGAGCGCAACGACTTTGCCGCGTGCGGACTCAAGCGTCCACGCGGAACCGTCGCTGGAGGTCAGGGAAATAGCGGGCGCAGCGCTTTCGGAAAGCGGAGTCCCTTCGAATGCATGCCCGTGCGCGGCGTTGCATCCCGCGAGTGCCGAAGCAATCGCGAGAGCGGCAAAGGGACGGATAAACGTCATCAGCAAAGCCGCTAGCTGCTTCCGGGGTGAAAAATCACCGTAAAAGCCATCCAGATGCCGAGCGCGACGACGACCGTCGAGAGGCCGATAGTAATGATGTTGCCGAGCGGACGATTGTGGCGGTCGCCGATCACGCGCTTGTCGTTGACGAGAACCAGCAAGAACCCGAGCACGAGCGGAAGTACGAATCCGTTGAATGCTTCGACATACACGGTGATTTGGAAGAGCGGCAAACCCGGAATCAGCACGAACCCTGCGGCAAGGGCGACGCAGGCAACGTAGAATGCCGTGAATCGTTTTGCGCGTAAGCCGTCGTTGAGCGAACAGCGCCAGCCGAATGCTTCGCCGAACGCCCAAGCCGTCGCAAGGGAGACAACAAAGGCGCCGAGCATCGACGCGCCGATAAGCGCCGCGCCGAACGTTACGCCGGCGAGATGCCCGACCAAAGGTTCGAGTGCGATTGCAGCGTGAGAGGCGTCCGTTACAGGAATGTGCTTGACGAAAAGTGTTGCGGCGGTCATGACGATCACTGCGCACATGATGGCTTGCGTCGATACCGCGCCGATCGCGGTATCGAGTCGCGCAAAATTGAGATCGGGAAGCTTCAATCCCTTATCGACCGTGGCGCTCTGCTGATAGAAGATCATCCACGGCATAATTACGGCGCCGATGTTCGATGCAATCAACAGCAGGTAACTGTAATTCCCGAGGGGTTGGTGCCCGAAGATCCCTTGCTTCACAATTGTCTGAATCGGCGCGTGCGCCGCGAATGCCGCCGGAATAAACAGCAGCTCGACGAGGCAAAGCGCAAATGCGAAGATTTCGGCGCGCTTGTACGATGCCGTAAAGATCACGACCACGATCGTGCACGCCGCGACGATTACCATCGGGGCGGCTTGCAATCCGAAGATGCGCGCCGCGCCGGCAATACCCGCGAATTCGGTGACCAGTGCGGCGACGTTCGTAACGAGCATCGTGCCGAGCGAAAGCCACGTCCATCCTAGACCGTAATGCTCGCGAATCAGGCGTGCGTGGCCCTTACCCGTCACAACGCCGAGCCGCACCGTCATCTCTTGCACCACAAAGAGCGGCACGATTAAGAGCAACTGCAGTAGGATGAGCGTGTATCCGAACTGCGCGCCGGAGCTGGCGGCCGTCGTGATGCTTCCAGCCTCGGTGTCCGCAAACGCGACGACGATTCCGGGTCCGAGAACGGCGAGAAAACGCAACAACCATCGACGCGCGCCCGAGAAACGGTGCGCTGGAACGGCGATCTGCGGAGTTTCGATGGCAGCCATCCGGATTAGGTTAGCCTAATTTCATCGTTCGGTCCACCAGCTTAGGTAGCCGGAACGTCTTGAGCGTACTTGGAACGGGGCTATGCCTGCGCCGCGTGCAACGAAGCGCCACCATGAACCTCGCGATCGCCCTGGCCCGCTTCGTAGTGGGCGCTCTGCTGATGCTGGCGGGCGCCCTCAAAATAGGCCATGCAGCGCAGCTTGCGTCGGCGGTCGCCGGCTTCAGGCTGCTTCCCGCGCCGGCCGTTTCGTTCGTCGGAATCGTCTTGCCTTACTTTGAAATACTGCTAGGTCTTTATCTCGTCATCGGCCTCTTCACGCGAATTTCAGCCATCGTAGCCGCTCTTGCGTTCGCCCTTTATGCGGGCGCAATCGCCTCGGCTATCGTGCGCGGCATTCCCGCGGATTGCGGCTGTTTCGGGCCAAACGATGTTGCGGTCGCCGATTGGCCGCATGTGGCATTCGACCTCGTCCTCGCCGTGATTGCGGCGTTTATTGCTTACGGCGCACCCGGAAGGTTTGCCGTCGACCGGAGACTCGTTTCATAAAATGAATCAACGCCTGCTCGCTATTATTTCCATCGCCGTCCTAATCGTGCTCGTCTGCGGCGCGGTGCTTTACATGCGTCTGCGTCCATCGGCACAGTTGAGCAATGCTTCGCAACCGCCGGCGGTTGGAACGGCACATCTCGGAGCGCAAGCGCCGCAATTTACGGCCGCGACGACAGCGGGATTGTTCGATCTTTCCACGATCGACAAGCCGGTTTTTTTAGAAGTCTTCGCGACGTGGTGTCCGCACTGCCAGCGGGAGACCGTGACGATAAACAAGCTTTACGGCGAATTTTCTTCGCAGGTGAGCTTTATCGCAATCCCGGGCAGCGACACCGCAATGGACGGAACCTCACCATCGTCGCAGAACGACGTCCTCAAATTCGTGCAGAAGTTTCACGTTCGTTATCCCATTGCCGCCTACGATCAAAGCCTCACCGTCGCAAATATGTATCTGCAGGGCGGCTTTCCTACCGTCGCAATAATTCGCAAGAATAAAATGATCTCGTACCTCAACAGCGGCGAAATTACGTTCGCCGAACTGGAGAGCGAAATAAAAAAAGCGATGTAACAAAGCATCCGCTCTATGCGCGAAGGATTTGCTTTGCAATGGCTTTAGCGGTGGAGATGACGATGGGAGATCCGGTCGAAAGAGGCGTGGGCGGAACGTTTAGCGATAGTGCGTCGATATTCCACAGGCCATACGCTTGCCAATCGGGGTTGTGATACGACCACCACCGCGCTCCGGCATAGGTACCTCGCTCGTATATCGTTCTGGCCCATCCGCGCGTTATCGTGCGATCCCGTGTAACGATGCGAGAAGGTTGTTCGATCCCGAGGCTACGAATGGCATTGAGATCGTCCAGTTCAAAGATGGGCAAGCTTTCGGGCAACTCATATGTCGCAAGCGAGAGCGGCCCAACCGAGTGCACGAATGTTTTCGGACGCCATATGAGAAGGTGCCCGAGCACTTCGGCGAGAGCGGCTTCCGGTTGAGCAGCGAGATAGAACGTCCGATACAATTCAACGTTGCTGATGCGGTTTTTATTGGAATCGACGACAAAAAGAGCGCCGCCTGACTGATGATCGGCAGCGTTTGAGTTCCATGGGAAGACGCGATAGAGTTTACGCGTACCCAAAGGTTGCGTGTGCATCGAGCGCGTCGATTAGCGGTCCCGCTCCGTGGAGGACGAGCACGTCGATGGGGCGCCGATGGTCGAGATACGGATCGTTGCCGAGCAGCCAATCAGTAACGACCTCGGGCGCATAGACTTGAAGCGCGCGGCTAAGGACGTCGTGAAGATCGATGACCCGCTTTATCACGGGTAAGCTCATCTCACGCTTGCCGGCGAGCCAATTGGCGATGGTTCCCGATCCGATGTCGAGAAATCGCGCCAGAGCCCTTTGCCCGAAAGCGCGAACGAGCCGATCCAGCAGAGGAAGGGGATCGCGCAAAGCCTCGGGATTTCGCGGAGTGCTTACGCTTTCGAGCGTGAGAGTCCACGTCATAATGAATCCCTCCAACGGCATTTTACGACATTGAGACCGAAAGCGCAATGCGCTTTCATCCGCCTAGTCGTTCGGAGGAAATTCGTAATTCGGAGCGCGTACGGTCTTGCCGATTTCAAGGACGATTTGCTGGTGGGCGCCCAGCGGAATGGCCTTCAAATCGCCGTCGTACCGGACGCCGTTTACGAAGGCCGTGACGGGGCCCTTGATGCCTCCGACATTTCCGTTCGTAAGCGGCTGACCCCAAATGTCGAAGAAGTTCCCGAGCGTGAACCCGCTCTGCCCCTCTGGCGCAAGCACCGGCGATTCGACGTGGATAATGCCGCTTGCGTCGTGCGTGTGAATCCAATACAGACATCCGCCGCTTGTCGTCGGAGTGCCGCCGATAAGCTGCGGAACCTGGAGTTGGACGCCGTTATCGAAGATGCTCAGATGTGAGTGCACGTGCAGCGTCGCATATTCGCCCGCGCACGAGATGCCGTCGACGGGCTGTCCCTTCCCGCCCTGCGCCGTATCGCTGCCTTCTTTACTGGTCTTGAAATATGGCTTCCCGAGAGTGCCGCCATCGGCCAACTGAATCGGCGGTTTCGTAGCTTGCCCCGATGGAACGGGAGCGGGTGTGGGCGTCGATACTGCTGCAGTCATCGCGCGATCTTGTTGCCAATGCAGAAACCAGAATATCGCTATGATCGCAACGATGAGCACCGCGACGCCGATGTATACGCTTCGCATCGGGTCGCGCCTAGACGGCGGAGGAGCACCGCTGCGACGTGAGTTCTGACGGCGGTCGGCGCGGGTATTGGAGTCTGGCATCGGTCCTCTTAGGAAACGGAGAGTGCAGAAAGGCCTCTCGTATCGGCGGGGTCGAGAACCCTTCCCGGAACGAGATACCGGGTAACGTAGTCGCGCACGGCTTCCTCAAGCGGTCGTGGTCGCCTGGTGTAACCGCTGTCATGCAGACGTTCCATTTTCGCGCATGTGGAATATTGATATTTGTCGCGCAATTGGGCAGGCATGTCGATGAACTCGACGCGCTCCGGAAGTTGCAACGCGGAAAAAATGGGTCTTACCATGTCGAGCCACGTGTGACGCTCGCCCGATCCGACGTTGACGATGCCGACAATCCCGGACCGCGCGACGTGAATCGTCATGTCGACGGCATCCTTTACATAGAGAAAGTCGCGCTGCTGTTCGCCGTCGGCGTATCTCGGCCGGTAGCTCTTGAAAAGACGGACGCTTCCGGTTCCCGTGATTTGATCGAAGGCCTTGAACACGATGCTTCGCATTTCGGCTTTGTGGTCTTCGTTGGGACCGAATACGTTGAAATACTTGATGCCCGCGACGTGCGCCGCGATTCCGGAGCGCGCGGCGTACAGATCGAAAAGATGCTTGGAATACGCGTACATGTTGAGCGGACGCAGCGTGCCCAAATCTGCCGTTTCGCAGAGTTCGTCTTCGATTGCGCCGTATGTCGCGGCCGATGAAGCATAGATGAATCGGGCGCCGATATCGAGTGCCCACTTTGCCAGCCGCTTGGTGTAGTCGTAGTTATTGCGCATCAGGTAGTCGGCGTCAATCTCGGTTGTGGCCGAACAAGCGCCCAAGTGGAACACCGTGCCGATCGATCCTAACCCGGCCGGGTCCGAAATCATCTCTGCGAGATCGTCTGCGTCGGTATAGTCTGCGAAGTGCAGTGGAACGAGGTGCTTCCATTTCGCCGTTTCATCGAGGCGATCGACGACGATGATGTTCTCGTATCCTAGCTCGTTGAGCCGGCAGATGAGGGCGCTGCCTATAAGGCCGGCACCGCCGGTGACGAGAATTGCGCCGCGACTGAGATCGTGCATCGAAGAGCGACCTCTATTCCCCGGCGGAAAGTCAGTCCTTCGTTTCGTGGCAGAGAGTCGTATAATTTGAGAATCAGACTCAAATACACGGGTGATTTCGCGAGCTTTGCTTCTTGGAGAGCAACGGGACGGCGGAGGACGCCCCGCCGCTTCATGCTCTTAGAACGGTGCCGTGACGCGGAAGAGGATTCGGCGTCCGGTTGCGATCTGGGTCGTGTTGAAGCCATTGGCGATTTTGATGATGTACTGATGATTGAGCATGTTGTCGATATCGAGCGCAACGCCGAGACCGTTCTTGGCATTTGCTGCGAGATTTTTGCCCATTCCCAGATCGAACGTGAGATGGGTCGGTAGGCGGCCGCTAAGGTTTACGGTGGCGTTTTGGAACGCCACCGGATAACCGGTGCCGTAATTTGCTTGCAGCGATCCGTACCAACCCTTATCGGCGCCGAAGCGGTGAGTGTATCCGCTCGTCGCCGCGACCGTTTGGTCGTGGTCTTCGGGCGAGAGCAGCGCGGGAGATGTCGGCGGCAATCCCTCGTTTATGTTGGTCGGAAAGAGGAAGGTCGAACCGGATATTCCGCCGGCGTACGAGCCCGAGATCGTTCCGCTCAAGAACCAGGCATCGCCGTTATGCTCGGCGTCTTCTAAACGGAACTCCACGCCCGTGTCGATACCGGTTGCATTGTTGTACACGGCGAAGAGCGGCGTGTTGAGGAACTGCGTCGTGTCGAGCACGTTGCTCGTCGACTTACTGAAAAGGTTCGCGTAACCTTTCATGTGCGAATTGAACGTATGCGCGACGCCGAATTCGTAATAGGCGTCCCGTTCGGGCTGTAGATCGTAAACCGGCGTCCCGGAACACCCGTTAAGAATGACGCAGTCTTGCCGCTCATCTTCAAGCTGCGGTGCCGCGTAAAAACGTCCGTAGTAGGCGTGCAAGATGTTCTTGCCGCCGTCTGAAAGGTTGAATCCGATGCGCGGGCTGATCTGCCATCCGCCGACGTATCCGCTGGAATGGTCGTAGCGCAACCCGTAGTCGATTGCGAGATTCGACGATGGTTGCCACTTGTCTTGAGCGTAGAGACCGACTTGGGCTCCCGTCTGGTTCTGCGTTGAATTGAAGGGATAGTAGCCAGGCGACGGGGGAGCCGGCGGAGGCGTAGATGGTGCGAGGTTGCAATCCGGGGTATAGCATGCGAAGGTTTGCGAGCCGTTGAAGTTTTCGCGGCTCAGATCGAGTCCAACTTTGACGTTGTGATGTGCCGACGTGTGGAGTTCGGAGGTGCGAATGCCGGCATACGTTGCGAAGCGATCCTGCTTGAGGCCGATCTGACTAATCGTCGCAACGTCGTTTGCGAGATCGCCGTCGTAAGCCACTCGAGTCGAACGGATCCAAGGAATCAGCTGAAAGACGCTTTCGCCGTCTTTTGATGCGCGCGTGTAATTAAGGTTCACGAACCGATCGTACTCGCGCTGCACGTCGTCCGTGCCCGGCAGCGAGTAGATCGGATCGTCGGGATTGTTCGGGTCGGTGTTGATGGGAATTTCAAATTGCGAGAACTGGCTGGAGAGATCCAAGGCGAGCGTCGATTGTTTGTCCACTTGCGTGATCGCGCGCAAGAATCCGTCGGTTTGCGACGAGTTATCGTGAATGGGGACGAACGTCGGCGTGTCGATTCCGCGGTCGGTGCGCTGCGTATTGAGATCGAGGGAAATTTCCGTCTTTCCGAATCGTGCCATGTCGTTGAAGCTGCCAAGCGTCGAAGCATACTCGCCGCCTCCGAAGGTGAAGCGCCCGTAGTTGCCCGGCGCTACGTCCGACAAGCGGCTCGAAACGATATTGACGACGGCGCCTTGGCGGCTTCCGCCGTATTCAGCGGGCATCGCGCCGGTAGAAATCTCCAGCGAGTCGATCGATTTGGGATCGATGATTTCGGCAAAGTTCGACGTCGTCGCTTGCGGCAGCGGTGCGCCGTCGATTTCGTAGGTGAGCCCGTGAAATCCATGCGCGACCGGCTCGTTATACGAAAAGCGAACGATGCCGGGCACCGTTTCGATCAGCCGATCCAGGCTGTCGCGGTTGGGCGAGGTTTGAATCTGTGCCTTCGTAATATCGTTGACCGATACCGGCGTGCCGCCAACCCCGGCATGGGCCGTCACGATCGTGTTGGCGATCTCTTTGAGTGTCGTGAGCGCGACATCGACGCGCGCAACGGAATCACTCGATACGTCAACGTCGATCGTGCGATCGGCCGCGCCGAGCGAATGAATCGTTACGTGGTAATGGCCGAACGGAACTTGTGGGAAGTTAAAGGAGCCGTCGCTGCGGGTCGTGGCCGTATAGCGCGATCCTTCGCCTTCCAGCGTGACGGAGGCGTCGGCCCGCGGAGCGTTTGCGAAGGTAACGATACCGCGGACGCTTCCCGCGGTATCGGCGCGCGCGGGCAGCGCGCACCAAAGAAATACAACGGCAACGGCTGCCGCAATGATTCGATTCATGGGTTCTCCGAACGTGATGGAAAGAGATGCGAAATGGCGCCGCTACGGGCGGTGCATCACGCTCGGAGGAGGACGGGCGAAGCGCCGACGCACATGCGCGGCGGTCGCCATCGCAAGCGGCCGTTGGAAAGCAAGCGGCGAAAAATACTTACGCGGATCAAACGGCGCAGTGGCCGTTCTCACGATGGCGGCGGAGATCAGGGCAATGGCGCCCTTCGCGAGCCCGTGGACGAGAAGTACCGCCGCGCAGAGTGCCGTGACGACAACGACGCCGTTTCCATGGGGATGGGTTCCCTCGAGCGACTCCACAAAAAGAAACCATCCCGCGGTGCCCGCAGCGACCTGCCAAAGACGTGGCATCCACGATGTGAGACGACGCGCAACGATACTGCCTTGCGCCGCGACATTGGGCGCCGCCAAGGCAATAGCAAGCGCTGCAAGCGCGAAGGAACCCGCGCCTGCGCACGCGAGGGTCAGAAACATCCCGTGGTAAGCGCCGCCCATGACGTGCTGGTTCCCGTAACCTGCCGCATGGCCGGCCACAGAAGCGAGCGAGCCCAGAACGAGGGCCCCCGGTAGCACGCGAAGCTTCACAGCCGTTACGTTCTACACGGATACAAGGTATCGCCTTGAGAGCACGTCGTATTGCAGCCTCCCCACCCACGAAGTCTCCGGCCGGCGGCCCATGCCGGGCGGGAAACTGCGCGGGATAGCCTCTAGGTGACACGTTACCGATATATCATGAACAGCCGCCTGCCCGTCGAAAACGCCGACACCGTAAGCCTCGTTTGCGCCTTGCTCGTGCGATTCCCCGAGCTTGCATCGATCCGCTCGATGCCGGCCGATCGCACGGTGCGTTTGACCTTTGCGATCAAGTCGCGTCTCGACAGGAAATCTCAGGTGGAACTCGCTGCCGCCATTGAAGACCACGTCGCGGGATATCTTGCGCTGGCACGGGACGAAGCGCGCAGGCTTGATGTGGAGTTCGAAAGCGATCGTTCTATGACGTTCGTGCACCTCACGCGCGATCTCGAAAGTTTTTCAAAAGAAGAACTCGAACTGCTCGGCGCCGTTTTCACCGATCGCTACGCTGAGAAACTGGTGCGCAATCCGCTGCCGGAGGACCATCTCGATGCAGATCCGGTAGCCCAGGATGAATCGGCACTCTATGCCGTCGAGGCGTTGCGCGATCCGGAGCAATCCAAGAGTTTGGTCGGCTTTCGCGAAGAGGCTCGCGTGCTGGTTTATTTCCTGAAATCGCAACGCAAAGCCAAGGCATCTCGCCGCTGACCGGGTCGCTGAACCTCCTCCTTATTGGAGACGTTATGGGTTCGCCGGGGCGCGATACACTCAAACGATGTGTTCCGCTCGTGCGCGATCAGTACGACGTGCATGGCTGTATCGCAAACGGTGAAAATGCGGCCGGCGGCTTCGGACTTACCGCTCAGACGGCCCAAGAGATGTTCGCGACCGGCGTGGATTTTATTACCAGCGGCAATCACATCTTCGACAAGCGCGAGTTCAAAGCGTATCTCGATACTACGGACCGCGTCATCCGGCCGGCAAACTATCCTCCGAGCGTTCCGGGCCGCGGAAGCGGAACGTTCTTGGTTGACGGGGTAACGGTCGGCGTTCTCAACGTCATGGGCCGCACATTTATGCCCACGGTCGACGATCCGTTCCGTTGCGCCGACGCATTGATCGACGACTTGCGCGTTGCGACACCGATCGTGATCGTCGACATCCATGCCGAAGCGACGAGCGAAAAGGTTGCACTCGCTCGGTACCTCGATGGCCGAGCTTCGGCGATCTTTGGAACGCATACGCACGTTCAAACCGCAGACGAACAAATTTTTCCGGGTGGAACGGCGTATATTACCGATGTCGGAATGACTGGACCGACCGAGGGTGTAATCGGGATGGAGATCACGGCGGTACTGGATCGCTTCCTCACCGGGATGTCGGAGCGGTTCAACGTTCAAAAGGATGGTACCAAGCAATTCTGCGCTGCAGTCGTCTCGATCGATCGAACGACAGGCAAAGCCGTCGATATCAAACGACTATTCTTACGAGGCATTGCATGAGCGAAACGCTTACGATAGCTCCCGGGATGCTCAAAGTATCCGCCCGCAGCAATCCAAACGCCGTCGCGGGGGCCCTTGCCGCCGTGATGCGAGAACGTGACAACGCGGAAATCCAAGCGGTCGGCGCAGGGGCGCTGAATCAAGCCGTCAAGGCCGTTGCAATCGCGCGGGCCTATCTAAAAACCAGCAACTTCGAACTGGTCTGCGTGCCGTCTTTCATCACGGTGGAGATCAGCGATAACGAGCGAACGGGCATATCGCTTTCGGTAGAGCGTCGTGCGACCGTTTCTCATGCCGCCCCCGCTCCTTGATCGTCGACTTTCATTCTCACACGTTCGAGAGCGACGGAACGCTTTCGCCTCAAGCCCTTACGGACTTCATGTGCGAGCGCGGCGTTATGGCCTTTTCGGTTACCGACCACGATTCGCTCAGTGCGTACGGTTCGTTCGCGGTGCCGTCGGACGTTCGGGTTATTACCGGCATCGAGATTAACACGACGCATCGCGAAAACGAAGTGCACATCTTAGGTTACGGCGTCCCGCTCGATTCGATCGCGCTCGGCACGATGATCGAACGCAACCGCAGCGAGCGGCGAATCCGCGTGGAGAAGATGGTGCACCAACTGCGCGCGGCGGGATACGGCATCGCGTTCTCCGACATTCTGACCGAAGCTCCCAACGCCAAAGCGCTGGGGCGACCGCACGTCGGTAAAGCGCTCGTACGCAAGGGTTTTTCGGACGACATCCATGCTGCATTTCGAAACTTGCTGCGCAGGGGAAAACCCGGATACGTGCCCTCGACGCACATCACGCCGCACGAAGCGATCGACACGATTAACGGTGCCGGAGGAATAGCCGTTCTTGCTCATCCGGGTCGCTTGCGCGACCGTGCCATCATCGATGAACTGGCGAACGAAGGTCTGCGCGGTTTAGAAGTGTTCTATCCGATGCACGATGGAAGCGACATCGAAGCGTTCCGCGAAACGGCGCGTCGCTACGGCATGGTTATGACCGGAGGATCCGATTTTCACGACATACGCTACCATACGCGCGGCGTCGGTATGGAGGTTGCCGATCGCGACATCGCTCCATTTCTCGATCTTCTCGGCGGTTAGGGTATCAGGCGGCTGATCACAGCGCGGCGCACCGCGGATATTACCGCTAAAGCTTCGCGCTCGCAGCGCTCCAGCGCCTGGGCTTGGCGGCGGATCGTTTCGGCATCGTGCATGAACCGGTGATTGATGCGTACGTTATACGCACACGCGGCGAGCGCCGCGTACGCGAATTCTGCGGCACAGCCGAGATCGCTCGCGAGATTGCGATTCGGAATCGCAAGGGCTTGCGATGCAGCGCGCAGCACGTCGAGTCCGCGCTGCGCGGATCGTAGGGGTTCCTCGGCGGCTTCGCGCAACGCGTGCTGCAACGCGATGCGGCGCAATTCTCGCTCTTCGCCGGTGTTTTTCGGCATCGTGCCGGCCGCGACGACGGCCTCGAACGCTGCTTCGTCTCGCGGTCGAGCCCGCAGCAGATCGAGACGTAATTCGTCGGCCCGGGCGATGAGCGCGCGTGTCAGATCGCGATGCTCGCGATATCGCGGATTAGCAGAACAGATTCGCGCCACCATGGCAACCAGAGAGGCTCCCGCTGCTGCGACGATGGTCGCAGCGCTTCCGCCTCCCGGCGCCGGCGATTCGGATGCCAATTGCGTTAGATAGTCAGCGATGGTCTCCACGCGCAGGCATTTCGCGGCGGGGGACGCGCCTCTTGCGAAGAAGCAAGACGCTCCCCCTTTTCTACTTTTGAGGAGTTTCGTCGTGCCCGTCACGGAAAAACTTGCCGGTGATGTTAAAGACCGCAACCTTGCGGAATCCGGCCGCTCGCGTATCGCGTGGGCAGGATCCTACATGCCGGTGCTTCGCCAAATTCGCGATCGCTTCGAAGCGGAAAAACCGCTCAAAGGCGTGCGGATCGGCGCGTGTCTTCACGTAACGACCGAAACCGCAAATCTGATGCTGGCTCTACAAACCGGGGGCGCCGAAATCGCGCTTTGTGCTTCCAATCCGCTCTCGACGCAGGACGATGTCGCGGCCGCGCTCTGCGAATACGATATACCAACGTTTGCGATCAAAGGCGAAGATAACGAAACGTATTATTCGCATATCGAGTCGGTCATCGCGACGACGCCGCAGATGTCGATGGACGACGGTTGCGACCTCGTTACGACCATATACACGAAGCACAATCATCTCCTTGCCGACATGATCGGCGGTTGCGAAGAAACGACGACCGGCGTCATCCGGCTCAAAGCGATGCAGAAGGACGGCGTGCTTCCTTATCCCGTCATCGCGGTCAACAACGCGCTTACCAAGCACATGTTCGACAACCGCTACGGAACCGGCCAATCGACGCTCGACGGGATCATTCGCGCGACGAACGTGCTTCTAGCTGGCCGCACCTTGGTGGTCGTCGGCTACGGCTGGTGCGGGCGCGGTGTCGCATCGCGCGCGGCCGGAATGGGCGCGCACGTCGTCGTCACCGAAGTAGATCCTCGCAAGGCGATCGAGGCGGTGATGGACGGCTATCGCGTTATGCCGATGAACGATGCCGCTAAACTCGGCGACATCTTCGTCACCGTCACGGGCAACTATCACGTCATTAGTGAAGAGCATTTCAAATTGATGAAGGATGGAGCGATCGTCTGCAATTCCGGTCATTTCAATGACGAGTTGGATTTGGACGGGATCAAGCGGATCGCTCGGAATATGACGGTACCCCGGCAGTTCGTCGAGCAGTACGAGTTTCACGACGGTCGCAAGGTTTGCATCTTAGCAGACGGCCGTTTGGTGAATCTGTCGGCCGGCGAAGGCCATCCGGCCGCAGTGATGGATATGTCGTTTGCCAATCAAGCGATGGCGGCGGCCCATATAGCGCTAAATTATACGACGATGGATAAGAACGTGTACGACGTGCCGGTCGAGATCGATGAAGAAGTAGCGACGTTGAAGCTTTCCTCGATGGGCGTGGAGATCGACACGCTCACGCCGGCGCAGCAAAAGTACATGGCATCGTGGTCGGAAGGAACGTAACGATGATCGAGTACCGTCGGCTCTTTACGTCTGAATCCGTCACCGAAGGGCATCCCGATAAAGTTGCCGATGCCATTTCGGATGCGGTTCTCGACGCGATGTTGCGCGACGACCCCATGTCGCGCGTTGCGGTCGAAACATTTGCGATTACGGGACAGGTGCATATCGCAGGTGAGGTGACGACCAAGAGTTACGTGGACATCCCCCGGCTCGTGCGCGAAACAATCCGCGAGATCGGCTACAATCATTCGATCATCGGGTTCGATGCCGACACGTGCGGAGTCAACGTCTCGATCGACGAGCAGTCGCCCGATATCGCAATGGGGGTGAATTCTTCGCTCGAATCGCGCAACGGCCAAAAGGATGAGTTCGAGTCCACGGGCGCCGGCGATCAAGGGATGATGTTTGGATTCGCGTGCCGGGAAACCGACGAACTGATGCCGCTTCCGATCGTGATCGCCCACAATCTCACGCGGCGGTTGACGAAAGTGCGCAAGAGCGGCGAACTGAGCTACCTGCGGCCCGACGGAAAATCCCAAGTAACCGTCGAGTACGACGGGGACAGACCCGTTCGCGTCGATGCCGTCGTCATCTCGACGCAACACGATCCGGACGTGACGCTGGAAACGATTCGCAACGACGTGACGGAGCGCGTTATCAAAGAAGTGCTTCCGGCATCAATGATCGACGAACGCACGCGCATCTACGTTAATCCGACGGGCCGCTTCGTTATCGGTGGCCCCATGGGCGACGCCGGCTTGACCGGCCGCAAGATTATTGCGGACACCTACGGCGGAATGGCGCGTCATGGAGGCGGCGCATTTTCGGGCAAAGACCCAACGAAGGTCGATCGCTCGGCTGCGTACGCGGCGCGATGGGTTGCGAAAAACATCGTAGCGTCCGGCTTAGCGGACCGTTGCGAAGTTCAGGTTGCGTACGCCATCGGCGTAGCCGAGCCGGTCAGCGTTTTTGTCGAGACGTTCGGCACGGCGAAGTTGCCAGAAGAGCAGATCGCAAAAGCGATTCGAAGCGTTTTCGATTTACGCCCGGCTGCGATCATTCACAATCTCGATTTGCGAAAACCGATCTACAAGCAGACTGCTGCGTACGGGCATTTCGGACGTCCCGATTTGGACTTACCATGGGAGCGCCTCAATAAAGTGGACGCGCTTCGGACTGCCGCCGGATTCACCGGCGAATCGCTGAAAGTTCCGCATTTTGCAAAGTGAACGATCTTTGCGTCAACCCGCATCGCAGAACTTCCGGCCCCGTGGAACATACCGCGGGGCCGTCTCGTTTACATAGGTAGCAGAGCACGGGATCGCACAGAAACCCGGCACATCGAAGGAGAACCAATGAAATTTCGCAACGGCTTGATGGCGCTCGCGACGCTTGCAGCCTTCGTCGGCACCACGTTCGCAGCGTCGGCGCAGAGCACGTTGACCCTATATCAAGGAGCGCAAATCAACGGACGGCTCCGCACCGATATCAATACCGGAAACGCACATGTCGGCGATCGCTTCATTATGGATGTCGTGCCTCCGTATCCGAGTGGAAACCCAACTTTCCAAGGCGCCATCGTCGCGGGCGAGATCACAAGCGTGACACCGGCCGGCCAAGGCAAAAAGCCGACCCTCGGCATGCAGTTCGATTACCTTCGCCTATCCGATGGCAGCACCGTAAACATTTCGGCTTCGATGACGCAAGATCAGCGCAAGACGGAACAGGCAAACGGTGGAAGCGTCGCGCTTAAGACGCTCGGCGGAATGCTGCTCGGAAACGCGATCGGTAAGACCGTCTTTCACACCGGCGGCGGCGGCATCGTCGGCGCGGCCGGCGGCTTGCTGTACGGCATCAACAAAAAAACAAATTTCGACTTGCCCGCGGGATCGAACGTGCAGATCACACTGAACAACACGGTCACCGTGCGCCGTCAAATCCACTAGCAGCCATCGTTCCCTCCAGCACCACGAGCCGTCGCATGCAATCTGCGGCGGCTCGTCTTTTTTTGCCGCAGAAATCTTGACAGACTTGGCACCACGCGAGTAAAAGGATGGAGGTTCCCGGCCGCCAATAATCCGGGCCGTCGGCCAATCCGGGTTAGCTCAGTTGGTAGAGCAGTTGACTGTTAATCAACGGGTCGCTGGTTCGAGTCCAGCACCCGGAGCCATAAATCAAAAGGCGCCCCGAGCGGGGGGTGCCTTTTGATTTATCGTTGTGTATGCAGGTAAGAACCGGCGAAGCTGGCGCGCACGAAGCGCGCGTGGATTTCCAGCCGCAGGATGCGGCGACGGGAAATCCATTCGAGTCCAGCACCCGGAGCCATAAACAAAAACCGCAGAAGCTCCGTTCTGCGGTTTTGTCTTTGTTTGCTGCGCTTCCTTGGGTGCTGGACTCTCGTTCGAGAGTCAACTGCTCTACCAACTGAACTGACCCGAAAGGTTGGGGACGCATAGGTGGCGCGATACTCTTTGCCTTTGATGAGACCGCGGGGACGACCGTTGCTGTCGTTGTGGCTGAGGATGCCCTCTATGATGGGCAGTATTGATTCTTGGCGTGCGTGTGCGTGCGTGCGACGATGAGGCCGGTCTTGCCGCGGCCTTGCGGGTTCTCCAGCAGTTGACTGAGCATCTCGGCAACGGCCATGACAGACTTGCCCGATCCGACGCCGCCGATCGAGATGCGAACGTAGCTATCAGCGTATGCATCGTGGAACGCTTCGTGTTTCGGCCCGAGCGGCGCATACTTGAGGCTTGGCTTGCGTTTGTGAGTGATGGCTCATTGGCACAAGAAGCAAACGGGTCGCGAACTCGACGGACGGACATGGGACGAAATGCCCACACGCCGCGTCGCCGCAATGCAATATAACCACCGAGCGAAATAAAACGTGGAGCGAAGTCCATGCCAAGTAAATACAACCGCCGCCGGAACGCCCACTCGTAGACCATGTACCCGACCGAAACAGAGCTCGCAGTCAGAGATTTAGGCGCAAAGCCATTTGACGCGGCTTCGTTTTCCGTTCAATCTTGCTGCGACCTATAACGCACCGAGAGCGACGGTCACCAAACTCCGTAGCGGATATCCGTTCATCGGCCCACGAACGGTTGGCGCGAACCATCGTACCGTCCCTCAAAGTTAGGACGGAAGATCGATCAGGTGGATGCCTGGCAACGTCGGTTCCCGGGCCGATGCCAGTAGCGTCGTAGCCGCCGAGTTCCTGGATCGTCTAACCAAGAACCCGGGCGTGCAGTTCCGTCGAATATCTGGCCATGGTATGATCCGCGACCTCGTTGAAGAGTGCTCGAAAGTATGCCTCTTGCCCCTCAAGAAAGTCCCACCCCTTGAGGCGCGCTGCTCGCGGCAATTTCTGCCCGAAAAGGTACTGTTCGTCTCTTGACCAGTAGTGATGGATCTTGATTTGAGGTTGCTCGTTTAGCATCCCCGGATTCGTGTCAAGGTATCGGAAGCCGTCGATAAGCTTGCATTCATGAACCTCGGCTAAAATTGCGCAGTGGGGTTTTACGATCGATTTTCCGAACACATCGCGACCTTTTTCAAATCGACGCTTCATGGTCAACTGGCTCGTCATTAACTCACCTTCGGAGAGCTTCGAGATATATGACGTTCCAAACTGTTCCCAGTGCACATAGATAGCTCCATATTCCTCGTGCTCGCGAAGGAATCGTGGGATGCTTCCTTGCTCGGATGGAACAATGAATTCGTCGATATCGATAAACGCTACCCAGCGCGCAATACCGCGAAAATACGCTAGTAACGATTGGTACACAGAACGTTGATATTCGGTAAATCGACGCCCGCGCAGCGCATCCGGGCACGCCCACCGCTCGACCTCAACCTCGCCTTTCTCGATGTATGGTTGGAGAGTCGCAAGGTAGTCATCTGTACTATTGTCATCAATTAAGACAAAGTGCTCGACTCCGACGAGTTTGTGAAACTCAATCCATTCTTTAAGAAAGGGCGCTTCATTTTGGAAGACACCAGCAATCGCCAAATTGTAGCGGCATCTTTCCGTCATCGCGCTATCGCGACCCCGCAGAGGTCCTTGGCGGGCCGTTTTCCCCGAGTGCGAACAAATATGCCTGTTCGAGTTGCCGTAGATTGTATCGCGACGATAACACATCGTTTTGCGCTTGAACGGATTGATTCTGCGCGTTCAAGAGAAGCAGTAAGGTTGCCTGACCTGCTCTGTACTGCTCCCGCGTCGCGCTCAGCAAGGCAGTGGCTTTTGCAAGTTCATCGAGTGTTTGCGCGTTCGCCTTTTGCGCCGAGCTCAGGTTTACGAGGCCCTGTCGCACGTCGAGTTGAATGTTCAGTTCGGTGGCGTTCTCAGTGGCCACAGCTTGCTCGAGTTGTCCTTGCGCCAGCGCTACGTTTGCGCGCGTTAATCCTTGATCGTAGAGCGGAAAGTTGAGAGAGGCGACGGCGCTTGAGTTTGGTTTCCACTGCGCACCCGTTCCGCTCGTGGTCGATCCTGCGATAGCGGAGATGTCGATCGTTGGTGTTCCATATCTCCGCGCCGCCCGCAGCGACGCCTCGGCGCTTGCAACAATTGATTCGGCTGCCAACGCATCCGGGCGCAATGCGCGCGCGCGTGCAAGGGCGCGATCATAATCGAGCGTGATGCCGATGGGAAGCGTACTGCTGTTCAAATTATCTGCGCTCGGCGAAACATCGCTCGCTGCCGGCAGACCCAGTGTCACGGCGAACCTCGCATTTGCCGAGAGCGCATCGCCTTGAGCTAGTACCGCAGCGACGCGTGCTTGCGTCGTGGGAATCTGCGCTGTTTTGAGATCGACTTGTGCGGCGGTTCCGGCTTCGATCTGGGCTTCAATCAATTGCTCTTGTCTGAGATATTGGTCCACGACCCGGAGTTGGAGCTGTACTTTAGCTCGCGCCATCAAATCGAGATAGTATGCTTGCGCGACATTGAAGGCTAATGTTTCGAGCGACCGGCGGTAGGTATTGGCCGCCGCCGCGGAGACGCCCTTTGCGGATTGAATTTGAGCGATCGTACGCCCGCCATCAAAGATCAACTGCGACAGCGCAATTCCCGTCGAGGTGGTCGTGTTCGCGCTGTTCGTTTGCGTCGCGTATTGTCCCTGAACGCTCAATGACGGTTGCATTGGAATACCCGCAACTAAGACGCCTGCCTTGGCGATTTGGTATGTCGACCGAGCTTGCGCCAATGTCGGTGAAGACGCGGTCGCAATTGCGATAGCCTGCTGGAGCGTGACGCTTTGTGCGATTGCCGTAAACGGCGTCAATGCAGCCGACAGCATGAGGAATGCGAAGAGCGTGCGCTTCATAGTGCTTAGGTGTCGAGGTGGCGTGAAAATTGAGCGACGAGGTCGTTCAGAGCCTCGATAAATTGAATTTCTTGTGCAATTGGTCGCGATGATAACAGCCCACGCAATTCATCGATCGAGTCAAAGGAGAGCTCCTCGTGTGATATCGCACTCCCGACGAGAAGGGAAAAAGTCTCGCCGCGCTCGACGACCCCGAGGAGAACTCGCTCTTGATTGACGCTCCCAGACCCTTTGTGGCGATACGTGGTCCACGCAACGATGTGAAAGCAACGTCGGAACAACTGTGTTTGCACACGTTCGCGCACTCCCGTGCCTTGCACGATGGGAATATCGAGGATGTCGCTCGCAGAATAGACCTCTAGGCTCGCACTCGTGGACGTGGCGCCGTCCGTTCGTGAGACCTTGACAAGGTATCCTTTGAATGGGCCTCCTGACTCGCCAGCAATATCAAATGCATGTGCTGTAACATGAACGTTCGCGCGATCTTTATCAAGGAACCTCGATTCAAAGGCGCACTTACGGGAGGCAAGAAGAAGGCGTTCGCGCATTGCGGAGATTATGCGTCCGCCAGGACGGACTGAGCTTGGGCAAGTGCGCCGTCTTTTAGTTCAACTCTCCGGTTCGAGTAGGTCGCGAAGCGGCGATCGTGCGTTACCATGACGATGGTCGAACCACCCGAGTGCAGCTCGGCGAGCAAGCTCATGACGGCATCGCCGTTCTTGCTATCAAGGTTTCCTGTGGGCTCGTCGGCCAAGAGCAATGCGGGGTTCCCTGCGAGGGCGCGAGCGACTGCAACGCGCTGCTGCTCGCCGCCGGAAAGTTGTGCGGGGAAATGTTTCGCTCGATGCCCAACGTTAACACGTCGAAGTACGTCCTGTACTCGCGCCCGCCGTTCGCTTTTTGAAACGCCGCGATAAACCAGCGGTAGCTCGACGTTATCCTGGATGGACAAGTCGCCGATCAAGTTGAAGTTTTGGAAGATGAAGCCGAGCTCACGATTTCGCACCACAGCACGCTCGTGCGCTTCAATATCCCCAACGTTTGTGTTGTTGAGCATGTAGGTTCCGGAAGTCGGAGAGTCGAGCAGTCCAAGAACGCTTAGTAGCGTTGATTTGCCGCATCCCGAGGGGCCTTCTATTGCAACGAATTCTCCTTCGGCAATATCGAGGCTGATGTCACGTAGTGCGCGCGTTTCGACGTCCTCGGAGAAATATGATTTCGAGACGCTGCGAAGCTGAACGATCATGAAATGCAGTGACCTTCTTAGTGTAGACGCAACATGGCGCGATCGAGATAGTTTGACATGTCGGATACGATGACGGTATCGCCGGCCATCAATCCCGATAGAACCTCGACGCGATCGCTTGCGCCGCGCCCGAGGCTCACATGAACGCGTTCGGCGCGTGCCCCCCCGTCGATCACCTTAAAGAGGTCTATCGTGGTAAGATTTACCGCGTTTGCGGGCCTGGTGATGGAGAGCGCATTGCGGATTTGCGAGACGACGATTCGTCCGCTCACCGAAGCATCTAAGCGTTGTTTCAGGCTCCTGGGATCGCGAAAGCCGATATCGATGGCTACCGTGCCGTTTTGTGCCGAGGGTGCGATGCGTGTTACAAAACCTTGTAGAGTTCCACTGCCGGTATCAATCCGCGCAGTCATCAGCGGCGCTACGGTAGCTGCGTCGGCTTCAGCAACGCTCAAGACGACCTTCAAATCGTTCGGATCAGCGATTTTCACAATAGCTGTATTTTGAGGAACGCTACTCCCCGGATCGACATCTACTGCTTGAATGATGCCGTCGGCCGCAGAGCGGACTGTTAAAGCGCCGACTGCTGAGCGTGCTTGCTCGAGGTCTCCTTCGGCTCTTTGGAGTTGCGCCTGCGAACTGGCAATCTTTGCATCAGCGTCGGCCCGCTCGAGACGTAGCTCGGCAACTTTGCTCGCTAAGTCATTTGCGCTTTTGTCGGCTTCAATTTGCGCCTGCCGGTACGTGAGATCGGGAACGAGCCCTTTTTTGAGCATCGTGGCAAACGCTTTGGCTTGAATTGCATCCGATGTTGCCACGGCGCGTGCGTCGTTAAGTGCGCTTTGGCTCGCGACAATGGACGCAGACGCCTGCTGTCGGGCGTCGACTAGATTCGCAGAGGAAACTGCTACGGCCGAACTCGCATTGGCCACTGCAGCCTGCAACTCCGGATTATCCAACTGGGCGATAACCGTGCCGCGCGCTACACGGGAGCCGGCCTTCACAAAAATGCTGTCGACGACGCCGGGCTGAGTCGCCGAAGCAATGCGAATATGCTCCGGAACGAACGTTCCGGAGCCGTCGACGGTGCGCTCAATGGTACCAATGCGCGCGGTGTCGGTGATGAGGCCGCCTTTATCGACAACGGTGCCTGAATTTCGCGAAACGATTGGTGGAAGGGCGAAGATCAGCAGGAGCACGGCGACGACGACGAATCCGATCGTGATCGCAAGACGTAGGTTGCGAGGTTGTGGCGCACGTGGCACGTCCATACCGCCCGCCTGTTGTGTGTCCACAGCCATCATCGGGCCGCCGGCAACAAGCGGCGTCCGCGCGCAAAACGCACGAGCTCCTGGAGTCGCCTTGCTTCGGCCCCTGCCATCCGGCGCCCGCGAATGGTAAGTGCATAATATCGCCGCCGCGCATCATCGCAATCGGGGTGCTCTTTTTCGACTATCCATCCATTCGCGACCATCTGACGTAGCTGGCGATAGAGCGTACCCGACCCGAGTTTGACTTCGCCATTGGTGATTTTGAGCACTTGCATAGTAATTTCATAGCCGTGGCGCTCGCCGCTGGCAAGCACCAGCATGATATAGAAAGCGCTCCGCGGTAGGGGTGCAAAATCAACTATGTCGAACTTCGGCATAGTGTGAATTTATCACAACGGGAATAGGCTTGCAACCTGATCGCTTATTTGTTCAGCGCGAGCTAGATGCTCGCGTCGGTGAGTGCCTCTTTCAGCGACTCATTCGGGCCTGCTAGTGAGCGCTCTCGCTGCGAAGGCTCGGCGGTTCCTGAACTCGGCGCTTCGATGCCTTCGAGGCACGATCTCGCCATGACGTGATCGTCGCCGTGCTGACAGTAAACTGCTTGGCGAGCGTGTCGAATACTTTCTTGCGCTGATGAGTGCTGCAAGCGCGGCTTCCAGCCCTCCTTCGCGCTTCGTCGTCCGGTTCGCCATCAACCACGTCGGCCTCGTCTTCTTCTGCCCGTTTCGGTTCCAAAGGCATTTCCCTTACAGGAAGCGAGATTTCGGCAAGAACACCTCAGCCGTTTGTCCGGGGCGGGCCTCGGTTTTATAGTACTAAATTCGCAGGATTCAAGGTAGCAGGAGAGTATTGGCGATTGTGTGTGGACGCCCGCAACGCACATTCTTTCTAGGGGGCATCTGCGTTGTTTCCTATGCGTTCACCGTTTTCACAAGGAGAAACCAGATAACCATGGCTTCAAAAGATGAACTCGCTCTGAGCTCAACTGTAACGAGCTCGGTTTCCAGCGCATACCTCCGCAATTTGCTGGAAAACGGCGGCAAATCAGAACACATGCAGCGTGCGAAGAACGTTAACGCGATCCATCACAACTACTGGTGGTCCGGCTCTCACAACAACTCAGTGCATCAACATGGACTTAACCTTTCGGGCCGAAACCCGTCGGCGGAAGCGAAGTTCGAGGTCTAGCCCCTGTAAGCTACCGCTCTGATTCGAAGCGGAGCGGTAGCTTTTCCCCATTACCGCTGTTACTTCCCAAAGAGGTTTGCTGTGTTCGATATCATCCACATTCTCACTGGCGACGAACATTTGCCGCCAACGTTCGATTCCTTGGGT
>JALYTY010000080.1 GCA_030854045.1 Vulcanimicrobiota bacterium | reverse complement strand
CCGTTGAACGGAACGACGATCGCGATGCGCTCTCCCGTTCCACGGCTGGCCGATGGAAGCGCATAGGCCGACTGCAGATCCGAGGGATGCAAACCGGGAATCGCTGAAGGCAACAGCGATGAGGAATCTTTAATCGCAGGCGTTGAAACCTGCGCCACATGACAGTGCGCCTTCGAACCGGCGCAGGGATCGATCACGGGCGGCGTGGTGCCGATGGCAATGGCGTGCGCTTGATCCGGCGTGATGCCGCGCGACCCTGCGGAGGCGGAGGGGACATCCGAGGACTGTCCGGAGCACGCGACCAGCAATGCGGAAACGGCCGCCATTGTAAGTACGAGATGCGAACGCATGGAAAAAACTTCCTTGATTAAGATGATTCCTTAGTGACTAAGCAAGCTTAGTTTTATCAGTCTATCATGCGAGCAAGCGTGCCATCGCCTGCGTTTATCAAGGATTCGCTAAGGTTTAAGCCCGCCGGAGGCAACGACGTGCTCCATGGCGCGAACGATGTCGGGATCGAAATGGCTGCCCGCGCACCGCGTCAGTTCGCAGAGCGCCGTAGTCGGCAAAATCGGCGGTCGATACGGACGCCGTCCAATCATCGCATTGAACGAATCCGCAACCGTTACAAGGCGCGCCACAAACGGAATCGCTTCGCCGCTCAAGTTTTCGGGATAGCCCGTGCCGTCGAGACGTTCGTGATGGTAACGGACGGCGGGAAGAAACGAGCTGAGCAATTCATCCTGGACGATAATTTCGCTGCCGTACTCAACGTGCGCGCGCATCGTCTTCCATTCTTCATCGTTGAGCGCTCGCGGCGCGTCCAATATCTCGAGCGGGACCCGCACCTTGCCGACGTCGTGGAGCAGTCCCGCGCGCGAAAACTCAACGCATTGCGGTTCGGAAAAACCCATCTGGCGCCCCATACGAGCGCACCACGACGCAACGGCCCGCGAATGTTCGGCGGTACACGGATCGTAACGATCCAAGGCGTTCATGAATCGGTTGATCGCCGCATCGACCGCATCCACGGTGGAAACGCGCGAAAGCGACTCTCGGCGCGCCGCTTCTTCAAAAGCGGCTGCAGCACGTTGGACGCAGCGCGCGATCCGCCGTACACCCGGATGGCCGTCCGCCGCTTCAATGACGCTCGCGGCCGACTTAACGATCTCAGGCGGCGGGGATAGAGGATTGCCGACGTCCATAACATCGTTGAGCCATGCGTCTAGAGCGCAGATGTCGTTCTCTTCCGCCGCGACGGAAACACGGTCGATAAAAGCATCGATAAAAAGATGCGCCGCCACATTACGAACGGCGGAGGCATCGTGGTAGAGAATTTCATTGGCAAGCGTGTTGCGACCGTGGCGGAGTGCCGAGAAACCTTCCCGCCTTCTTTCAAGCATAAATCGGGATCTCCGTGTAGCGTTCCAGCAGCGCAAGGATGCGCGATACCGGAAGCGAGCGCTTCGAACCGGGCCTCAACCGTTGACGTATAGCGGTCGCCATCGGCAAACGCGAGATCATAAAGGCAAATCCTGCGCCATGAAGATGCGACAGTTCCGCAATTGCCGCTCTGAGTTCGTCTTCGGTCCTCTCCCCATTCCACAAGCAATGGAGCGCAACCGCACTACGGCAAAAGGCCCGAAGGCGTGGAAACGCATCGCAGCCGGAGCGAATGCCGTCGAACATCGCTGCGGCTTCATTCTGGCGCCCTAGCAGGCTTGCGGTCAAAGCGCCGTAAATCTGCGCGCGTATCGTCTTGTGGTCGGTTGCAACAAGCGACGGAAGCAGTTCGATAAGCGTTTCAAGGTGTGCGCTTGCGATCTCTAGGCGATCGCCCGCCGCCGCGTAAAGCGCGATTTGCGCGTGCCGCAACGCCTTGAAGTCTCGACCGATCTGCTGATCGATGCTCGGTTGCAGCAGTTCGCACGCTTCGACGAACCGACCGTTCCACGACATGCGCAACGCTTCACTCGGAAGAAAAACGTCCGAAGTAACGACTTGTTCGTAGTGGATATCGAAGGAACGAAGTGATTCCATCGTTCGCGCGATTGCCGATTCGTCGTGCGCTTCCACTTCGAATTCCAGTCTCGCCATGAGCGCATACGACTGAAAATCGATGTTGCCGACGCGCTGCCCGCAAAACGCCAACTTGGCGAGATAATCGCGTACCGCGGGCGAATCGTCGTTTTCGCACGCGACATTGTAAAGGATCGACAAAGCGCCTGCAGCCGTGACGTAGGCATGATGCCGCCACGCAGATTCGAGCGCCGCGGTCGCCAATTCGTGCGCCGCTCTCATATCGCGCCGCGCATAAAACGCAGCATAGGCGGCACGAGTACGGACGATGTCTGCAAGCCGGATATCACCGCTTCCGCGAATCAGTTCGATAGCGCGCAGCGATTGTTCCGAGGCATGTAGGCCGTCGCCGCGCGCCGCATATACTTGTGCCAACGCCGATCGGATGGCAGCTTCCAGTCCGATTTCCAGCCCGACGTCTGTAAGAAGCTTCTCGAATACGCCGGCGCAATCCCAACGACTGCGCCGCAACAGGTCGCACCCGTACGCATACGATATCCGGTGTTTCATGCTTCCCGATGAAACGACTATCGCGTTCACGTACAACGCTTCGGAAACATCGTAGCGTCCGGAACGCGAAGCCGCGGCGGCGCGCAGCGCGAGCACCGTTGCGTTCGACGACGATTCCGAGGGGAGTAGGCTCAATGCCCGCTCGACGGTGTCTGAAGCAACGGATTCCCAAACGTCGAGGCCGTGGCGCTGCAGAAGTTGGTCGGCCGCATCACTTTGTAGCTCCCGCACGTACATCGAGAGCGCCTCGGAGAGATCGTGCCTGCGCTCGAGAGCAGTCCCCGCAGCCCGGACCGCGTCGAGATATCGGCCGGGATTATCGCGGCGCAGACGGCGCTTGATTGCGTGACGCACATCGTAGCGTAACGTGGGGGGCGAACCGGCTTCAAAAAACAGGCTAAAGCGGTCCACAAAATCTGCGAGCCGTTCGCCGGCATTTCGAATGCCGACATCACGCAGCAGGACGGCTTCCATCCGCGGAAGCTCGGCTGCGCGCTCGATGAAGTCCCGGTCTGCGTCGGTAAGCGTGTCCAGCATCGATTCGATATCGATCGCACGCGCGCCGTTCTGCGGCGAGGTGTCCACCGGAATACCCATTAAGCCGCGCGCCATCCACGTGCCGACCGGCAGCCGTCCGGTGCGGCGGGTCGAAATCAACCACCGAAGACCGCTCTCTTCGACGAGACGGCCGAGAAGCTGCGCGATCTGGACGTGTTCGGAGACGCGTTCTGCGTTATCGATCGCGATGACGCGCTCGAAATGCGGAACGTGGGCGCAGAACCATCGCAGGATTCCGCTTACCCGATCGTCACCGCCGCTGATGCGTTCGAAGATCGCGCTGTAGGATTCGACCGGACCGCGAACGTGCGGTGCGATGGCCTCGGCAAGTCCGCGAGCGAAGCCGAAGAGATCGAGATGATCGTCGCCGATGCGATAGAGAACCGCCGTCATCGCAGTGGCCGAATCGGCCTGCGCTAATGCGGCGGATTTGCCGGACCACGCAGGTCCGGCCAGAATTGCAACTCGATGGGCCGGCTCGCAGAAAAGTTCGGCCACACGTTCGCTGAGAACACGAACCGCGATCGTCCCCTTGCGTTTGCTGCCGGACATTATGCGAGAACGTCCCCGATCGTGTAAATATCAAAAGAGCGGAATTCGCCGAAGTTCCTTATCTTGGAGTACTATCGTCCGTTCGGGTTTGACCCTTTACGGCGTTAACGGCGTCGAAACGATTCTTCGCGAGGCGAATAAACGCAAGAGCCAAATCTCCCGCATTTTCCGTGGTTCGCGGCCTGCGACGCTGTGCGAACGCAGACGCCCGGCAAAATACCTGCCGAGCGCCCTCTGTAAAATGTTGGTGAAGCTTTAGAAATCCAACGTAGGTTTGATTTCGTTTACAGATTCGCCGCAATCTCATTTGTATTGCGGCTGCTGTTGGAGGAGCTAGTATGAAAACTCGTCTCTACGGTACTCTCGCTGTGACGGTCGCATTCGTTGGCGCAATTGGGCTTTACGCGCTCAATCCAGTCCGCGCGTCCGACCATCAAGACTCACCGGCCACACTAGCGAGACCCGGAGCCGATATTACCGACCCCTATATCTTCCCAAGCCCGCGCAACGTCAACAACGTTGTTATCGTAATGGACGTTCATCCATTGATCCCACCCGGTCAAGGACTCTCGACCTACTTCGACCCCGGCGTCGTTTACCAGATGAACTTCGACACGAAATCCGAGAATAAGATGTCGACCCCGTCGAAGAACATCGTCCGCGACAAAGTGATTCAGTTTACTTTTGGATCGCCCGGCGCAAACCAGCAGGTCTCTGTTCGCGGATTAGCGCCCGCGCCGACAACCACCACCGAAACAACGCTCGTTCCGGTCAGCGGTACGGGAACCATCAACGCCCCATTTACCGTCGGCTCGATGCAGATTTTTGCAGGAGCCCGCGCAGAGCCTTTCTTCTTCGATCTCGCGCAATTCCTGAAAATATTGCCGAATCGCAACAAGGGTAATCCTCAAGGCCTTCCGAGTTGCTTGCCCAAAATACTGGGCGGCAACGATACCTGCCCCCAGGGCTTCAACAATCCAGGCAACGACTTTCTCGCGCCCTACGACGTCTTATCGATGATCGTAGAGATGCCGCGCGCAATGCTGCAATCGTCAGCCGGTCCGAAAGTCGCATTCTGGGTCTCAACGCACACGAGCACGGGACAATAGGAGAGCACTATGCGAAACATTTATAGAGCCGCAGCGTTTATCACGCTTTGCTCCACCGTTGCGCTTACTGCTTGCGGTGGTCAGCAGACAGCCACGCCAAATCCGGGAAGCGCAGAGCAAACGTTATCTAACGCCGTTGCCGGCAGTTCGTCCAACCCGCTGACGGCAACATCGTACAAGCAACTCGACCGCCTCAATCGTCCGGCCGTCAACGAGGTTTTCGCCACCTTTGGCGATCACGACGAAAACAACCGCGATCTCCCCAACGACGATCTAAAAATCCTCAACGGGGACATCGTTCAGTTCATGGAGGGGACCGCTCACCGCAGTCAAGCGATCTCCAAAGTAGTCGCAAGCGTGCTTACGCCGGACGTCCAGATCGTCGATCTTTCCGGTCAAAGTTCTTCCTGTCTCGATTATAAGCCGGGAACGTGCAACAACTATCTCGGTATCGAAACCGGCGGCGCAACGCAGATTCCGAAATACAAACCGTTCGGCGGTCGGGCGCTCACCGATGACATCGTCGCGATATCGCTTAGCGTTATCTTCGGAAACACCATACCGGCACTCGGTCTAGCGCCCGACGATAACAACGAACTCGACGGACGAGCCGATCCCCGCTACTCTTCAGGACATCGTCCGAACCTTACGAACGACAACGTCAGCTACACCCAAGATAACGACTACACGACCTCGTTCCCGTACCTCGGAGCCCCGAAATAAACGTGCCCATGAAGAATCGCAATCTCGCGATTCTTGCGGCGATCGCCATCGGTGCTATCGCCGCGTGGCCGTTTTTCTCCCATACCCAACCCGTTCAAGCCGCATACATCGCGCCGGTGTTGCCGGATTACGCGCATCGCAACGATACGATCGCGTTTTACGAAAAGCGCACACGGCAACATCCGCAAGATCAGGTCAGCGCGAGCATGTTAGGCGGCCAATATATGCAGCGGTACCGCGAAGACGGCGACGTTAGCGATATTTTTCGTGCGCTTCACGAAGCCGGCGTCGCAATCAAGCTGCAGCCGCAGAATAATGCCGGCGCTCACGAAACCGCCGGATCGGCGTACACAGCCCTGCACCGTTTCCGCGAGGCGCTCGCACAGGAGCAGGCCGCGCGTGAAGATCAGCCGTCGGACTCGAACGCCCCGGCTCAGATCGCGTCCCTCGATATGGAGCTGGGGCGCTACGATCTTGCGCGGGAAAACATTCGCGCCGCCGAACGCATTGCCCAGACGCCAACGGTTATGGCGATCCGGGCGCGATATTACGAACTTACCGGTCATCTGCAGTCGGCGAGAGACTTACTCGCAAAAGCAACGACGCTAAGCGATTCCGTTATCGATAACTCGGCACAAGGCCGGGCGTGGTTCCACTTTCGCCAGGGCGAAATGGCGTTCTCAGCGGGAGACGTGACGACCGCAAAACGCGAAGAGCGAACCGCGATCGCGCAGTTTCCAAACTTCGAGATGGCATATCGGGCGCTCGCGCGGTTCTGTTGGGCTACCAAGGACTGGCAGTGCACGAGAGAGGCAGCAGACCGTGGAATCGCAATTGCACCGTTGCCGGAAACCGTCGGCTATAAAGCCGACGCGCAACGCGCAACCGGCGACGCGAGCGGCGCTCGAGAGTCCGAATCGTTGATCTTCGCAATCGAGCGGTTAGGCAATGCCTATCACCTCAGTGACCGGCTTCTAGCCGTCTATTACTCCGACCATCGCATTCGTGCCGATGATGCATTGCGAATCGCACAGCGCGAAGTAACCGTCCGCGGCGACGAGATCTTCGCGCAAGATACTCTCGCATGGGCGGCGGCAATGGACGGCCGCTGGGACGTTGCACGGCACGCTATAGCGAAAGCGGTCCGGTATAACACGCAGGATCCTCGCATTCAATTCCACGCCGGCGTAATCGCACTTCATTTTCGCGATATGCCGCAGGCCCGGCGTCGGCTGCAGTCGGCGCTCGCCTTGAACTCCCAATTTCATCCACACTATGCCGACCAAGCCCGTTCGCTGCTGGCCTCCATCGTTCGACCGTAAGCGGCTATCTGCTCGCGGCTATTCGTAACCGTGCCGATCGTGGCGGCACCGGTGCATAAATACGACCGGTGATAACCTTCGTCGCCGCGCCGCCCGGTGGATAGCCTGGACGTCGGTCATGAGGTCGGAGCCGCGCTTCCGCGATGGGACGTTAAGACGAGCGCGGATTAGTTTACCAAAACCGCATCCGATTCTTCGCGCCTTGCCCAGGAAGGGACTCGAACCCCCACGATGTTGCCACCACTGATACCTGAAACCAGCGCGTCTACCAATTCCGCCACCTGGGCACGGCGGGACGGGTTTCTTCGCAACCCCCTCTAGGCCTCCCGTGTTTGCACGGGCACCATGGCAGTATCCTTACTTCGCGCCCCGCTCGTAGACGCGCCGCTGGATCCATATTCGCAAGCGGTAACCGGAGCCGCGGAACGGGTGAGTCCAAGCGTCGTCGCAATCGAAGTGCGCTCGAATCGCGGCGACGGAAACGGCAGCGGTTTTGTCTTTACGCCGGACGGATTCATTCTGACAAATAGCCACGTCGTCGACGGTGCGGAGCGCATTGCGGTCGCACTCCTGGACGGCCGCGAGATTCCGGCTCGCCCGATCGGCGCAGACCCCGATACGGACCTCGCGGTGCTGCGAATAGATGCACCGGACCTCCTCGCCGCGTCACTGGGCGATTCTTCGCGTCTGCTCCCCGGGCAGCTCGTAATTGCCGTTGGAAATCCCTACGGCCTTGCCTACAGCGTTACGGCAGGCGTTGTCAGCGGACTCGGACGCAGCCTTCGCGCACCGAGTGGGCGACTCATGGACAACGTCATTCAAACCGACGCGGCCCTCAATCCGGGAAACTCCGGCGGTCCGCTCGTCGATGCGCGAGGCGATGTTGTCGGTGTCAACACGGCGATCTTGCCGGGACAGAATCTTTGTTTTGCGATTGCTATCAACACCGCAAAGTACATCGCCGGATTGCTGATGCGTCATGGAAAGGTTCGCCGCGGATACTTCGGAATCGCCGGCCAAGACGTGACGCTGTCGGTTGCTGCTGCACGGCGGTTCGATCTCGACGATCGTCGCGGCGTGCTCGTCGTCTCGATCGAACCGGGAAGCCCCGCCGATACGGCACGCTTGCGAGACGGCGATATCGTGCTCGCTATCGAGGGAGAACGCCTGGGCGGAATCGACGATATGCACAAGCGCCTCACACGCATCGACCTAAGCCGTCCGTATAAACTTGACGTGCTTCGCAAGAGTGAGCGCCTCTCACCCATAATCTTGCCGGTGGAATCGCGCGCATGATACGCAAACTCTTGCCGATACTCGGCATCACGTTTATCGACATCGTCGGCTTCAGCATGCTGTTGCCGATTTTGCCGTATTTCGTAACGCACTTCGGCATGAGCGCGGCCGTCGTCGGCCTCTTGATGTCCACGTTTTCCTTTTGCCAGCTCGTTTCGGGACCGCTTTGGGGAAATGCGTCCGACCGAATCGGCCGCAAAACCGTGCTGATAATTAGCCAGATCGGCGCGACCATCGGCTGGGCGATGCTCGCGTTTGCGGGTAACATTCTGTGGGTTTTTATCGCCCGCATCGTTGAGGGCGCATCGGGCGGAAACATAGGAATCACGCAAGCCTACGTTGCCGACATCGTCGAGCCGAAAGATCGTTCGCGCGCGTTCGGCCTTATCGGCGCGATGTTCGCCGCCGGCATGGTGTTCGGTCCCGTCGGCGGCGGAGCGCTCTTCGCGCGGTTCGGCTTCATGGCGCCGTTCTTAGCCGCATCCGCCTTGCAGTTCGCTACGCTCGTGCTCACCATCGTGCTGCTTCCGGAATCGCGTTCTAAACCCGATGAAAGCCAAGCCCGCGTGGGTCTTCGCGACATCCTGACGACCCTGCGCAATCCGCGCATGTCGCGTATCCTGTGGCAGAAACTTGCCATCTCCCTCGCGCTCTACGGCTGGTACGCTTCGATCGCGCTGTATCTCAACGGACAGTTGCATTTCGGGGTCGTTGCAACCACGGAATACTTCTCGCTCTTCGCGCTCGTCAACGTCGCAATCAACGGATTCGGAATCGGGAAAACGTCGAACTTCCTCGGCGACCGCGTTATGTCGACGATCGGATTGGCGCTGCTCGTTGTTGCCTTTGCGCTGCTCCCGTTCACGCACACGGCGTGGACCGTAGGCGGGGCGATGATTCTCTTCGCAATCGGAGGGGCGTTTGCCGGAAACGGCATTACGGCATTGATTTCCAATGCCGCTACGGACCGGGAACAGGGCACCGCGCTCGGCGTTAGTTCGTCGCTCGATTCCCTCTCCGGAATTTTCGCGCCGCCCATTTCGACGGGTTTCATCAGCCACTTCGGCGCCCCGTACGCGAGTATAGAATCGCTCGTCGCAGGCGCGATCGCACTCGTTATGGGTTTAGCGGCTGCGCCGAACGACGCCAGATTTCTGCCCGGCGGCTCGCCCGAGATCACGAGCGAAGCCTAAGGCGCCTCAGCGCTATGCGGCCGATTTTTTCCGGCGGTGTGCGGCGGTTTTCTTCTGCGGCTTTTCACTCGATGCGCTGCGTCCGTTAGAACCGCGGCGCGCTTTGCTTTCCTCGAGACTCTGCGCGAGCACGTCCATGAGGTTGACGACTTTCGAACGCGCCGGCGCCTTCTTTGCTTGGGGCAGTTCTTTGCCTTGCACGCGCGCATCGATCATGGCGAGCATTTCGTCGTGATAACGGTTGGCGAATTTTTCGGGCTCGAACGCTTCGACGCTCATCGTGTCGATCAGCATTTTGGCCATCTTGATTTCGGCTTCGGGCAACTTCTCGGCACCGGGCAGCTCAAGCGACGACGGATCGACGATTTCGCTCGCCCAATGCATCAGCTCCAAGACGAGCGCGTCTCCCGAGGGCTTAACGGCGGCGATGTATTCCTTCGTCCGAATGACGACGCGGGAGATTGCAACTTTGTTTGCGTTTGAGAGCGCTTCGCGCAGTAGCGCGTATGCATGCCGCCCCTGCTTACTCGGTTCGAGATAATAAGGCTTATCGAAATACATCGGGTTGATCTGGTCGAGATCGACAAATTCCAGAATGTCGACGGACTGCGTCGCTTCGGGATTCACTTTCTTGAAATCTTCGTCGGTAAGAACGACGTACTGGCCCTTTTCGTATTCGTAACCCTTCACGATCTCGTCCCACGGAACGGGCTTACCGTCAACCGAACAGACCCGTTCGTACTTGATGCGGCCGTCGTCCTTAGCGTGCAGCATATTAAACGAAAGCTCTTCGCTGCGCACCGCGGTGAAGAGTTTTACCGGAATCGTTACGAGGCCGAAGTTTATCGCCCCGGACCAAAGAGAATGAGCCATAGGATGCTCATTCTACCCGAAGTTCGCCATGCTTGCACCGGTACTGCATGTGGTGTTCTATCTCGTACAAAGCCACAAGGTATCGTATCTTAGGCGCTCCAAAGCGTTTGGGCTTTCCGGATCGCCGGTTCGAGGCGATGCTTCTTCCAGGCCTTTGGGCTCCATAAGTCGCCTTCGCGCTGCAGACGCGTCACGGCATTGCGGATCGTAAAAGCGGCGAATGCATCGGAGGGGCTGCCGGACCGCTTCCGTCCGAACGCCTCGACTTCAGACCAATCCAGGGGCATGGAGACCGGGGCACCGTCGCGCGCGCGCACCGAGTACGCACTCACGATGGTCTTGCCCCGTCCGACCTGTTGGAAGTCGAGATAGACGGCCGACGGATCGCGGGTCTTCAGCGAGCGGTCCAACGTGACGCGATCCGGGTGCAGCCGCGCGAGTTGATGCGATGCGGCTTCGGCGAAAATTTTAGCCGATTCATAGCTGTAGCCGCCGCTCAGCGGCACGACGACGTGCAAGCCCGTTCCGCCCGATGTTTTAACGAGCGCCGCTATGCCGATCGACGAGAGAAGGTCGCGCATGCAAAGTGCGACGATCGTGAGATTTTTTAGGGAGCATCGTTCCCCGGGATCGAGGTCGAAGAAAATGTAATCGGGTTCTTCGATCGTTGCGATCTTCGATGTCCAGAGATGCAGTACGATCGATGCAAGATTGGCAACCCACACGAGCGTCGGTTCGTCGTCGCACACCATATAAGTCGTCGTATCGCGATGTCCTTCGGGGCTCGTAACCGGCACGCGCCGAACCCACTCGGGCAAGCCTTTCGGCAGATGCTTTTCAAAAAACGACGGGCCGCCTATACCATCGGGATATCGCTGCAGCGTGAGCGGCCGCGCTTGGAGATGCGGCAGAATCCATGGCGCGACGTTGCGGTAATACGCGATCAAATCGCCTTTTGTATATCCATTGCTTGGAAAAAGTACCTTATCGATATTTGAGACCGAGAGCGTACGGCCGCCGACGCGCAGGTCCGTCCGTTTGGCGCTCACGTTGTTTCGAGCGGCTGCGGCAATTCCAGAACGACATCCTTCGCCGCTTTATCGGCGCGCAAACCGAGAAACGCCGGCTGGCGCAGAATACCGTCGCGGGTCCATTCGGCGAAGCGAACTTGCGCGACGAGCTCCGGCTTCACCCAATGCGCTTTCGTATTTGCATCGATTTCGCCCGCGAACGGCGAGGTCGCTCGCTCGATGCGCTCCAGCAATTTTTTGATTTCGACGATTCGCTTAACCGAAAATCCCGTTCCTACATGGCCGACGTATCGCAATACTTTTCCGTCGTACGCGCCCAGGAGCAGCGATCCGAAACCGGTGCGGCTACCGCGCGGTTCGGTCCATCCGCCGATTACAAACTCTTGTTCGAGCTGCGCTTTAATCTTAACCCAGTCGCGCGTGCGACGAGCGACATAGCGGGAATCGCGGCGTTTGCCGATGATGCCTTCAAGTTTGTTGCGTCCGGCTTGCGCGAAGAGGGCGGTGCCATTTCCGATTACGTGTTTGGAATAGAGCACGATGCCGTCATCGCTGCGGATTAGCCGCTCCAGCAGCGTCTTACGCTCTTCAAGCGCGACATCGCGCTGATCTCTGCCATCCGCATAAAGCACGTCGAACGCAGCGTAGGTCAATCGGTGGCCGCGCGTTCCATGTTCCTGAAGCCGCTGAAAGTCCGAGCGGCCACGCTCGTCGAGACTTACGATCTCTCCGTCTACAACGATGGGCACGCTAGCGAACGCGTCGGAGATCCCAGCAAGCGGCGGAAATTTTGCCAGCAGATCCAAGCCGTTGCGCGAGACGAGCGTTAAGGTTCCCGCGCCGTCAATCGTCGCGATTGCGCGATATCCGTCCCATTTTATCTCAAAAAGCCAATCTTCGTCGTCGAACGGCTCCTCGATAAGCGTAGCAAGCTCGACTGCGGTAATATGCGGCAACGGTTCGGCTCGGGCTCGAGCGCGCGCCTTGGGAACTGCGCTTTTTTTCGCTTTCGAGTGCCAGGTTTTTGCTCCCGGATCGTTGCGTATGTCGTCTAGCGTGCGTCCGGTCTGCACCGATTCAGGGTAGTCGTTGACGTCCCACGATTTGGGATCGTTGCCGTCGCGATCTTTGATCAGCAGCCAAGGATCGCCGCGTTCCCCTTCTTTCGGCTTCATGCGCACGAGCGTGAACATGCCGCGCAGCTTCTCGCCCGACATGATGAACTTGATCTTTCCGCCCTCGATCTCGCGCGCCGGATCCGTTCCTTCCGCGAGTTCGTAGGTGCCGTTGTCCCAAACGATGACTTCGCCGGCGCCGTATTGTCCGCTGGGAATAACGCCTTCAAAATCGCGGTAGTCCATCGGGTGATCCTCGACGTGCATCGCCAGGCGCCGCTCCCCCGGAACGAGGGTCGGTCCTTTGGGAACCGCCCAAGATGCGAGCACGCCCGCGGCTTCTAAACGAAAGTCATAGTGCAGGCGCGTCGCGTCGTGTTTCTGGATTACAAAACGAAGGGCCGGCCCTTTTTTGGATTTCGAACCGCTGGGCTCCGGAGTGATGCCGAAATCGCGTTTCTTTTTATACGTGGCGAGCGAACCGGTGGAACGGCCCGCGTTCGCGTCCTTCTTCGATGCCGGCATCTACCGCGGCTCCGTTATACTCGCGCCCCTCTGCCGGTAAGCAGATTGACGATCAGCAGGACGACCGCAATCACCAGGACGATGTGTATGAAGCCACCGAGTAAGTGAAACGAGAGTCCTACGATCCAGAGAATGAAGAGCACAACGATTATTCCCCAGAGCAATCCGCCCATGCGCTTTAGTGCCCTCCGCCGTTGCCGTTGGTTGTCGTCGTCGTTGTCGACGAACCGTTGCCGGTCGTTCCGCCGCCGTTGGATCCCGGCTGAGTAACCGTTGTCTGATGCGTAACCGAATTTGTCGTTACCGACCACGGGTGCCATGCGAACAGGGCGATCAATATGGCGACGATGACAATAACCGTAATGCCGATTGCGGCTCCGTTGCCGCTTCCGTCCCGCACGACGACGGGTCCTTGGTCACTCATGGATAGTCCCTCCCTTACTTGCTCAGAATGGTTCCCGTCCGCTCGCAACTGCAAACTTATCCGCTTTCCGCGAGGAGAACGCGAATGCTGCTTGCTGCAATCGCTTCACTCGCGCTAGCCGGGTTTGCGTTCGCGCGGAGCAGGGTACCAGGAGGTTTCTACGACCGGGACGTTTACGGTATGACCGCCGTCGGACACGTCCGCTATGCGGTTGCTTTTACCGCATTCGCTGCGGTCTTGGTTCTGTGCCGGTCCGCTCGATCGGATCTGTCATCGATCGCTTTCGCCGGTCTCGGGCTCGTCGCGGTCTTCTACCTCACCTCATTCTTGCGGGGCTTTCACGAGGACGATGGCTGATTTTCATTTTTCGCCGCGGCCGAATCGAGCCGGGGAAATCGGATGGATGACGTGGGGCGACGATGCTCTTGCGAGCGCGGCCTCACAAGACAAACCGATTCTGCTCGGCATATCGGCCGTATGGTGCCATTGGTGTCATGTCATGGATGAAACAACGTATTCCGATCCGGGCGTCATCGATGCGATTAACCGTCACTTCGTCGCCGTGCGGGTCGACAACGACGAGCGGCCCGACATCAATGCACGTTACAATATGGGCGGCTGGCCCACCACGGCGTTTCTTACACCGGACGGCTCCACTATTACCGGGTTCACCTATCTTCCGCCGTCTCAAATGCGGCGCGCTTTGGACGAAATCGCACGATTTTACACCGAAGGCCGCAGTGAGATCGCCGCGCGAACGCACGATATCCGCGTAAACGACGTCGCGGCACCGGCGAGCGGCCCGATAGCGCTGCAGCCGGAGATCGTCACGAACGTCGCGCAGAGCATCGCAGCGGGATACGATCCGGAATTCGGCGGTTTCGGCAACGCACCGAAATTTCCGCAGCCTGAGGTATTGGAGTTCTTGTTGGCGAGGTCGCGCGCCGGCGGCGACGTTGTTTATTACGACATGGTCGCTCGAACCATGCGCGAGATGTCGAGTGGCGGAATGTACGATCGTATCGAAGGCGGATTCTTTCGTTATTCGACGACGCGCGACTGGTCGGTTCCGCACTTTGAAAAGATGGCGGAAGATCACGCCGGCCTTATCCGGGTGCTCGCGCAACTGCAGCTCTGCAGCCCGCGCGCGGAATGGTGCTCGACGCTGCAGTCGACGCTTGCGTATTTGCGCAATGTCTTCATCGATGAAACGACGTCGTTCTTTGCGGGGAGTCAAGATGCCGACGAGGCGTACTTCGCGCTCGATCTGGAGACGCGCCGGCGGCGCCCGGTGCCCTATGTAGACCACCGTTCCTACAGCAATTGGACGGCCGGGCTCGCCGGCGCCTTTGCATGGGCATCGAGCGCACTCGACGACGACTCCCTTGCCGTCCAGGCATGCGCGACGCTCGATTCGATGCACGAACGGCTTCGCGATGAAAACGGTTTGATCTATCACGTTTTCGAGCCGGGTGCGCAACCGCGCGTTCGCGGTCTGCTCGTGGACCAGGCTGCCTATCTGCGCGCGTTGATCGACACGTACGAGCATACGGGCGAGAAGCGCTTCATCGATCGCGCGATCGCCCACGCCGCTACGGCAACGACGCATTTTGCATCCGCGGGCGGCGGTTTCGTGGATCACGCCGGCCTGGAAACGGCGATTGGACGCCTCGGCATTGCAGATCGCCCCATCGTCGATAACGGGATCATGGCGGAGACGCTTCTGCGCTTATCCGCGATAACCGCGGACGAGCGGTATCGGGCGCAGGCAGTTGAAACGCTGCAGTTATACGGCAACACCTACGCGAGCGCCGGTCAATTCGCCGCCACGTACGCGCGCGCACTGGATCGGTATTTCGCTCCTGCGACCAGCGTCGCGCTCGACGGCACTGCCGGGAAGACGCGCGCGTTGCGAGCCGCGGCCTTTAGCCTTCCGGTCGCGTTCGTTTCGGTCGCGATGCGGGATTGCGACGGACCGCCGGCGGCCTACGTTTGCCGCGGCACGGTGTGCGCCGCACCGGTCTCAGAAGCGCATCGCATGATCGAAGCATTGGAAAGCATCGCTGGTATTCCAGGCGACGATGCTCGCGCCTGAAACAAGCGAGGAACCACGGCGTACCGTAAGCGGAGGACCAACGACATGACACCCTACGCGCAGATGTTGCTCGCCCACGTACGCCCCGAAACCCAAGGTGCCTACGCCTACGAATATCGCCGGTATGCAAAGGACCCCGCCGTCGCGCTTATGCTCGCGGTGCTGCTCGGAGTAATCGGCGGGGAATCATACTACATGGGCGACGCCAAGCGCGGCATCCTCATGTCGATCGCGCTCTTGAGCGGTATCGGGCTCTTCGTAACCGTGCCGATGTGGCTAGCCAGATGCTTTACGATCTCGAGCGATTGCGAGGCCTATAACGACTACCTCGCATATACGCTCGCATGCCGTTATTGCCCGGGCTCGACTGCCGCACCGGAACCGCCGCGCGAACCCGCGTCGCGCCCGGTCATCGGCGGCCTCCCGATGCGCGCCCGCGCCTAAGAACAGCGTTAACCGGTACGAACGTAGACGTTCCAAAACCAGCAGCCCCAGAATCCGGTCGCGATGGAGTACGCAATGAGCGCGTAGGCCCATCGCGGCATTTTCTCGCGCACCGCGAGCATCATGAGCACGACGAGAAAAGGTTCGAAGTCGAGCGCATGCCGCATCCCAAACTGCGCGAAGCCGTTGACGTAATACACGAAATCGGGTGCCGCGGCCACCACCGCCAGTATCCACATCGTGACGATCCAGCGCCGGGGGCGAGAAGCGAAAAAAGCCAGCACCAGGGCGGGCGACGTCCATGTGAGCGCTACACCGTTCATCGTCGGCCGCAGCCACGGAAACGTCTGCAGCCGGTCGGGCGCCGAAACGAAGAACGACCACAGCTGATACGGCAGATACTGCAATTTAAAAGGCGACCCGTACGGCAAGCCCGCTTGATCCTGGTGGTACCACAGAGTGTAACCGATGTCGTACCACGTCCCGAAGCGGGCGAGGTTGTATCCCGTCCACACGACCGCCGCAGCCGCGAGTACGCCGCCGAATGAAATCAGCGCGCGCCGATTACCGAGCATGTACGCATACACGGGCAGCGCAAGAACGAGCGAAAATCGCGACTCAAAGGCACATGCCGCAAAGATCGCCACGAGCCAGCCCCTGCGCTTACCGGAAAGCTCGACGAGCGCGAGCATGGTAAAACATGCCGCTGCAACGTGCGCGATAAACCAGACGTCGCCTAGCATCGCGCACCACAGCAAATCCGTACCGGCAAGAAAAAAAGCTGCGATCCAAATCAGATGCGCGCGCGGAATTTCCAGACGCTCTCCGAGCTCCCACGCGGCGCCGATTGCAATCGCGCCGAGGACGACGGAGAGCAGCGTCTGGTTCGCGGTACCGAATAGAGCGACAAACGGCAAGAGCAAGATCGCCGGAAGCGGTGCTTCGATAACGTAGTGCACGCCGTTGTAAGGTAATGCGTCGATATACGCGCCCGGCCAGTCGATAGCGACGTGCCCGTGCGCGAACGCCTGCGCGAGCAGAACGTAGTTGTTATACGGCGTCGAGCGGCCGCGCGAAACGAGGTCGATTGCGATGAAGGCAACGATTCCCGCTAAGACCGAGGGGCGTATGCGGTTCACTGCTTTACAGCGCCGGCAATGCATCGCCGCTCCACCGTTTGAACTTTCGCTACTCCGGCGGCAGCGTCGCGCGCACGAGCGGTTTGGGAATCTGGAACGTCGACGGGGGCAAGCTCGGCGGGAACCGGTAATCGCTCCACGCAATGCGCTCGCGAGCGGGCTTGCCCTTAATGCGCGCGTCCACGTTGACTTGGAGCGGAAGCCAAAATTCCCCCGACGGCGCGTAGTCTATTTCACCGGTCCCTTGCGCGTCCCCACTGGAGCTTGCAAACGCGATCGTGCGAGGAAGAAAGCGCGCGCCATCGAGCGTGATGCGTTTCACGACAAAACCGCCGGCGACCGGCACGAGCGGCGACGTTTCGAATTCGTAGTCCAGACGGCCACCCCGTTTGATCGTGCGCACGAAAATAAACGCATACGTCGCTGATCGCGGCGAGAGCCGCGCAAGCGCATACCTGTCTTCGTGCTCTCCGATACGGACGTTCTTTCCTTTGAGCTGCATGCCGTCGACTGAAATCGTTTCGTCGCGCACCTCCGATCCTTGGCGATATATCCGGTGGCGCGCTTCAATGTTTGTAGGGCCGGCCTGTGAAACCGCATACGACGCTATCGAGGTTCTTGGCGTCGCAAGATCGGTCATTGCAAGCTCGTAGCGCTCCAGTACGATCTGCGAGTCCAGCTGCGCGGGCGTCGCGGCGATCAGCGTAAGCAGAAGAACGGCAGCGAAGCGCCTCACGTAAGAACGGCACTTCTTATCGCGTCCAATGCGGCCTGCGCGCCGGCAGCGTTCTTGCCGCCTCCCTGCGCTTGTGCCGGCGCGCCGCCACCTTTTCCGTCAATGAACGGTGCAGCGGCCTTCACGAGATTGCCCGCATGCACGCCTGCTTTGACGAGGTCGGAGCTCGCGGAAACAACCAGGCTGACCGTTCCATTATCGATGCCGGCCAACGCAATAACGCCGCTCGTAAGTCGAGAACGCAGCGCGCTTGATAGATGACGCAAGGCCTCCGCACCGGCTTCGCGGACGACCGCACCGACGAACGTGCGATCGCCTCTCCGTTCCGCACGCTCGAGGTACGCCTGTGCGTCGGCCGCGGCGAGCCGCGCTTTCAGATCGCCAACCACATTCTGCAGATCGCGCAGATCGCGTTGAAGCCGGTCGACGCGCTCGCTCAAACCGTCGGGCGACGTCGCAAGCGAAGCGGCGAGATCGCTTACGACGCCTTGCTGATGCGTCACGAATTCTTCAGCGGCGCGCGACACGCAGCTTTCGATGCGACGGATCCCGCTGCCGACCGACGATTCGCTCAATAAAACGAACATGCCGAGTTCGCCCGTGGAGTGCGCGTGGGTTCCGCCGCAAAATTCGATCGACGGGCCCGCTTCGAGTACGCGCACGCGCTCGCCGTACTTTTCTCCGAACATGAATAGCGCGCCGCTTTTCTTGGCATCTTCGATCGGAAGTTCGCGCGTTGTAACCGGCGTGTCGTCGCGAATGAGTTCGTTAACCCGCTCCGCGACCGCTCGTTTTTGTGACCCGCTCAAGGCGCCCGAAGCGACCCGGAAATCGAAGCGCATACGATCGATGCCGACCCACGATCCTGCTTGCACGACGTCGCGGCCTAATACATCGCGCAACGCATGCTGCAGCAGGTGCGCGGAGGTATGGTGGCGTCGGATCTCACGGCGCCACCACTCGTGCACGCTCGTGCAAACGTGGCTTCCAATGGTGAATTCGCCGCTCGAAACCATGCCGCGATGGGCGATCGCCTCGCCCATAAATTGCGTGTCGTCGACTTCGAAGACGGACCCGTCGCGCAGCGTAAGAGTACCGCGGTCGCCGATCTGGCCGCCGCGTTCGGCATAAAACGAGGATCGATCGAGAACGATCGTAGCGCGCTCGCCGGCGACTGCGCCTTCCACCGGTTTATCGCCTTTGACGATCGCAACGATCTCGCCCTCGCCCGTCAAACCCTGGTATCCGGTGAACTCCGACCGTATCGCGGGTAGCTCGGCGAGCGAGACGATGGCGCGCTTGGATGCCGCATCGCGTCTCGCGCGCGCGCGTTGTTCGTTCATCGCGGCTTCGAAGGAAGGGGTGTCGACGCTCACGCCGCCGTCGCTTGCAATCTCGCGCGTCAATTCAATCGGAAATCCGTACGTATCGTGCAGCACGAACGCATCCTCTCCCGAGATCGCGGTAGAAGCAGAAGCGGCGCGGTCAACGAGCCGATCCAGCATCGCAAGCCCGCGTTCCAGTGTCCGGTCGAAGAGCTGTTCTTCGGCGCGCAAGGTCTGCACGATGCGATCGCGGTTTGCCGGCAGCTCCGGATATCCGGGAGCGAGCGAAGCGATTACCGCAGGCACAAGTCCGGTTAGAAAGCCGGCCGGATAGGCTAGGAGGCGTCCCTGACGTATGGCGCGTCGAATCAGAAAGCGCAGCACGTATCCGCGATCCGTATTGGACGGAAAAATTCCGTCGTTGATGAGAAATGTAACGGCGCGCGCGTGATCCGCGATGATGTTTTGTCGCTCGCGACGCTGTTTGGCATCGAGCGAACTTTGTCCGACGATGGGCTGTGCTGCAATGATGTCCGTGAACAAGTCGGTTTCGTACATCGACGCTTTGCCGTTTACCAGCGCGAGAATACGTTCCAGTCCCGCTCCGGTATCGATCGATTTGCGCGGCAGCTCGAGAAGTTTGCCGTCGGAACCGCGATTGTACTGCTGAAAAACGACGTTCCAAAACTCGACGAAGCGATTTCCCAGATTTGGCCCCGTGTCGTCTTGGCCGCTCGCGTTTTCCGCTCCGGTATCGTAGAAAAGCTCCGTGCACGGACCGCACGGGCCGCTCGATCCCATCGTCCAGAAATTGTCCTCGTCGAATCGTGAGATGCGTGCGTCGCTCAGGCCGATATCGTCGCGCCAAATTCGCTCGGCCTCATCGTCGTTCGTGTGGACGGTCACGTATATCAGCTCGGGATTTAGGCCGAGACTTTCAACGGAAAACTCCCATGCCCATGCGATCGCTTCGCGTTTATAGTAGTCGCCGAAACTGAAGTTTCCCAGCATTTCCAAGAAGGTGCCGTGACGTCCCGTGCGTCCGACGTTTTCGATGTCGCTCTTGGCGCCCGCTACGCGCAGGCAGCGCTGCACCGTCACGGCTCTGGGAGCTCGCGGCGGCTCGTCACCGAGAAACACCGGCACGAACTGCTCCATGCCCGCGATGGTAAAGAGCGTCGTGCTCATCGCATCGGGGATAAGGCTTGCAGGCGGGAGCACCGTGTGTTGCTTGGATACAAAGAAGTCGATCCAAGCTTGTCGCAGTTCTTGGCTTTTCATAGGATTATTCGTTCGCGGATCTCCGAGGGCGATTACTCTTTGAGCACTCCACGCAGTTTTTCGAGCGCTTTTGCCTGAAGGCGCGAGACGTGCATCTGAGAGACGTTCAGACGGCGAGCAATCTCCGTCTGCGAAATCGATTCATAGAAACGCAGATAGATTATCACGCGCTCGCGTCCGGTAAGTACGTGAAACGCCCGTTCCAAATTTGCGCGGTCTTCGAGCATCTCGAGGCCAGCATCGGTAATGCCCACGGTGTCCGCCAGCGTCTGGGATTTTTTTTCTCCTTCGCTCGACACTTCGGAATCGAGCGAAAGCAGATTATATGCTTGTCCAAGCTCTTGCGCTTCGAGAATCTCTTCTTCCGTCGCGTTCAGCCGTTCTGCGAGCTCCGCGACCGTAGGGCTGCGGCCAAGTTCGACCGACATTTTTTCATTTGCACGATTGACCGCGAGATTGAGTTCTTGCAACCGGCGCGGTACCTTGACGGCCCATCCTTTGTCGCGAAAATAACGCTTGACCTCGCCTACGATCGTCGGCGTCGCGTAGGTCGTAAACTCCACGCCGCGGTCCAGCTCGAAGCGGTCGATCGCCTTGAGCAATCCGACGGTACCGACCTGGACGAGATCGTCGAGCGGCTCTCCGCGATTGGCGAATTTGAGTGCGAGGAAACGGACCAGATTGAGATGCGCCACGACGAGATCGTTGCGCATCTGTTCGTACTGCGCGTCGCGAACCGTAGGGCTTTCGCCATGGCGTAGACGCGCTAACGCGAAACGCCCAAAGAGCTCGCGCGTCCGCTCACGCTCGGAGCGAACGTCGATGTCGCGTTCGTGCACGTTTAGGCCGGCAGTCGTTTTAGCATCACGAGATGGGTGCCGTTCTCCGGATTGACGTCGTACGTAACGTCATCCATCAGGGATCGAATGAGAAAGACTCCTAACCCGCCGACGCGCTCGTCTTCGATATTCCGCGAGCGTATCGTCTCGGGGCGTGTCCCGCGTCCGTGATCCCGCACGGCGATACGGAGGCCGTCGGGAACGGCTTCACATTTGATTTCGATGTTGGGGCTGCCGTGCGCGTGTTGGATCGCGTTTGTACACGCCTCCGCAACGGCCAGCTTCACATCTTCGATTTCGTCGATGGAAAAATGCAGGCGGCTCGCAACCGCCGCAACCGAGAGACGAGCGAGCGCTACCCATTCCGCTTTACAGGGTATGCGAATTTCGACGATGTCCCGTTCTTCGTCGATCGTCCGAATCGGCTCGTTCACACAAGCGCTTTCATCGCGGCGTCTTCGCTCTCGAAGATGCCGAAAATCTTCACAAGGCCCGTAATGTCGAAAATTTTCTTGATCTGGGGATTCGTGCAAACCAAGTTAACGGAGCCTCCATGTTCGCGAACGCGTTTGAGACCGCCGATAAGCACGCCGAGCCCCGTCGAATCGATGTAGCGAACCTTCTCCAAATTGATAACCAGATGGTACACGCCCCGGTCGATCAATTCACCGATGGCATCCTTGACTTTGGGCGACGTATAAACATCGATTTCGCCGCCGAGGTCGACGACGTAACAATCGCTTTGCGCTTCGCGCACGTTGACTTTGATATCCAAGTGAATTAACTCTCCTGTGCGTCAGCTTTGCGCTGTAAATCTTCGCGTGCCCGATCGGCTTGGCTCGTGCCTTCGTCGACCGCCGAGCCGATATTCGTGCGGGCATTTTCGACGACTTGGCGGCCGCGTTCGTAAAGGTCTGCGGCGCCGCCCTGCCATTGCGACGTGGCGTCGCTGACGCGGCCGCGCAAGTCACCCGAAGCATCGACGGCAAAATTGCCCGCTTCGCGCGCCTTCCCTACCAGAAGATCGCGGGTCTCCTCTTGCACGAGCAAGACCGCAACCGCCCCGCCGACGATCGCGCCGACTAGAAAGCCGGCGAAGAATCCGCCGCCGCGATTTTCGTTATCTGCATCCATCCGTTATTTCAACTCCTAGAATCGGTCTGCTGAATTTTTGCCCGTTACGAGGCGACGAAGGCCGGCACTGATTCCGGTTATCGTGGCGCCGGCGTTGACAATTGCCGGGGAAAGCGCCTCTCGCGTAAGAGAGGCGGTGCGGGAAACCGACGAAGCGACGTCCTCAAGCGCCTTCGCGACGCCTGAAAGTTTCGCGAGGGTTTGATCCGCGGTATCGGCGATACCACCGACGTGTTCGAGAGCCGTACCGACCGGGCGGCCGAGATTGCGCAACTGCCCATCGAGTTCGTCAAGCGTGCCGTTAAGACGGCCGAATGTCTTTGCGACGGCCAGCATGGCAACGAATATTCCGATTCCCATCAAAAGAACGCCGACTCCCACGCCGACGTCCAATACGATCGACCAATCAATCCCGGTCAAAACCCTACCCCTTCTCGAAGCCGCGCCGTCCGGGCGCTTATCTTATTCCCTCGAAGCTCCGCAACTACACGGACGAGGAGCGAGAGAACGTCGTCAATTTCGCTCTCCCGGCTTGAAGTTCCAAGAGAGAACCGGATCGCCCCGCTATGCCAGCGCGGATCGATACCGAGCGCGGCGATAACGTGGCTCGGTTCGGTTGCTCCGGACGTGCACGCGCTCCCGGCGGAGACCGCAACGCCGTCCAAATCGAGACGCGCGAGCAACGTTTCCGAATCGACACCCTCGAAGGAAACGTTGCAGTTGTTCGGCAGGCGCGCCGCTCCTGCGCCGTTGATCCGTATGCCGTCGACGCGTCGGCAAATGCCGTTTTCAAGACGGTCGCGCAACGCTGCGATTCGCACGAAGCGCTCTGCCCGTCCCGCGACCGCACGTTCCAGCGCAGCCGCAAAGCCGACGATTCCGGCGACATTTTCTGTGCCTGCTCGGCGTCCGAACTCCTGTCCGCCGCCATGGATGAGCGGCGCAAGCGACAAGCCTTCGCGAACGTAAAGCGCTCCAACGCCTTTGGGCCCGTAGAACTTGTGCGCCGAAAGCGTCAGCATGTCGACACCGAGCGCCGTCACGTCGATGGGAAGCCACTCCGGCGCCTGGACCGCATCCGTGTGAAAAAGAACTCCCGCCCGATGGGCGATCGCGGCAAGTTCGGCGATCGGCGCGATCGTACCGATTTCGTTGTTGGCGTATGCTACCGACGCAAGGATCGTATCGTGACGAAGAGCCGCGGCAAACAGCGCCGGCTCTACGATCCCCCGGTCGTCCACCGGCACGAGCGATATCTCGAATCCATCGTCGCGCAACGCATCGAGCGCGTGGAGCACCGCGTGATGTTCGACTGCCGAAGCCACGACGTGGCGTCCGCGTTTAGCGTACGCCCGAGCGGCTCCCAATATCGCGTGAGTGTCGGCTTCGGATCCGCTTCCGGTAAAGGTCACTTCTTTGCGCTCGGCTCCGATCGAGCGAGCGACGCTATCGCGAGCGGAATCGAGCGCAGCGTGCGCCGACCGACCTTCACTATGTAGAGAGCTCGGGTTGAAGCCGCGATCGGTAAAAAACGGCATCATTGCCTGCAACACTTCCGGATCGACCGGCGTCGTCGCAGCATAGTCAAGGTAAATTCGGGGCTTCATAACTCGCAAAAGCTACTTCGAACAAACGCGGGGAAAGCGCTGGGAACGTCCCTACCGTTTTTTGGTTAGGCGGGCGATCCGCTCGTGTTCGGAGGTTCCGACACCGTAGAACGCGAGGTGGTAATTATAGCCACCCGCCGCCGCCGGCCGATGCGCGACGATACGCGCGTGTACGGTAATCCCTTCGAACCTCACTTCAACTGCGCCGCCGATCACCAAGACGTCATCGCAGGTCATCAGCAAGCCGCCCGAAGAGACGTTGGTCGCCTTAGCGATGCGGAGATCGGAATCGGGCGTCTTGTACGAGACGGCAAAGTTCACGCGAACGCGCACGCTGGAACGGATGTCGGTCGTCGCCGTATCGAAGAGCGGAGTCGAAACCAGCAACGCACCGCTCGTGTGATGCGTCGATGGATCGATGATGATCATCGAACCGGCAGCGCGGTTAACAGTGAATGGTTCGAGCGGTAAAGCTTCCTGTGTCTCGATCGTTACTTGACCGATCTCGTTTACCGCAAGCGCGTGCGCGCTCATCGGTTCGAGCGTGTGAATGTCCAGGCAGCTTTCAATACCCGCGATGCGCCCTTGAACCCATCGCGAACCGTGACGAATTAGATACTTGCGGCCCAGCTGCGCGGGTTCCGTATCCATCCATGCAAGCGAAGCGGAGAACCGCTGAGTGCTTTGAACCGAGTGCGGCGTGGAGAGCCAGTTTCCTCGGGCCACGTCGACATGGCGATCGAGCACCACGCCGGCAGACTGGCCGACATCGGCTTCGTTCACATTCTCGCCGGCAAGGCGCACTTCAACGACCGTAGCCTTCTCGTTGCTCGGAAAGACTTGAATCCAATCGCCGATGCATACGGAGCCGCGCGCGACCCGGCCCCAGATGACGCGCGATGAATTCGATGCGGTTTGACCGTTTCCCGAGACGATCGCGTCGCGGGAGACGTATTGAACCGGCATCAACAAATCGCCGGTATCTTCATCGTTACCGGCCGGAAGCTCTTCCAGAAATTCCAGGAGCGTGGGCCCATCGTACCACGGCTGCTCCGTACGCTGCGTAACGTTGTCGCCTCGCAAAGCCGAGATCGGAAGAACGCCGGCGACGTCGATCCGGGCTGCCCGCGTGAACTCAAGCAGCGAGTCGCGCACGACCTCGAAGGCGTTTTGCGGATCGGCGACCGCGTCGATTTTGTTGATGGCAAAAACGATGCTCGGAACGCGCAAGAGGTGCGATAAAAGCGTGTGACGGCGCGTCTGCGCAAGGAGCGTAACCGGACGCGCCGAGCAGTCGAGTTTCGTGATGTCGACGAGAATGACCGCGGCGTCGCTTCCGGCGGCCGCGGTTACCATATTGCGCGTGTACTGCTCGTGGCCCGGAGCGTCGGCAATGATGAATTTGCGGCTCGGAGTTGAAAAATACCGGTAGGCGACGTCGATCGTGATGCCCTGTTCGCGTTCCGCCTCCAGGCCATCCGTAAGCAGCGAAAGATCCATCGGCGCGCTGCCGGCTTTGCTCCGCAGTTTTCCGAGTTGATCTCCCAGAATCGCCTGCGTTTCGTACAGGAGTCGCCCGGTAAGTGTGCTCTTGCCGTCGTCGACACTACCGGCCATAAGGAAGCGAAGCGCGCGAGCCTGCCGCTTGTTTTCGTCGGGTTCCGGGAGCGCGGCCTTCATCGTGGCTGACATCTAGAAATAACCCTCGGTCTTACGTTTTTCCATTGAAGAATCGGACGTTTGATCGTCCATGCGGGTTGCCCCGCGTTCGCTCATCGTAACGGTGAGCGTTTCGGCGACGATCTCGGCGTTCGTCGCGGCGTCGCTTTGCACCGGACAGGTGCATGTCATGTCGCCTACCGTGCGAAAACGCACGCGCCGCGTTTCGATTTTTTCATTCGGACGCGCGGGCGTAAGATCCGTCACCGGAGCGAGCAGTCCTCGGCGTTCGACCACTTCACGATCGTGCGCGTAATAAAGACTTGGAAGCGGAATCTCTTCGCGCATGATATAGAGCCAGACGTCGAGTTCGGTCCAGTTGGAGATTGGAAACGACCGCATGTGCTCGCCGGGACGGACGCGCGTGTTGAAGAGCGTCCAGAGCTCCGGACGTTGTTCCTTTGGACGCCACTGCCCGAAGCGATCGCGATGCGAGAAGATACGTTCCTTGGCTCGCGCCTTTTCTTCGTCCCGCCGCGCGCCGCCGACCAGCACGTCAAAACGGTGCTCTTCGATCGTTTCGAGCAGCGTTACGGACTGGTGCGAATTGCGGCTCTCAAGCGGATGCGCCAGGCGAATGGTGCCGCGCTCGATGGAATCGTCGAGGTGGCCGACGATAAGGTGTTCGCCGGTTTCCGCCGCGCACCAGTCGCGAAACGCGAGAACCTCAGGAAAGTTGTGACCCGTATCGATGTTAACCAGCGGAAACGGCAGCGATCCCCGAAATTTCCCGCCGCCGACGTGCCGTTTGAACGCCTTCTCCGCTAATCGCAAGATCAGACATGAATCTTTGCCGCCGGAGAAAAGCAGCGCCGGGCGTTCGAACGCGCCTGCAACTTCGCGCAGAATAAAAATAGCCTCTTCTTCGAGCCAGTCGAGATGGCCCATATTCATTTCTGGAAGAGCACTATCGGCAATCGGCGCTACAGAGTTCATTGGTAAAGTCCTATGAATGGAAAAACGACGCGCCGGCTTTTCATTCCGGCGTCGATGTAAATTCCGACTTACATTCGCTAAGGGCTTGTCCTGCCGAGCATCTGGCAAAAGGTCTAAAGAATCAGTAAAGCCTGGGACCTCGTACCGGCTCGGGCATGCAATGGATTTTGCAAGGCAATGGACGGGTCCGTCTCGGCAGCAAGTTTTTCGTCGCACAGGCGATAACTAGGGTAGTGGCACCTTGTGGGAAAGTCGCGTCTCGCCGTCGTGGCTCGATGCCCGGACGAAGAGAGACCGTTCCGCAAGGCTGCTCGGGTGGCTGAGATTGCAGTCTAGGAGGGATAATGCCGGCTGTCCGTTCGACCGTCTATAACGTAATTGCCCTGGACCCAACGGTGCTTTCGGACCGACAGCTCTCTTCGGCCGCGATCGGCCGCATTCGGGCGATCTACGAGGCCGGCGAAGTTCCGGCCTTAGTAGTGCTTGCCGGCCCAAGCGGCCTGCCGCCGGCGCTCGATCTCTCACATTTCATCAACGGGCTCAACGCCCTTGGCGTCGTTGCCGCGCTCGTTACCTCCGTTCAGATGGAGGCCATGCTCGCCATGGATGAAGCGCTTACAACCGTAGCCCTCGTTATTCCCGAAGGTGCAGATGGCCGGTCGGGCGATTTTTATGCGATCGGCTTGGCGGCGAAATTTGGATGCTCTGCTGCGTTCTGGACGCCATCGAATTGCATTATGAGCGCGGACCCCGCTCGAGTCGAAGACGCGTCGCCCGTGGAACACGTGAGTTTCGTAGAGCTGATGGAGCATGCCGACTGCGGCAACGACATCGTCACCGTAGAGGCAGCGCAATTAGCGTGGGCGACAAACACTCAATTTCAAATTGTTGCCATCGAAAGCGGGCGGTGGACGTCGGTAACGCACGACACCTACACGAAGCGCGTGCGGCCGGTCGCGAGCATCGCGGTGAGCGCCGGCCTCTCGTTTATTGAAGCGCGCCTGATCGGAGCCGGCCCCGATGAAGTCTGGGAGGCATCGAGCGCCGCGCTCGAGCGGCTTGCGAAGAACAACCTGCGGATAGAACAGTTGCATGTCCTGGAGGACGGACTGCAATTGGCCTGCGACCGGTCGCACGTCACGCGCACTTCGAGTCATTTTCTTGCCTGTGGTTTCGATCTTCGCGTCGCGGAACATTGCGCGAAATTGTGCATCATAGGCGCCGCGATGTCTTCGGCAACGGGCGTTCTGCACGCAATGCTCCAAGCGCTCGAAGAGGTGGGAGTTCGTCCGCTTCACATCAGCGACAGCAATGTTACCGCCTCGTTTCTGGTTAGCGAAGCGCAAGCAATAGTTGCCGAGCGCGCCATGCATGCAATTTTTTCAATGCGCGAACGCGTTACGGTCGATAAAAAAGTCCAGTTCGATGCGATGACGCGCGTGGTGCGGACCCCGGACCGTTCCGAAAAACTGGGAACGCGTCAAGCCAAGCTGCTGCATTTGCTTCTGGACAATGCGGGTAAAGTGGTGAGCATCGAAAGCGCCGCACGTCATCTCTTCGGCGACGCGACGCCCGAAGCGATTGCAGCGCTTCGAGTACACGTGCACAACCTGCGCAAGAAGATCGAAGACGATCCTGTCGACCCGCAATATATCCTTACCATTCCACATCGAGGATATACGTTTGCCCGCCAATGGAGCGTAAGCTCGTAGATCTGGGGCTAAAGCTCAGCTCCTACAATGTGCGTCGCGTGCGGCGGTTGCTGGAACTATTTGGCTGAGGATGATTGCGGGGAGCAGTATCCGCGTTCTTCGAGCGCTGCGATGATTTTAGCGATGCTTTCGTCTGGGGTTTCCGTCGCGGAGTCGACGGTGACGTCGGGGTTCTTCGGCGGCTCGTAGGGGTCTGAAATTCCTGTAAAGTGCGGGATCTCTCCGCGAAGCGCGCGGGCGTAGAGACCTTTTACATCGCGACGCGTCAGTTCTTCGATCGAGCAGCGAACGTAGACCTCGACGAACGAGCCGATACGCTCGCGCGCCGCTTCACGAGCGGCAACGTACGGCGAAATCATGGCGGTAATCACCGTCGCGCCATGGCGGACGAGCAGTGAGGCGACAAACGCAATACGCGCAACGTTGATGTCGCGATCTTCGCGCGTAAAACTTAAGCCTTCGGAGAGGTGCGTACGCACCTCATCGCCATCGAGGACCTCGACCTTGCGATCGCGCAATTCGAGTTCGCGCTTTAGACCGTTCGCGATCGTGCTTTTACCTGCGCCCGACATTCCGGTTAGCCATATTGCGACGCCTTCAGACATGGATTGCTATGCCTCCTTGCTAACGATACAGAGGATCGAAATTCAGCTCAGATCGAGGACCGTAGCGACAAAGGGCTAGATTAGGCGAGACCCGGCGACAACCAGCACGAGTGCCAGCGCGGGACGCAGCCATTGTTGCGCGAGCACGCGGCAGAGTTTCGTTCCTAAAAACACGCCGACGAGCGAGCCCATGAGAAGCTGTACGGTTACCGCAGTGTTCACGTGGCCCATTTTCAGGTGGCCGATTACCGAGACGAAGACGAGGATCACGGCGAATGCAATATCCGTTCCGACTAACTCCGCGAGACCGATGCCGGGAAGGCACAATACGAGTAACGGAAGCGCGACCGCACCGCTGCCGATCGACGTTATGCTAACCATAAAACCGACGATTGCGCCGATCATCGTAAGGCGCGCGTTGTTGAGCGGCGGTGCGGCGGTGCCGGCAGTTCGGTTACGGCGAAGAATAAACGGGGACACGATGATCATGAGAGCCGAGAGCACGACCGACACGCCGATTGCATGACGCATCCACGTTTCGAGAATCTTGATATCGATATATCGGCTCGCGATCGAAAGCAGACCTAACCCCACAAGAGCCGCGGGAATTCCGCCGATGCAAAGCGGTTTGACGATGTCCAAACGAACGCTGCGCTGTTTGCTGTGCAAAAACCATCCGAAGAGCTTCGTCGGAAGGCTGTAAAGCAAATCGGTGCCGATGGCAACCATCGGATCCAGTCCCATGTAGACCAAGAGCGGAGTCATCAAGCTTCCGCCGCCGACGCCTGTTAATCCAACGAGCGTACCGATCGAAAGACCGGCAATAATAAGCGAAGCGTTCATATTTTAAATGCTAACCCAAAGCAAATGAAGGATAAGAAAAACATGCTGTTTATCGACGACCGGTCCGTTGTCCCGATAGGAAAACGGTCCGATTTGGCAGTGCGGCAAAACGACGATGTTTCTAGAAAACTTCGAGGATAAGGCCGCAATGCGAACCTAGGGGCTTATCCTAACCGAGCGCGGGCTTTCCGGCAATGGAGCATTGGACCCTATTAATCCGAATTAAAGCCGAATGGGCCAAAAGCACTACTGCATGGGTGGAAGGACGTTTCGGCTATCGCAGGGTGATCCGAGGCACTCCTGGAGCGAAGAAACTGGAGCGCGCCTGCGTCTTGCATTGACGACGCGACGAAGTCGACAAGCGGGCTTGAGAGCCAATGCGTCGCTTTCAGAGTTCCGGCGAGCTACTTCTCTAGGCGACGGAGAACGTCGATTGCCATGTCCGGCCGGAATTCGGTACAACGCGGGCAGTACGGACTCGGAGCCGGCACGTTGAACCAATAACCGTCGACCGCAGCCCGCGTGGCGCGAATCGCACTGAGGACGACATCTGCGGAGACGTTTTGACCGCTCGGGTTCGTGCTGATGCCCGCGAGAACGAGGACTTTACCGTTAGCGGATTTGGCCTGAACCGACGCGGCCTTAACGAACGAGCGGAACTTTGTAACGTCCGATTCGGAACCTTGCGCTTGAATGACCAAGACATCTGCATAACGTGCAGAATCGCCCGCCAGCTTGAGCTGCAGGAACGTATCGTATCGTTTATCGGTCGATGCGGGCGAAAGAACGCGAACCAGATTGACCGCGGGCGCGGTGAGAAACGTGAGGCCGTGCGCGTGAACGAGTTCCGCAGCCTTGCGCGTATAATCGATGACCTGCGATTGTTCGTCCTGCGGTGTGAACTTCCACACCTCATTATCGTAAAGAATGCCGCGGACGTCGGGTCCGATCGTTCCGCGCGCGAACGCTTTTTCGATCGCGCGATAACTCGTGTACGAGCGAATCGGCAACGCGCCCCACGACGAAGGAAGTTCAAGCTGCGACGTTTTGCGTTCGAGAACGAATGGATGTGCGTTCTCAAAGAAGCGGCGAGAAACCGGATCGCTAATGAAGTTTGCTAACGCGGGGCCGTTGAGAATCCAGCGAAGCGGTTTTTCCGCTTTAACCACGTCGGCCTGAGAGCAGCCGGCTTGCACGCAAAAAACTATGCCGATTGTGGCTGCGGCATATCCGAACGCACGAAGCGCCGCCATCGTACGGCGTTACACCGTAATCCGGCGCAACTGGCGCTCGAATATCTCTTTTGCCCGCTCGTAAAGTTCCACATCTTGACCGCGGTGTTTCTGGACCGCCGCGCGTACGTCGTCGGTAACGGCGTACCCTTCGGAGGAACGTTCGTTATTGACGTTCTCGAAGATTTCCGGTCCAAGATCGTGTCCGAAGGCGGCGCGGAACATTTCGAGACTCTCCGGATACCGATCCGACAAGCCGACGAAGGTTAGATCGTCGATTGAAAGCGAGCCGAGAAACTGCGATTGATGATTGTAGAAAGCGTCCCACTCGAGGTAATCCATCAACGACATATT
>JALYTY010000042.1 GCA_030854045.1 Vulcanimicrobiota bacterium | reverse complement strand
GAACTGTACGATCGCCGTGAATCGCCCCGGGCGCGCGTATTCTTGCAGGTAGATACCGCTCGCGGTGGCGATTGGCGTGGTGAAGATCAACGTAAGAATCAAAATGTAAAACGAGTTGTAGATCTCCGGCCCGATGCCCCCGCCGGCATTGACCTCACTCGGCGGAGCGGTAAGGAAATGCCACGAGATCGAACCAGCACCCAGGTAGAACATGTACGCGATGAAAAACGCCAGTGCCAAAACTATTCCAAGCGCGGCGATCCACAATATTACGGTTGCGGCGCGGTCCGCAAACCGGCGGTGCGACGCGTTGTTCCGGCGGCTCCTATCGGCGGATGCCGTTGCGCTCAACACTGCAGTCCGCTCAACTTCGGCGCAACGCGAGCCGCACGGCGAGAATGAGCCCCATTGCAATGAGCAAGAGCAGGAACGCCATCGAGAAGAGGGCGTGATATAAGATCGATCCCGTCGGCGCGCTGCCCATGTCGGTGACGATCTCCGTCGTCAGCGCGGCCGTCGGCGAGAGAACCCCTTTGGGAAGGGCAGCGGCATTGCCGATCACCATCTGCACCGCAAGCGTTTCGCCGATGGCGCGCGCGATGCCGAGAATGACTGCGACCGTTATGCCGCTCTTAGCCGCCGGAAGCATCACATGGAAAATCGTTTGCCAGCGCGTGGCACCGAGCGCCATTGAGGCCTCTCGGACGTTTGCCGAAACGGAGAGCAGCGCATCTTCCGAGAGCGTGATCACGGTGGGAAGAATCATGATCGAAAGCACGATACCGGCGGTCAAAAGCCCGAACCCGGTAAGGCTGCCGAGATGCTGACGAATCAGCGGAGCGAGCAGCGTAAGGCCGAGCCATCCATAAACCACCGACGGAATTCCAACGAGAATTTCGATCGTAGGCTTGAACAAGGCCGCGACTTTTTTCGGCGCGAGCTGCGAGAGAAAAATTCCGACGGCGATTCCGAACGGCCCTCCGACGAGGAGACTGAAGAGCGTGATCGCAAGAGAACCTGCGATAAACACGAGGGCGCCCGGATGACGTGCGTCGGGCGAGAAGTCCGCGGAGAAAAGAAATACGAGGGGGTTGATGCGGTCGCTGAAAAAGAGACGCGTTCCCTCGAGCGCGAGATATCCCAAAATTATCGCCATAGCAACAATAACGAAGGCGCTGGCGGCGAATAAAAACCCCTTCGCGACCGCCTCTTGCGAATGCGCGCGACCGGCCGAACGAGAGATCAAAGCGACTTCATCCTACTTGCGGCGGCGTAAGTCGATATTAAGTGAATATTAACGAAGATTAAGAACGCCGATCTGCACCGCCTAAGCATAAGCGCTTTCAAATCTTCGTCGTTAGGAATCGCGCTTTGCGATTCGCATGATCGGCAAGCGAATAGAAAAGACGGCGCCCGTGCCGAGCATCGATTCTGCGGAGATCGATCCGCCGTGCGCTTCTACGATCCCCTTGACGATGGAAAGTCCCAGACCCGCACCACCGCTCTCGCGCGTCCTGGACCGGTCCACGACGTAGAACCGCTCGAAGACGTGCGGTAGATCGCGGTACGGTATCCCGACTCCGGTATCGCGCACGCGCAGAACGGCATCGCTGCCTTCCGCATCGAGCGTGACCGTCACCGATCCGCCATCGTGCGTGTGCCGCAGCGCGTTGTCGACCAGATTTACGAAAACCTGAGCGAGGCGATCGGGATCGGCCTCCAGACTGACGGGCCGATTTGCCTGCAGGTACAGGCGCACGCCTTTATTCGACGCCTGCGGTTCGAACGACGAAACGATGGGGTGAGCCACCGACTCGAGATCGATCTCGCGCAAGTCGAGGCGCAATTGTCCCGACTCGGCGCGAGCGTGTTCGAGCAACTGCGCGACGAGGGCTGCCAAACGGTCGACCTGCGCGAGCACTTGCGGCAAGAAAAGATCGGCGGCCTCATCGTCGGGCGACTCGATCACCGTTTCCAGCATCAGCTTGATCGATGAAAGCGGGGTTCGAAGTTCGTGCGAAACGTTCGACAAAAATTCCTTGCGCGCGCGCTCCAGCCGCTCGACATCCGTTCGATCGTCGGCAAAGACGGCAACGCCTCCGGCGCGATCGCCGGCATCGAGCGGATACACCGAGACGCGATAGCTGCGCGCACGATCGCCCGAACCTAGCGTAATCGTCGCGATCGATGCCTCGCCGCGCAGCGCTTCTTGAATCCGCCGTTCGAGTTCGATGTTTGGAATCGATGTTAAGACGTGGGCTCCCATACCACGCTGCGGATTGAATTGAAATATCGTGCCTGCGGCTGGATTTGCAAATCGTATGCGAGCCGACGAGTCGACAAAAACGACGCCTAACGGCAGCGCGTGGACGAGCCGAATGAAATCATCGTCGCCGGTCGCCGGCGCGGATGGCGCCGGATCTTCTTCACGCGCCGATCGCCAACGTTTGTGGGTTGCGAGCCATACGGCCGACGCGCCGCAGATCAAGCCGAGCAGAAGCGCGGCGACGGTCCACGACGTCGATATCATGGCGCGATCTTACACCGCTTTGAACATGTAGCCGCGGCTGCGCACGGTGATGATGTGGCGAGGGTTTCTCGAGTCCTCCTCGATCTTCTCGCGCAGCCAGCGAATGTGCACGCTCACCGTCTGCTGCTCGCCTTCGAAATCGTAACCCCATACTTTATCGAGCAGCGTCTGACGCGTCACGACGCGGCCGTTGTTTTCCATCAGCACGCGCAGCAGTGCGAACTCTTTGGGCGCGAGCGCAACCTCTTTGCCGCGAACGATCAACTGCTGGCGCGAGGGGTCGAGCACGATTTGGCCGACCGTAATCGCTTCGTCGTGACCTCCCGCGATCGGCATCGGCCGGCGCAAACGCGCCTTAACGCGCGCCAAAAACTCGTGTAATGCAAACGGCTTCGTCACGTAGTCATCGGCGCCGAGTTCCAGAGCAAGCACTTTGTCGATTTCTTGATCTTTGGCCGTGAGCATGATGATCGGCACGGAGCTGAACTTGCGGATTTCTTTGCACGCTTCGATGCCGTCGAGCACCGGCAACATGATATCGAGCACGATGAGGTCGGGCTCTTCGCGTTGCGCCATTGCGACGGCGCTACGTCCATCGCTCGCCGTGACCACCGCGTATCCGCTACGCTCCAAGTTAAAACGCAGCGTCTGCAAGATCGCCGACTCGTCGTCGACCACCAGAATTTTCTTGTTGAAATCGGGGCTTTTCGTGAATGTTCCGCGGCCGGGCTTAGTCTCGATCGATCCGTTCATACCATTTGGCGATTGCACTGTAATCCAGCGCGCCGTCTCCTTCTGCCGAGCATGCCGTATAGAGTTGATAGACTAATGCCGACGCGGGCATCGGTAAGCGCATGGCGCGCGCGGCGTCCATTGCCGCCGCCAGGTCTTTGCGCAACAGATCGAGCGCGAAGCCGCCCTCGAACGTTCCGGCGAACCATGTTTTCGGCAACCATTGGTCCAGAACATAGTTCGAACCGGTCGCCGTCGCAATCACCTTTCGTACCGCGTCGATGTCGGCGCCGGCTTTCTTGGCAAAGACGAACGCTTCGACGTTGGCGACCATGACGCTCGAAATGATGATCTGATTTACCAGCTTCACCGTCTCGCCCATCCCAATATCGCCAAGATGATACGGCGTTCCCATTGCCTCCAGCACCCGCTCGACCCGCGCGAAGACGGAGCCTTCGGCGCCGACCATGATCGTGAGAGTCCCGCTTTGTGCGCGCGCCGGTCCGCCGCTCACCGGCGCGTCGACGAAGGCCACATTCTGCGCATCGAGCCGTTGCGCGAAAGTCTTGGAGGCGATCGGAGAGAGCGTCGACATGTCGATCACGACGGAACCGGGTGCGGCGCCCGCTGCAACGCCGTCAACAGAAAAAAGCGCCTCTTCGACCTGCGGCGCATCCGGCAGGCAGAGGATCGTGATGTCGCTTGCTGCGGCGACTTTCGCGAAGGTCGAAGATTCAGCGACACCGTCGTCCTTGAGGCGGTCGATCGCATCGCGCCGTTGATGCACGGCGGCAGTAACTGTAAATCCGTTTCTGCGCAAAGAACGCGCCATCGGCTCGCCCATCGCGCCAAGTCCGATAAATCCCAATCGCGGCTCGGTCACGGCCGCCCATTTCCTACAGGCACCGTTGCGCTCCTGGCCGAAGCGGCTCTTCCCATGACCACAGCAACGCTAGCGATTCGCCGTCCGACTTTCGATCAGATGAACTTATCAACGGGCAAGCGCACCCGCCTGCACCGCTTGATGTACGAACATGGACCCGGCAACGGAACGCTGATGATTCTTCCGATCGACCAGGGCCTCGAGCACGGGCCCGTCGATTTTTTCGACAATCCGGATTCGGTCGATACCGATTGGATCTACCGCTTGGCGGTCGAAGGAAACTTTTCGGGAATCGCGCTGCACGTCGGCCTGGCCGAAAAATATCACGCAAACTATGCCGGCCGCGTTCCGCTCGTCCTTAAAGTTAACGGCAAGACGAACGTTCCTCCCGACGACGAAGCGTTTAGCTCGATGACATCGTCGGTCGAAGATGCGGTTCGGCTCGGTGCCGATGGGGTTGGATACACGCTCTTCGTCGGAAGCCCGTCGCAAGACGTCGACATTGCGCAATGCAACGAGGTTCGACGCGAATGCGAACGTTACGGCATGCCGCTCATCATTTGGGCCTATCCGCGAGGATCGGCGATGAAGGCGAAGGGCGGCATCGAGAGCCTTTACGCCGTGGATTACGCCGCACGCGTAGCCTGCGAAGTGGGCTGCGATATCGTCAAGCTCAACGAGCCGAAGTGGGACCCCGCTTCTGCCGAGAAGTTGCCGAAGCCCTATAATTCCTTGCAGTTCACCGACGTCGAAGGCCTGCAGCGCGTCGTGCGGTCGGCCGGACGGACGTTGGTTCTCGTATCGGGTGGAAGCAAAATGGGCGACGATTCGACCCTTCAAAAAGCCCGGGCGGCGATGGAGGCCGGCTGTGTCGGCCTTATCTTCGGGCGCAACATGTGGCAGCGCAAGTGGGACGATGCCATAGCGATCTCTTCGCGCATCCGCGAACTTATGAATGGCTACGGACAGTAACCGGACGTATCGCGCCTGCAACCGCCTCTTCGTTTGCCGGCGTTACGCAGAGCAGAGCTATGAAAACGATCGAGGAGCGCGTCAACGAAGCGCTCGACAAGGTTCGTCCCGGTATCCACGCCGACGGCGGCGAAGTATGGCTGATGAACGTCGCAGACGGTATCGCATACGTTCAGATGCTCGGCGCATGCGGAGGATGCCCCGCTTCGACGATGACGCTAAAAGGCGCGATTGAGGCCGTCGTCGTGGCCGATGTCCCGGAGATCAAAGAAGTCCTTCAAGTTTGATCCTTCAACTCGGCTTAGATCGACGGACTTGCTTTTGCGCAGTTAGCGCAGTACCAGCTAACCGCACCCTCGTGTGCCCGCGGAACCATATGCTCTCGCGAACCGCGCCGGCCGCAGGCTGCGCAGGCGTACGTTTTGCCGCTAGCCACAGCGGGGACGCGCTCGTGCCGCTTGGCGTTCCACGCGACCGCCAAGATAACGATCCCCAAAACGAGCGGAGCGGAGGCGAAAAACCCAGCGAGTTGCGCAGCTGAAATCTCTGCAATCATATCGGGTACTCTATCTTCGCACGATTGCATCGCCTACCCTAGGGCACGCCTCGATTCAGCTTTTTCAAGAAGGACATGCATGAGCCATGACGCTGTGCTCCGCGAGCATCTCGTCTCGTATCTGCGCTCTACCGGTACGCTCCGCGATCCTGAAGTCACGCGTGCTATTCTGGCCGTTCCGCGGCATCGCTTCATTCCCGGAATTCCGCTCGAAGCCGCGTACGAGGATCGGGCGGTCGCATTGAAAGAGACCGGCGGTGAAGTGCTCTCTTCGATCTCACAACCGGGGATGATCGCGCAGATGCTCGAGCTTCTCGACGTGCGTCGCGGTGACCGCGTTCTCGAGATCGGCACGGGCAGCGGATATAACGCCGCCTTGCTCGCAACGCTCACCGGCGAAAGCGGGCCGATCGTTTCGGTGGAACTTGAAGGCGATCTTGCGCAGCGCGCGCGCATGTTGCTGCGCCAACTGGGGTTCGCGGGAATCGATGTAAAATCGGGCGACGTACGCACGATGCGCTTCGATGCGCCGTTCGATCGCATCATCGCTACCGCGCGCGCCGACGATATCGCTCCGTCGTTGTGGGAAGCGCTTGCGGAAAATGCGCGCATCGTTATCCCGCTCGATATCGCCTATGGGGGAGAACGCGTTTTTGCCTTCGAGCGCCATGGTGAAGCGCTTCACGCGACGCAGACGCAAGCGTGTACCTTTATCGAAATGCGCGGCTCGGACGCAGCGAACGCGGGCGACATCTTTTTTCGCAATTCCGCATTCCGCTACGGGCCGCAGCCCGAGCCGCACGCGCCGCTCCGCGTGGTTGCGATGCGCAGACGCGATGTGCGGCCGGAGTTCCTCGAACGTGCCGACGTCATCGTCGCGCGCCAGGAAACATTTTTTGCCGTCTCCATGCCGTCACAGACGCACGGGTGAAGCGTATCCGGTCAGTTCGACATATCCCGCGCCGATAGACTTACCCGTAGCGGCATCTCGCACGTCGACATCGCCTTCCCAATAGGTCGTGCCTTGGGAATCCACGAGTTCTTGGTCGAGCAGCTCCGGCACGAGTACGAGTTCGACTCCGATTCCCGCCACTCGGATATGCCATCCGCTCGGATATGCGGCGCCGGTGTGCGGACTTACCCAGCGGCCGTCCTGCGAGATGCTAAACGCGCGCAGCGGGAGATGAACCACGTTACCGTTCCGGTCGATTAAACTTCCCGATGACTGCGGCGTCGTATGCCCGTCCTTCCGGCGCAAACGATACAACATTAGATCGCGTCCATCGTTGAGCTGCATCGAGAACCAATCCCATCCCGACTGGTCGGCCTGTAATTCGTCGGAACCGAATTCGTGATCCATCCACGATATGCCCGAGACGGAATAGCGAACGCCGCCGCGCGTCAGCGTGCCGCGCGTTATCAGACGCGAGAACGAATAATAATGTGAAGCGCACGAAGCGCACGGACCTTTGCGCGAAATACCGCCCACGCCGTGGATCGCCGGCGGCTTCTGCGGACGCACCGTGAGATCGAGGGCATCATCACCGTGCGACGCTCGTAGGTGCATCGCCGTCTGCACCGCAGGCGTCCCAGTCAACGTCCAGCCGCCGGCCCGTACGTCGAGTGAAGATTCCGATGCCGACCCCTGCCCGAGCGCGTCCCGGGCAATTGTCTCGTAATGAACGAACTCGCCCCCGCCTACATCGCTGATCGCGAAGTGTGCCGGATAGAGCTGATAGGCGTACCACTTGCTTTCTCCGCGGCTCCATGCCGGCGCGCGCGGTTCCAAACCGATGCGGAAAAACGTCAACTCATAACCGAATCGGTGGCCGCCGGGCGCTCGCAAGTGGCCGGTAAAGTACCACCATTCCGTGCGGTAGTCATCGTGCGCGAAGTGATCCCGTGGGAACATAAATGCGTATGGCGACGTAGCGATCGAAAACCGCTGCGGCGCATTTGCGAGCAGCAGACACCCGAAGAAAATCGCAATCGATCTGCGGATGCGATCACTCAACGCGCAACACCTCGGTTGTCTTGATGTTCGATGCGACGCGCGCGGGATAGACGGCCGCAACGAGCGCAGCAATGACGACCATGATAACCGCTTCGAGGTAGAACCAGCCCGGCGACTTCCAAACAATCAGCCATCCGAAGCTCTGCCGGTTGATCACATAAATCAAGTCTGCCGCGAGCGCCGCACCGAGCGCGATTCCAACGATTCCGGCAAGCAATCCGACGACCAAGGCTTGTGCAAGAACCATGCGCGCCACACCCGCGCGGTCCAGACCAATGTAGCGCAGCAGCGCGATTTCGAGCCGGCGCTCGAGAACCAAAGCGAATAGCGTGCTGACGACACCGAGGACCGCAATCGCCATGCTCACGATATACAGGGCGCTCGTTATCGCGAAGGTGCGGTCGAAGATCCCTATTGCAAAGCTGCGCAATTCGCTATTCGTCGAAATATCGACGCGAAGCGGTACGAGCGCGCGTTCGATCTGCGTTCGCACGATGCCGGGGTCCGCACCAGCTTGCAAATACACGGCGATCGAATCGACGGTGCGGTCGCCCCACAGTCGCGCATAGGTCTTCGCGTCGATCACAAACGTCCCGCCGCTCGTCGAATAATCGTTGTAAATTGCGAGGATGCGGAACCGGCGGGTTCCGCGCGGCGTCGGCAGCACAAACGAGTCCCCTTCTTTCAATCCAAAATGCGTGCTGAAGGGTTCGCTCACCACTGCGGTACTGCTCGTTTGCATCTCGCGCGCTAATGCGCGCAGATCGACGCGCGTAATGAATCGCAACTTATTGCGCGTCGCGAACGACTGAACGCTCGTCGCGCCCAATTGCGCGAACCTGCCCTCAATTGGGACGTCGAAGCCGCGATAGGTGTCCACTGCAGCAACGCCGTTGACAGCGCGAATGCGATCGACATCGGCGGGCGAAAAATCGCCGTGAAATCCCGCATCGACGGCTCCCGGCGTTTTGATATAGAGATCCGCTGCGAGCGTGTCGGAGGTCCAGGCGACGACCGTAGAGCGAAACGATCCGACCAGCACGGCTATTGCAACCATCATCGCAACCGCTACGGCAAGCGATGCAATGGCGACCGAAAAACGGCGCGGCGACGCGCGCAGAAATCCGGCCGCGATCGTTGCGGACGGCCTTCGCGCCCGAAGCAGCCGCAGCGCCAAGACCGAGGCGGCAAGGACGATCGGCACGCAGAGCGACGCACCCAAAATGAGCAGCACGCCGGCAATGTAGCCAAAGAACGGAACACCTCGAATCGCCGGTAATTGCATGAGGGCGCCCGCGCATAGCAACGACACGACCCCGAAAAACGCGCTCGTTCGCGAAAATCCCGCAACGGTACGTTCGCAACCCGCTCCAGCCCGCATGCTGCGCGCCGGCGGTGTCGATGCGGCTTGCACGGCAGGCGCCAACGCTGAGAGCATCGCAAGCGCGATTCCCGTTCCAAGCGCCTTAGCGGTCGCACCCCACGAAAAGACAACGCTGTCGGCGTGCGAGCCGACGTAAAGCGTCGAGACGGTCGTCTGGACCGCCGCGACGGAAAATCGCGCCAGCAAAAAACCGGCGAGTATGCCACCGATGGCGCCCAGAATGCCGTAAAGCGCGCCCTCGCCCACGAACGTTGCGAAGATCGCCCGGCGACTCACTCCGAGCGCGCGCAGCGTCCCAATTTCGCTCTTGCGCTGCACGACGGAGATCGCGACCGCGTTGTAAATGAGATACATTCCTACAAGCAGCGCGACGTCGGCTAATACCGCGAGATTCATTTGGAAGCTCGAGAGCATGCGGCGAATCTCGTTCAATCGCGTACGGGGCTCCAGCACGCGCGTGCCGGGAGGGGCCGCCCGCGCGACGGCTTGCCGTACCGCCGGCAGCTTCGACGGATCGACGATCATATCGATGCGATCGAGCGTACCGACACGGTGAAAGATCGTTTGCGCGCTCGCAATATCAACGAAAGCTATGCTCGAATCGACGCCGACGGTTCCCGGCGCGATCACGCCCATGATCGGCAACGCGACCCGCCGCGCTCCTGCGTAGGCGCGCAAAATCTTTCCGGTGACGTAACGGCGCGCGATGCGATCGCTTGCGATGATGCCGTTGCCGTCGATAAACTCATGGAGATTGAATGTGGGCGCGCTGCCTTGCGCGGAACGGACCGCATCGGGAAGCGCGGCGCGGGTAATATCGACGCCGAGGACGCGAATGATTTCGCCGGATTCCGGATCACCGGGCCGCACGCCCCCGACGAGTTCCCCTTCGATTACGGGGCTCGCGCTCCATACGCCGGGCAGGCGCTCGATGCGCGTCAACGCCCGCTCGTCGAAACCCGTTCCGCTTCCAAAGACTTGAAGGTTGACACGATTGGCGATCACGTCAACGCTTCTGCTGAACGAATCGACCGCCGTGGCGTTCGCAAGATCGATCGCGTATGCTGCGGCAACGCCCAACGCCACCGCAACGAGAGTAACGAGCGCGCGCAATCCGTTGGTGCGCAGGTAACCGACGACGAGGGCGCGGATCAGCAGACGCGCGACGTTCACGATATGGATTGTATGCGGCCGTCGCGCATGTGAACGCGCCGGTCGGCTCTCGCGGCAGCTTCGGCGCTGTGCGTCGCCATAACGATCGCTTGACCGCCGTCGGCAAGCGACCGCAGAATATCGAGCACGCTACGGCCATTGCGCGAGTCGAGATTGCCCGTCGGCTCGTCGGCGAGGAGGATCGCCGGCTCGTGGACGATCGCTCGAGCGATTGCCGCACGTTGCAGCTGTCCGCCGGAGATCGTTCCCGGTAGCGACGAAGCCTTATCTGTTATCCCAACGGCGTCGAGCGTGCGATTCACCCGCGCGTCGATGCGCCGGACGCCGGCATGTTGGAGCACGAGCGGCAACGCGACGTTGTCGCGAATGCTCAGCGTCGGCAGTAAATTGAAAAATTGGAACACCGTACCGATGCGGTCGCGGCGGAGCTTCGTAAGCGCGTCGTCGGTAAGATCGCGAGTGGAAACGCCGTCGATCTCGACGGTACCCGCGGTCGGCAGATCGATACAGCCGATGAGGTTGAGCAGCGTGCTCTTGCCGCAACCGCTTGGCCCCACGATTGCGACCAGCTCGCCGCGCTCGATACCGAGATCGATATCGACGAGAGCGCGCACGCCTTCTTCATACGTTTTTTCCACGCCGGAAAGCAAAACGGGTTGCCGCACTTCTGCGACAACCCGCCCCGCCGTTTCAGCAGTTGCGTTCTTAGACGTTGCTCTTCTTAAAATATTCAGCGTTGATCTCGACGTAGTTTTCCCATTTCTCCGGGATATCTGAGTCGGCAAAGATTGCCTCCACCGGGCAAGCCGACACGCAAGCGCCGCAGTCAATACAGACTTCGGGATCGATGAAGAGCTGTTCGTCGTCTTCCTTGCCGTGAATACAGTCCACCGGACACACGTCCACGCACGACTTGTCCTTGGTCCCGATACACGGCTCGGTAATGATGTACGCCATGACGCTAAAGTGCGACCCCTCAAGGAGAAAGCTTGCAGACGTGATGCCCGCTATTGGAGCACTTCAAGCCTACGCCTTTTTTCCTCAAGGGGCCTCGGACTTCTGTCTACAGGTGCCGAAGCTCCTGAATCAGGCTACGGTGCGTCGTCCCGAGACGGCGCGAACGATAAAGAGCAGCACGACCGCACCAATGATTGCCGTAATGAAACTTCCTACGTTGAAACCGGTTACGCCGACATGGCCGAAGAGCGAAAATATCCAGCCGCCTAACAGCGCGCCGACGATACCGATGACGAGATCCCCGATCACGCCGCCCGGGCCTTCACCCGGAACGATCCAACGAGCGACCGCGCCCACGATGATTCCGAAAATAATCCACAGTAAGATACCCATCACTACCTCCTTGAGCATGACATTCCGCAGAAGGACCCTTTTTAAACGGCGCCTCCTTGCGTGCCGAGGAGTGCCGAGCAGGCAGGGCATCAAGCGCGAACGGCGGACGTTTACGATGGTATGAAATCATTCTTGACCGCTCTCTGTATCGTTGCATCGTTCGCCGTCCCGGCGGTTGCGGCGACCCCTACGGCAATTGCGGTTACCGGCAACGCCGTCGTGACCGTGCAGCCCGACATGGCGACCGTTAACGCGTCCATTGCAACGACCGATTCCAGTGCCGATGCGGCGACGTCGCAAAACAATTCGCTCTACGAGCGAGCGGTAAATTCGCTCACCGGGCGCGGCATACACCGCGCCGACATCACGCTCTCCTACTACAACCTCAGCTATCAACCTAAGCCGCAGGCCATGCCGGACCAGCCGCAGCCGGCGCCGCAAAATTACGGTTACACCGTGACGAGATCATTTGCAATAAAAGTGCGCAAGATCGGCGATGCGGGACCGGCCGTCGATGCCATCTCGCCGATCGCGGGCATCGAAGTGGGCGGCGTAACCTTCGACATCGCGAACTCTTCCGCGGCCCGCGCCGAAGCCACGAATCGCGCCGTTGCAGACGCTCGGGCGAAAGCGGAACGCTTGGCTAAAGCCGCCGGTCTCCACATCACGGGCATACGGCGCATCGAACTCAACGGCGGCGGTAACGTTCTCCCGCAGCCGATGATGCGCATGAGCGCCATCTCCCCCGCACGAGAGCCGACCAATTTCGACGCCGGCAACGTCAACATAACCGCCGACGTAACCGCCATATATCTAGCCACCCCATAAATCCGCCCGCCGCCTCAAGCCACGGAGGCTGCGATTTAGCCCGGTTCTAGGAGCCTAGGGCCGCAGTGTGCTTCAGCACATAAGGCCCGTAGCGACGACGAGCCGGGCTAAATCACAGCCTCCGTGGAAACTGGGCGGCGATTTGGGGGTACTGTAGCTCATGAACATCACGTGCGAAGCCTGCGGTCAGCGGACCGCTACCACGTACAACGGCCCGACGCCGCTGTGCGCCCGGTGCGCGCAACGGCGTGCCGCGACCGGCGCGCTTCCGTTTTTGGGAGCGGCGCTCGCGGCCGCCGGACTGATTGCGGGCGGGGCGCTGATTTACGAGAATCGCGAAGACCTCACCCGGCGGCTGGGCGCGACCGGGACGCCCGTACTCCATAATTTTTCCCGCGATCTCACGGAACTAGCGCGCGCTAAGAAGCTCGATCCCGTGGTCGGCAGATCGGACGAGATCGAGCGTCTCATTTCGATTCTCGCGCGCCGTAGCAAGAACAACCCCGTTCTCGTCGGCGAACCCGGCGTTGGAAAGACCGCTATCGTCGAAGGTCTGGCTCAGCGCATCGTTGCGGGGACCGTGCCCGCCGCGCTGCGTAACAAGCGCGTCCTTTCGATATCGCTCGGGCCGCTTGTTGCCGGAACGAAATATCGCGGCGAGTTCGAAAGCCGCGTGAAAAAAATTCTCGATGAAGTAAAACGCAGTGCGCGCGACGTGATTCTTTTCATCGACGAATTGCACACCCTCGTAGGAGCGGGCGCGGCCGAAGGTTCTCTCGATTTGAGTTCCATGATCAAGCCGGAGCTCGCTCGCGGAGAACTGCAGTGCATCGGCGCGACGACTTTCGATGAATACCGCAAATATATTGAATCGGATGCGGCACTCGAGCGGCGCTTTCAACCCGTGATGGTAGAAGAACCCACGATCGAGCAGACGGTCGCGATACTGCGCGGCTTGCGCGACGGCTATGCGAAACACCATGCCGTCGCAATCGACGATTCCGCGATCGATGCAGCTGCGTCGCTCTCCGCGCGCTACATTGCCGACCGGTTTCTTCCGGACAAAGCGATCGACCTCATGGATGAAGCGGCCGCTTCGGTCGCGCTCGCCAACCGCGGAGAGACGCTGCTGCCGCGCGTCACGGCAGAACACGTCGCAGCGGTCGTAACGAAATGGACGGGCATTCCCCAATCGACGCTTTCGGAGACGCAGACCAATCAACTGCTCTCGCTGGAAACGGTTCTCGCCAAACGCGTGATCGGACAGGACCGGGCGATCGGATCGGTCGCAGAAGCAATCCGCCGCGCTCGGGCGGGACTGCACGATCCAAACAAACCGCTCGGAACGTTTTTATTCGCGGGACCGAGCGGCGTCGGGAAGACCGAGCTTGCAAAAACGCTTGCCGAAACGCTCTTCGGCAGCGAAGCCGCGCTCGTGCGCATCGACCTCTCCGAATTTACCGAAGCGCACACGGTTTCGCGCCTTTTGGGCGCGCCGCCCGGATATCAAGGTCACGACGAGCCGGGCCAACTGACGGAGCCCGTACGGCGGCGTCCGTATTGCGTGGTGCTTTTTGACGAACTTGAAAAAGCGCATCCCGACGTTGCCGCGATTCTGCTTCAGATACTCGACGACGGACGTGTGACCGACGCTAAGGGACGTACGGTGGATTTTCGCCACTCGCTCATCGTCCTTACGACGAATCTGCCCGAGGACGAAATCGCACTCGAGTTGCGCCCCGAACTCATCAACCGGATCGATGACGTTGTACGATTCAACACGCTCGAACTGCCGCAGATCGAGTCGATCGTCGAAATACACGTCGATGCGCTCGCGCAGCGGCTCGGCGTTCGCAGCGTGCGCCTGCAGCTCTCGGATGAAGCAAAGCAATATCTCGCGAGGGTTTCGATCGGCGCCGGCAGTGGAGCGCGCTACGTGGGGCGCACGGTTTCGCACTACGTCAGCACGCCGCTCTCCACGGCAATACTACGCGGCGAACTGCGCGAGGGCGGCACCGCCGAAGTAACGCTCGACGGAGACTCTCTCGTCGTGCGAGCTGCGTGAGATAGCCAGCATGTCATGCGTGCCGCCGTTGCGCTCCGTCTTTCGCGATCGACGCAGCGAGCGCTTCGGCGACTTGGTGGTTCGCGCCGATAGCCTTTTCGCCAAACTCTAGATGCAGTAGCCGAGTCTACAGGATCGACTTGATCGCAGACTCCATTTCGGCTTTGGAAGGCTCGCCGACTTGGATGCGACGCACCGTACCGTTCCGGTCGATAAAAACGTGGACGGGCAAACCGTTCACGCGATACTGCCTGCGTAAAATGCCGCCGTCTACGATAACGGGATAGACCAGATGATGCATCGCCGCAAACGATGCCGCTTTCCCCGCGTTCTCCATGATATCGACGCCGACGACCCGCAAGCCGCGGCTTGCATAGTGTTTTTGCAGCGCGTTGATGTCGGGTGCTTCTTCGTTGCACGGCGGACACCAGGATGCAAAGAAGTTTAAATAGACGGCTTTCCCACGGAGCGACAGAAGCGTCAACGTGCCGCCGCTCGTCGTCGGCGCTTCCCAAAGGGGCGCCGGCCGTCCGGCGATTGCAAGCTCCGCGGATCCGCTCTCCGCGATAGAACTTGGGTGGCGAGCGCAACCGGGCAGGATCGCCGCGACAGCACCGACGAGCAGGTAGCAGATTGTGCGCGCGTTACGGCCCATTAATAGCTCGGATACGCGACGGCGCGCCGGTCGGATTGCATCTGAGCGACCAGCTCGTCCACCGAGGCGAACGCGCGCTGTTCGCGCACGTAGCGCAGATCGCGCAAAACGAGTTGTCTGCCGTAAATCGTCGCACGGAAATCACGCAGCCAAGCTTCGATCGTGTGAACGGAACCGCCGAAGTGCGGATTCGTGCCGATCGAAACTAACGTTGAATAGTCGCGTCCCTCATGCCGCGCGAGAGCGGAATAGACGCCGTCTTTGGGCAGCAGCTTCGGCGGCGGCGCGACATTGGCGGTGGGAAAACCGAGATCGTGTCCCCGGCCCGCGCCCAGTTCGACGGTGCCGCACAGCTCGTAGCTGTGTCCCAGAAGACGGTCGGCGAGTTCGAGCTTTCCGTCGCGTACGAGCGTGCGGATGCGCGAACTCGAAATACGCTCACCGTCGTCATCGACGTTTTCCGGGGTAACGAACGCTACATCGCGCGCCGCGAGATACTCGCGCATCATCGCCGTATCGCCGGCTCGGACGCGACCGAAACGGAACGTCGGACCGACGGCAATTCCACGAACGCCGAGACCGCCGATCAATCGATCTAAAAATGTCTCCGGCTCGAGCATCGCAATGGACTCATCGAAACGAATAAAAAAGCACTCTTCGGCTCCCGCCGCGGCGAAAAGATCGATGCGTTCCTCATCGGTCGTCAACATCGGCGGTTCCGTGCCGGGACGCAAAAACGAAGCGGGATGGTTTGCGAAGCTCAGGATGCCGCACCGCCATCCCGGCTTGCGCATGCGTTGCGCTGCGCGCACGATCTCGCGGTGCCCGCGATGCATTCCATCGAAGAATCCGATCGCAAGCACGAGCGGCCGGCTAACGTCGCGGAAAAGTTCGTGATAGATCTTCACACGAATACCTTGCGCGGTGCCAGCATCGCGCCGTGCGCTTCGCCGACTCCAACCAGCGTGCGCGAGTCGTCGCGCACGAATACGTGCTGCGCCGGCGCGCCTTGCGGCAGCGGCACGAGGCGACCGGCGCGGAAGTCCGCCGAGCCGCGCAGATCCAACACGATCGTCGGAAACGGAATGATATGTTCGGGAGCGATCAGCGCTTCGAACGGCTCCGATGAAATTTCATCGAGCGTCCGCGCCTCGTAAAGCACGAACGGTCCGGATGCTTCGCGTACAAGTGCTCCCATGTGCGCCGGAACGCCGATGGCGGCGCCAAGGTCTTCGCAGAGCGTACGGACGTACGTGCCTTCGCTGCAGGAAACGCGGATACGCGCAGCGCGGGCTTCGAACCCGAGCACCGTGAGCGCGTACACGGTAATCGAGCGGCTCTTTCGCTCGACGGTTTTTCCCGCGCGTGCGATATCGTACAAGCGTTTACCGTCGTGGTGAACGGCTGAAAACATCGGCGGAAGCTGTTCTAATTTTCCCGTAAACTGCGCGACAACGGCACTCAAAGCGGGCTTCCAATCGTCGCGTACGTCTCCAGCCGCAACGGTCGCTCCCGAAGCATCCTGCGTGGTCGTGGAACGCCCCGCAACCAACGTCGCGACGTATGTTTTGCGCTGCTCGGCTAAGAGCGGAATCAGACGCGTCGCTTTTCCGACGGCGACGGGCAGAACACCCGCCGCTTGCGGGTCGAGCGTCCCAAGATGCCCGACCGCGATGCGACGATCGCGCGCCAATATGCCGTAGATGCGGCGAACACGTGCGACGACTTGCGCCGACGAAGGACCGGCGGGTTTGAACACGTTGACGAAGCCGAGCATTGCGAGCGGCTGGTCTATCGGGAAGGCGGCAGCATCCGCACCTCTTTGCGAAACGCTCCGATTGCGCCGAGCGTGCCTCCGAGAAGCAAGAGCATCATTGCGGCAACGCCGAGACCAAGTACGTGGGAGACGGCCCACGCGATAAAAACCGCGCCACCCACCGCCATGAACACGTAGGCCGCGCGCGTAAAATGCGCCCGAGGATAGCGCAAGAATACGACCGCCGCTCCAGCCGACCCGAAGATGAAAAGGAATGCGGCCGCGACGAGCGTCACAAGCCTTCGGAGACCAGCGCCGCGTCCACCGCAGCGAACGCCTCTCGCAGGGGTCCGTTATACGTCAAGCCCGACGCGCGAGCGTGGCCGCCGCCGTCTAAGCGGGCCGCTGCCGCCTGCACGTTGATTCCGCCGTTGGAACGCAAGCTGACGCGGATCTCGCCTTGGATGTCTTTGAAGAGAGCGGCAACTTCGACGCCTTCTTGTCCGCGTAGCGTGTTGACGACGTCCTCCGTATCTTCGCCGTCGGCGCGAGTATTAGCGAGCATCGGATCGTCGACGTATGAATAGCAATAACGCCCGTCGTGAGCAAAGACCATGACGTCAATTATGCGGCCGAGCAGACGGGTAGCGGCGATGCGCTTGTTCGCAAATATTGCCTCGGTGATCTGTTCTTTGTCGGCGCCGGCGCGCATCAATTCCGCGGAGAGGTCGAGAACCTCGGGCGTCGTGTTCGAATGCATGAAACCGCCGGTGTCCGTCATGATCGTCGTGAGGATGCACGTCGCGATTTTCGCGTCCATCGTTACGTTCATCGCCCGCAGCAGGTGCATGAGCGTCGTGCCCGTCGAACATTCGGTAGGAATGACGAAATTATAGGCACCGAAGTGTGAATTTCCCAGATGGTGATCGATATCCAACGTGTCGGCACGCTCGATTTTCGGGAGAAACTCTCCGGCACGCCCACGATCGCTCATGTCGCAGAACACGTAGAACGTATCGGAAGGCAGATCGGCGGGAAGGGCGCGCGACACGAAGTCCGATTCGGGAAGAAAGCGCAAGTTACGCGGGACGGGGTCTTGCTGAAAATAGAATACGCGCTTGCCTAACCGCTTTAGCGCGAGGCCGAGAGCGAGCCCGGAACCCAGCGTGTCGCCGTCAGGCTTCACATGACTCACCATGACGAAGGTGCTGCGCCGCTTTAATTCCGCAACGACATCCGCTACGCTCGAACTTACCGGTTGGCTCTCAATCATACTTCCCCCTCACCGGACGCTTGATGGCGCTCGGCATCTTCTCGCAGCGTTTTTGCAAGCGCAATCGCGCGTTCGGTGGAACGATCCTCGATAAAAACCAACTGCGGCGTGTGCCGCAAGTCAATCCGATGGCCGAGTTCGCCGCGCAGGAATTTCTTGGCGTTTTCTAGCGCATCGAGCGATTGCCGCGCGACGTGCCGGTCACCGATGATCGACACGAAAACCTTGCACGTGTTTAGATCGTCGGAGACTTCAGCGCGCATGACGGTTACGAAGCCGAGGCGCGGATCCTTCAGCTCTTGCGAAACGAGGGTGCCGAGAATCCGCTGTATTTCGTGATCGATGCGCGCTTGCCGCTGCGATTTCATCGATTATGCGCGCGCTAGTTCCGGCGCCACCTGTTCGACGATATACGCTTCGATGATGTCTCCGTTTTTTAGATCCTGGAATTTAGCAATCTGAATGCCGCATTCAAATCCCTCGGCGACTTCCTTTGCGTCGTCTTTGAATCGGCGCAGGCTTTCGAGTTCGCCCGTGAAGACGACCGCAGAATCCCGGACGATGCGCACGTGCGCGCCACGCGTGATTTTACCGTCTTTCACGTAACAACCGACGATCGTTCCGACTTTGGAAACCTTGAATACTTCGCGAACTTCCGCATGGCCGAGCGTAACTTCGCGCGATACCGGCGTGAGCATGCCGGTCATTGCTTTCTTCAAGTCTTCTTCGATTTCGTAGATGACTTGATAGAACCGAAGGTCCACGCCGTCGTTGTCGGCAAGCCGCTTCGCGGTTTCGTCCGGACGAATATTGAAGCCGATGAGAACGGCCCCCGAAGCGCTCGAGAGATTCACGTCGTTCGGAGATATCGCCCCGACACCGCCATGAATCACGCGCACTTCCACGTCTTCGTTGGAGAGCGACTCCATGCGCGAGCGCAAGGCCTCAAGCGAACCTTGTCCGTCCGCTTTGATAATGAGGTTCAGCGTCTTCTTGCCTTCGGCCGGCATCTGCATGAACGTTTCCAGTGAAACGCGCTGCGAGGCGGAGCCTGCAATGCGCACGTCGCGACGGCGCACCGCGCGTTTCTCCGCGGTTTCGCGCGCGACCCGTTCGTCGCTGACGACCATCAGCGTGTCGCCGGCAGCGGGCACGTCTTGCAATCCCATGATTTCAACCGGGATCGACGGCCCGGCTTTCTTGACTTGTTTGCCCTTGTCGTCGATGAGCGCGCGCACTTTACCGAACGTTCCACCCACGACGATGATGTCGCCGACGCGCAACGTTCCATTTTGTACGAGCACCGTCGCGACGGCTCCGCGGCCTTTAGAAAGCTGCGATTCGATCACCACACCCGACGCGCGTCGCTGCTTGTTTGCCTTGAGGTCCTTGATGTCGGCTTCGAGAAGAACCGTTTCGAGCAACGAATCGATGCCGTCGCCGGTTCGCGCCGAGACGGGCACCATTTCGATGTTACCGCCCCAGTCCACCGGCTGAAGTCCCTGTTCGGCGAGCTGTTGTTTTGCGCGATCCGGCGCAGCGTCAGGTTTATCCATTTTGTTGACCGCAACGACGATCGGCACGCCCGCAGCTCTTGCGTGCGCGATCGCTTCTCTCGTCTGCGGCATCACGCCGTCGTCCGCCGCGACCACAAGAATTGCGACGTCCGTAACGCGGGCGCCGCGTGCGCGCATCGCCGTGAACGCCTCGTGACCCGGAGTATCGATGAACGTAATCTTGCGGTCGTTGCGATCGACGGTGTACGCGCCGATCTTCTGCGTTATGCCGCCCGCTTCGCCGCCGGCTACGTTGGCAGCGCGTATCTTATCGAGCAACGAGGTTTTTCCGTGATCGACGTGTCCGAGTACGGTAACGACCGGAGGGCGCGTCGTAAGCATCTCGGCTTTGTCTTCTTCCTGCTCGACCGTGACTTCTTCGCCGGCTTCCTTGACGACCGCGCTGAATCCGAATTTTTTCGCAACGGCGATCGCCACGTCGCTTGCGATATTCTGGTTGATCGTCGCCATCGTGCCGATGCGAATCAGCTCCGTGATGACGTCCTTGACCGGGACGATCATCGACGTCGCAAGTTCTTGTACCGTCAGAAGGTCGGGAATCTCGATCGCTTCGAGCGTTCGTGCGGGAGCCGCGAGCGTCGTATCGCCCTTTTTCTTGCGCTGACGCTCTTTCTCGAGCAGCAGCTCTTTTTCGCGATCTTTTTTCGCAGCCGCTTTGTCCTCGTGAGAACGGCTCCGGTCGCCCGGACGCCCTCCGGCCGACGGCGCGGGGGCGTCGGTCGCACTGGGAGCCATACCCGGCCGCGGCGGCAGCGGCCGCGCTCCCGGTGCGAGCGGACGAAATGGGCCGTTGCCGGCAGGCCGTCGCGGCGCTGCAGGGGCGACGGCAGAACCGGCGCGCGCAGCGGGGGCAAGCGGATTGCTCGCGACTTGCCCGGGCATCATCACTTGACCGGGGCGCGGTGCCACTCCGGGACGCCCAGGCACTCCTGTAGTAGGGCCCGGCGAAGCCGAGGTTGCTGAAGGCGGCGTAAGCGGACGCGGCGCGATCGACGACTGGCCGGTCGGCACGGGCTTGAGGCGCGGAATCGGCGCGTCGGGCGCGATCGGCTTGGGCGCCGGTCGCGGTTTGGCCACGGGCACGTCGGTGATCTCCGGCTGCGAAGCTTCGCTTTCGCGCACGGGCGCAATCGTCGACGCCTCGTCGAGCGCGGCGGCGGCCTGCTCGGGCTCCGCTGAAGCTACGGCGCCATCATCCCCTGCGGAGACGACGGCGGGAGGTTGTGCGGACTTCGTCGCGCGTCCGGCAGGCCGCGAGGTGACCGGTTTAAGTTTCGAGATCGGAGCTTCGGCCGGCGCCTTCGCTTTGGGTGCCGGTGAAGGTGGCGCAACGGGGGGTGCGGCGCTCGCTCGGTTCTGGGCGGCAGGAGGCGAGGTCCTCGGCGGGGCGGGAGCGCTCGTGGGCGAAGCCGGCGCCGCCGCTTTGAGCAGCACGCCGCGAACCAGATCCGCAATGGGATCCGGCACGACGCTCAACTGATTTTTTGCCTCAAAGACGTCGCTCAAACGCTCGTTGAAGAGCGTGATCAACTCTTTTGACGTGAGCCCGACTTCTTTCGCGAGCTCAAAAACGCGGACCTTAGCGGTACTAGCCAACACTTATCCCCGAAGTACGGCGCACTATTGCGCCCGTACGGATTGGGAGATACGCAGCCCGGCACTCCGGGCGCGCTCCCCGCGCAGTTGCGCGAGGCTCCCAACTCGTCGTTGTCGGCCTCGCTATTCGATCAATTTGTTGCCCTCTTAGAGAGCATGGTGGTTACCGAATATCATCATTTCTCGTTTTTCACGAATTTGCCGTACGAGGTCTTTGCGTTTCGCGCAATTTCGTAGGACAACTTATTAAACCACATTCGCCTGCAATAGATGCAAGCCCCGGGTACCGGCGATTCTTCGCGCATCGCACGGCGCACTCCGCCGAACAGAGGTAGGCACCGCGTCCCGGGCGCTTCCGCCGATCACCCGGCTGGTCTGCAAACCATCCGTTCTCCGAGCGGACGAACCGCCGGAGACGCTGCTGCGCGAAACGCTTGCGGCATCCGACGCAGGTTCTCTCCGGCTGATGGCTACTCGTCTGCGCCAAGGCGTTCCCGCCGGAACTCCTCAAGCCGACGAATCAGTTCGGAATCAATGCCTACTGCCGGTTCTGCTTCTTGCTCTTCCTCCGTCTCCGGCTCCTCGTCGGACTCCGCGGCCGTCTCGCCGGCCGAACGTTCCAACCGCTCCGCCAAATAACGTTCGCGCGTCTCGTCGGCCTCGGTTTCGCTTGCGATATCGAGGCGCCATTCGGTCAGTCGTGCCGCAAGGCGGACGTTCTGTCCCTCGCGTCCGATCGCAAGCGACAGTTGATAGTCGGGCACCACGACCAGCGCGACGCGGTCGTCGTCGAAGAGTTCCACGGAGATGACTTTTGCCGGCGCGAGCGCGTTCATGATAAACGCTTGCGGATCTTCGTCGTACCGGATCACGTCGATCTTCTCGCCGCGAAGATTATCGCTGGCGTTTGCAACGCGGCTCGATTTCGGACCTAGGCACGCGCCGATCGGATCGACCTCTGCGCGCGTGCTCCGCACTGCGACCTTCGAACGGCTCCCCGCTTCGCGCGCGATCGCCATGATTTCAACGATGCCGTCGCCGATCTCCGGAACCTCCAGCTCGATCAATCGCTGCACGAGCCCTTCGGCGGAACGCGAGAGCACGACTTGCGGGCCCTTCGGTGATTTACGAACGTCCAAGACGTAGGCACGAATGAAGTCGTTGATTCGGAATACTTCGCCGGCTACTTGTTCGGAGAGCGGAAGAATTGCTTCGTCGCGCCCTTCAAGCAAGACGTACATGTTGCGTTGTTCGTACCGCGCCACGCTGCCGGTAACCAAATCGTTGAGCTTACGGGCGTATTTATTAAAAACGGTATCCCGTTCGGCTTCCCGAATGCGCTGTACGATCACTTGTTTCGCCGTTTGAGCGGCGATGCGTCCGAACTCCTTAGGCGTCACCTCTTCGTCGTAAAAATCTCCGGGCTGGTACGGATTACCGGCCTTTGCTACCGCGATCTCCAGCTTCGGATCTTCCACGGTTTCGACGATCGTGCGACGATGGAAAACACGATATTCGCCCGTCTGCCGATCGACCATGACGATCGCGTTTGCTTCGCTGCCGTAGTGCCGTTTGTACGCGGTAAGCAACGCCGCTTCCAAGGCTTCCAGCAGCATTTCAAAAGGAATGTTACGTTCCTTCGAGATGAACTGGAGAACGTCGATGAGTTTTTCTTCAGATGCCGGTTCGGCCATGTGTTTTCCGTTCGCGTTTGTTACGTTGTAAATCGGCGCGAGGATCGTACTCCAAGTTCGCCGACTTGATCGTTGCAATGGGCAGCGGGAGTTCACCCGACTCGGTTTTTAGGATGACGGTTTCACCTCGCAAGCCACCGAGCGTGCCGCGATGCGTTTTTTGTCCGTTGATCAGAAGCGTCGTAACGACGCGCACCGCTTTGCCGGCGAAGCGATCGTAGTCTGCGGGTCGCACGAGCGGACGTTCGAGACCCGCCGATTCCACTTCCAATGAATACTGTTCGTCGAAGAGTGCGAGCGCGTCGTTAATGCGCGAGGCGATGCGCTCGCAGAGTGTGATGTCGACTCCACCCGGTTTGTCGATGGTAACGGAGAGCATCGTCGTTGCGCGACGGGATCGGGCGGCATGCGCGACGATTTCCACTCCGGCGAACGCACCGTCATGAACGATCGCATCGAGCTCCCGCTCAAAAACGTTCGCAAGATCGGACACGCTCGCTTACCCCCGCACAACACAGAAGCGCGGGACCTGCCCACGCTTTTTTCGGAATCAACCGTAGACGAGGATACACGAAAACAATGAAAGGCCGCAACCCCATGAGGGGCACGGCCTTGGTTTCGTTCTATATCCGGCGATCGGTGCGCTCCGGAAAACGTCCGGAGGCGATGGCGCGATATCTCTGCGCTACTATGCGCATTCCTCGCCGGCTAGGTGACCCGGTGGATCTTGCAAATCCAATTGCCCTCCTAAATCTCCGTTTCCAGCGTGTCTGGAGCTTCGGTAACTCCTATTCTATGCGCACTTATGTCGCAATACAAGCGGGAATCGCCGCCGCTACGGCGACGGGACAGGAGCCGGGACGAACGGCACGAGACTCCGCTCGCTGCATACGGTGCTCGCGCTCGATTCAACGATCGGCGCCAGCTCCCCATTGCGCACGCCGCCGATCTGCGAGCCGTTGGCGTCGGGGATATGCGTGCCGAAGGGGTGCATGAATCCCGGACTCGGACTAATCGGATACCGCAGCAGCCAGCCTTCACAGAACGTTATGCCACCTCTCCGGTTGACGCTTGTCACCCACATTTTGATGCGGGATTCGCCTCCCGTTCCCCGCTCTTCGAACGTGAATTTCGTCGCTGCTAGGACGGTCGGCGGCGGTGTAGGCTCCAAACGTCCGTTGAGCGAGATGGTCTGCCGGTACGTCTTTTGCGTCGGAATCACCGCATTGTGCGGCAGCATCGCACGAAGACGCGCGTTGAGATCGAGCGACGACGACGGGGTTGCCGCTCGAGGCGTGGGCGGGACGTTGATCGGCCTCGGATTACCGGGTGCGGCGCGAACCGCACTCCCCGGTCTCGGCCCCGGGGAAGAGCGGCCAGCGGGGCCGGGAGTAACCGCCGCGCCCCGAGCATTTTGCGGCGGCGCGGGCGTTACGTCGGGCCGAGCGCTCGCCGCCGGCGCGGGCGACGCTACAGGGGCCGGCGTTGCCGGCGGTGCTGTCCTCACCGGCGCCGCCGAAGGCGCTGCGGTGACCGGCGCGGCGGAAGGCGCGGGCTTGGGCGGGACCTTAACCGTTACCGTCGGGATCTGGGCCGGCACTGCGCTCGGAACGGCCGGGAGATCGCTCTGCGGTTTTGTTTCATAGGCCGCGATGGTCGGCTCGGGGTTCGGTTCGGGAGTTGCTTGCGGCAGCGGGGTGGCGATCGGCGGCGCGCTCGGTACGATCTTCGAAAGCTCCGGCCGCACGAAGAGATGCAGCCGATGCGCCGGCGGTTGCGCCTCACCGCGGCGCAGCGGCGACGTTTGCGCGACTCGTTGAATTGCCCGCACTTGATGGGGCGTCGATACCGAGCGCGCAGATTCCGAGGCTCGATGTTCTACCGTAACGATCTCTGCGCCGGTTGCATCTTCACTCGCGCCGGATTGCGCGCTGTTGACCGCGATCGAGACCATCAACGCGGCGAAAACGGCATGCAGAACGATCGATGCAATAGAGCTTCCTGCAAGCCGCTCGCGATATCTGCGGTCCCGCGGATCGAGCCTGAGCATGCACGCTTCTTGCGTGTAAGGCAGCGCAGGAGCCTGCTGCCGATGACGCGCATGGCAGAGGCGATTATGGAAACGGTGCTGCAGAAACGAACGAAGATCGTCGCGACGGTCGGTCCTGCGTCGCGCGATCCCGCGATAATGCGCTCGCTTTTTATTGCGGGCGCAAACGTCTTACGGTTGAATTTCTCGCACGGCACTCCGGACGAACACGCCGAAGTGATCGAAAACGCGCGCGCGATCTCGACCGAGCTTGGATTGCATACGGCGATCCTGCAAGATTTGCCCGGACCCAAAGTACGCACCGGAAAGTTTGAAGGCGGCGCACCGTCGTTGCACTTATCGCGCGGCGACAAATTGGTATTAACGACGCAAGACGTCCCTGGAACGCTCGAGCGTATCAGCGTCGGTTACAAAGACCTACCCCACGACGTGTCGGTTGGGAATCGGATCTACCTGCAGGACGGTTCGATCACGCTTCGGATCGTTTCGAAGACTACGACCGATATCGAAACGATGGTCGAGTTCGGCGGCAGCTTGCGGCCGACGCAAGGTATAAATTATCCCGACGGTTCGCTCAACATTACCTCCGTAACGGATCGTGATTTTGAGTATCTCGCCTTCGGGCTCGAGCATGGCGTCGACTACGTCGCTGTTTCATTCGTGCGCTCCGCGGAGGACATCAATCGCGTCAAAGCTTTCATGAACGAACGCGGCAAATACGTTCCGATCCTCGCGAAGATCGAAAAGCACGAAGCGCTCATCGATCTCGACAACATCATCGAAGCGGCCGATGGAATCATGGTTGCGCGCGGAGACCTCGGCATCGAGATTCCGATCGAACAGGTTCCGCTCGTACAGAAAGCGATCATCGCGAAATGCAATCGCGCGAGCAAACCGGTCGTTACCGCAACCCAGATGCTCGAGTCGATGACCTTTAGCTCAAGACCGACGCGTGCCGAAGTCACCGACGTTGCAAACGCGATTCTCGACGGCACCGATGCCGTGATGCTTTCGGGAGAGAGCGCCCGCGGTCAGTATCCAACGGAAACCGTCCGCACGATGGCGCAGATCGCTCGAGAAATCGAAAAAAGCTACCCGCACGTAACGCTGCGCGACCGCCGCTTGGCGGGAGTGAACCCAACCATCGCGACGTCGATTGCCGAAGCTGCGACTCGCGCAAGCGACGAACTCTCGATACCGTTTATCGTCACGGGAACGACGACCGGAAACACGGCGCATCATATCGCGGCATTCCGGCCTCGCGCGCGAATCATCGTTTTGACCCCGAATCCAAGCGTCGCTAGACGGCTCGCGCTCGTGTGGGGGACGGAGCCGCTTCTGATCGACCGCTATTCATCGATCGACGTGCTGCTCTATATGACGGAGCAGCGGATGATGCAGGCCGGACTCGTGCGCGAAGGCGACTTGATCGCGTTTACAACCGGTATGCCGGTGGGCGCGGGGGGCACGAACTTACTGAAAGTCCACGAAATCTCGTGAAATCGATAATTCGCCGGTAGCTATCTTGCGAGCAGTTCCAGGGGCGATGCGGCTTCAGCTATGGTTAGCTGGTCCATCGTGCATTGGCGCGGTGCTTTGTCGGTTCGCCAGCGTAAGAGCCGCGTTCCGTGGCGAAAACGCTCCGCGGAGACGTGATCGAACTGCACTTCGATCACGAGTTTCGGTGCGAGCGGAAACCACGGTTCCTCGGTCGATTTCCAGCGGCTTGGTCCGCCCGGCGCGCGTCCGGTAAACCCGGGCGGCTTTTCAATCTCGCGCAAGCGTTTGAGCAGCGGACTGCGGTCGCGCGTCGTGAACCCCGACGTGAAGCCGACATGATTGAGTTTACCGGCCTCGTCGTAGAGGCCGAGCAGTAACGAACCGACGCCGTTCTTTTCCTTATTGAGCCGGTATCCGCCGACGACGCAGTCCGCGCTGCGAACATGTTTAACCTTTACGGCGGCACTGCGCGTACCCGATGCGTACGGCAGATCGACGCGTTTTGCCACGACGCCGTCGAGGGCATTCCCGACTCGCGAAAACCATTCGTCGACGACTTTTCGTTCGGAACTCGCCGGCGAAAGACTGATGCCCTCGATAAAATACTTGCGTGCGAATTTTTCGAGCGCCGCACGCCGCTCGCGCAGCGGAATGCCGGTTACGTCTTTGCCGGCGTCGTCGATCAAGATATCGAAGACCACGTACGTTGCGGGCGTTTCACGCGAGAGTTTGTTTACCCGCGATTGCGCGGGATGCACGCGCTGGAGCAGCGCGTCGAAGTCCAAATCGCCGTTGCTTTCGACCATCAGCTCGCCGTCGAGGACGAACTGCTGTGCCGAGAGCCTTTTGAGAAGATCGACAATTTCGGGGAAATAGCGCGCAAGCGGCTGCGCCGATTTCGATTGAAGATAGATATCGTCACCGTCGCGGAACGCAAGACAGCGGAAGCCGTCCCACTTCGGTTCGTACTCCCACTGCGGCCCGTCAGGAATGCTTTCGCTCGGGGTGCATTCCATCGGGGCGTACGGCGGCACGATTGGCAGGGGCACTTATTGACAACCGTTGGTGCTCGTAATCAAGGCATAGGCATCGTGCGAGTTTACCGGAAGCGGATTGGCGATCGAGCGTCCTTCAATATCGGTGTACGTGTGATTTGCAGGAAGCGTTGCGTTCTCGGGACCGGCCGACCCGGAGTTTACGATCGAGAGACCGTGCTCGAAGCGACGATAGTAGATCGAAGCGTTCGTGCGGTCGACAACCATCGGCGAGCACGGCCTGCCGAATTGCGTCGCATATTCCTGATGGTATTGCTCGGATCCGTATCCGTAGCCGGGACCGTTGTTTCCGACGACGTACATGTCGAGATTGCCTTCGTTCGCCATAAGGTAGGTCGCGATGGAATACTCGATCGCGCTCGGCGGCAGCGTCGTCGTATAATTGGCAAACTTATCGATGAGCGTCAGCGCCTTGCCTTGCTTTTCGATGTTCTCGGCGTAGGTATAGGTGGAGTTAAACAGGGTGTTTGAATTCGCGTATCCGCCGTAGTCGGAGAAGCCGACTTCGTCCAGTGAAAGGTCGATGCTGTTGAGAAGCTGCTGTTCGTAGGGATCGTTATTGATCGGATGGTTTACGGTCACTTTAAGGCCGCTCTGCGCCGCGTATTGCTTCGCTACCGCGACGGAATTTAAGATGTCGGTCGTCCACGTTGTATCGAGCTTGCTTTGATACTCCTTGACGAACGTGCCGTTACGATAGACGCCGCAGCCGTACTCGCCCGGTTTTACGGTCTGCCCGAAGTTCGGATTCCCGCCCTCCATAAAGTTCGAGAAGAGGACTTGATCGAGCGCGAGCGCGTTGTAGCCGTTGTGGAGCGCGTACGCCACGAGACCTTGCATCTGATATTGAACGACAAGCGGATTATGAATGTCGAGCGGGACGTCGGGGAAGCCGTCGCCGGGCGTGTATGCGTAATCGAGCGTCGGATTGCCGTTGCTGTCGCACGCGTAGAGAATCCAGTCGGGGTGATTCTGCTGGAAGTACGATAGGCTGTTACCGGAGACGAGCGCGTTGTCTTCGCTGATGATGTAGTAACGCGACGCCAAGATTCCGGGACTGTTCGCGGTCCAGACGGGCGGACGCGGCGGGAACGTGCCCCACACGAAGTTGTAACGGCTTGCATCCGCGGCCACTTGTTGGACGCTCATCTGCGTATCCGTCAGCGGATTCGTAGCGGGAAAGAGATCGAAGATCTGCGCGAGCCCAATCGTGTCGTACGTGCTGCGAATTGCCGAGGGCACGTCCGGGGGTTCGTAGGTAACGACGGGCGTCGGGGTGCCGATCGGCGTCGGGGTAACGATCGGAGACGAGGTTGATGTCGGATGCGGCGTCGGCGTAAGGATGGGCGACGAGGTTGCCGTGGGTCTCGGTGTCGGCGTCATGCCCGAAGGCAAGGGCGTCGGTGTCGCACCCGGCGACGACGGCTTGGGCGTGGGAGTCATTCCGGGCGGCGTTGCCGTCGATGGTGCCGACTGGGTCGGCCCGGGCGGCTGATTCGGGATGACGGCTCCGCCGCCGCTTCCGCCTCCACCGCACGCAGCAACGGAAAGAGCCAGTACCGTGAAGACCGATGGTAAGAAGAATTTCATGATTTTGGCCAACACCTTTGAAATGACAAAACTCGCGAAGGTTAAGATTCAGTGTAGCAGGGACACCGGACAGACGAACTGCCCATATGGGTGGCGGTCCGAGGCTAAACGACCTAACGACCGCAGAAATTGCGTCTCGTAGACGCGGATACCCGCTAGTCCACCACCGACCGGAGGTCGAACCGCCCCTGGGCCGCAGCGACGGGACTCCAGAGGTCGCCCACATCGCGGATGCGCGCGAGCATGTTGTCTATCCTGAAGTCGTCGATTGCAATGCCGCGCTCGATTTCGTCCCAGGTAACCGGAGCGGAAACGCTCGCGCGCGGCGTCGGCCGCACCGAATACACGCTCGCGAGCGTGCTGCCCCACCGGTTTTGATTGTAATCGACCAAAACTCGCCCGGGGGGCCGCTTTTCCTTTTTGTATTCGGCGGTAGCAAGAGCCGGATCGTGCCGGGCAACGGCTTGCGCGAAGGCCTTCGCAAACGTCCACACTTGCTTCTGGAGCGGACCGCGGACGATCGGAACGTAGACGTGGATCCCCTTCGATCCCGAGGTCTTAGCGTAACTCTTCATACCGATTCCCGCCAAACCGTCGCGCACCAGCAGCGCAACTTCGGCGACGCGTTCGAACGGCGCCGCACCGGGGTCCAAATCGAAGTGCAGGTAGTCGGGGCGATCGATGTCGTCGCATTTTGCGTACCATTGGTTGAGATCGATGCAGCCGAGATTCACGATCCACAGCAGCGATGCGATGTCGTTTGCCATTGGGAAGTCGATGACGTTGCCGGAGCGATGTTCGATGCGGCACGTTGCAAGCCAATCGGGATGCGGCGACGGCGTGCGTTTCATGAAAAAAAATTCGCCGCTCGCGCCGTGCGGATACCGCTTCATAACCATGGCACGTGCTTCGACGTGCGGTAAGAGATATGGAGCAACGTCGGCGTAATATTGCAGGAGTTCGCCTTTCGTCGCGCCGGTTTCCGGAAAAAACACTTTGCGCAAATTCGTTATCGCGACGCTCTTGCGCCCAATCTTCAGCGTCGCCGAATCGGCATCGCTCGCGATGCGCACCGCCACCGCTACGCTCTCGCTCCGGACGTTTGTTCGAGCAGCGACCGCGCGTGAGCGAGCGCAACGTCGTGCGATTCCCCCGAAAGCATCCGCGCCAGTTCTGCCGCTCGCTCTTTCTCCTCGCTCACTTCGCGCAGCGTTACGATCGTGCTGCCCTGCGATTCGCGTTTCTCCAAGACGTAATGACGGTCGGCCCACGTGGCAAGCTGCGCCACGTGGGTAACGCAGATCGTTTGGGCGTCGCGCGCGAGCTTGCCGATTCTAGTTCCAACGGACGTGGCCGTCGCGCCGCCGATACCCGCATCGATCTCATCGAAGACGAGCGCCGTGCGGTCTCGCGCCGCGGCAAGAACGACGACGAGCGCAAGCAGTACGCGCGACAGTTCGCCGCCCGAGGCTACTTTCGCGAGCGGACGTAACGCTTCGCCTTCGTTCGCCGCAAAGGAAAAGTCCACCGATTCCGCCCCCTCCGCTCCGGGAACATCCAACGGGACAAGCCGTATCGCAAATCGCGCAGAACTCAGCGCAAGTTCCTTGAGTTCCACAGCAACCGCACTCGCGAGCCGAGCGGCCGATGCTTCCCGAAGCGACGATAGCGTCGCCGCTGCGGCGGTGGCGCCTTCTTCGCTGTCTTGAAGTACGGCCTGCAGAGCGGCAAGGCGTTCGTCCCGCCGCTCGACGTCATCGAGCCGTTGCCGGAACTCCGCGGCCCGTATCAGCACGGACTCAAGGGTACCGCCGTACTTGCGTTTCAACGTTTCAAGTAGATCCAACCGGGCGGTGATTGTTTCCAGTTCTTGCGGATTGGATTCGGCCGCATCGAGAATGCGCGCAATGCGGACCGCGAGTTCCATTGCTTCACCCTGCAAAACCGCCGCAGCATCTGCCATCTCTCCAAGCTCTGCGCCCATCTCCGCGATTCCGCCAAGCGCGCGACGCGCAACTCCGAAGGCGCTGCTCGCAGAACCGTCATCAGCGCCGAGCGCTTCGTGCGCGCTCCGAAGTGCCGCAGCTATCCGTTCGGCGTTATCGAGAAATCGACGACGTTCTTGCAGTTGTACGTCCTCACCGGGCTGCAAAGCGGCGCTTTCGATCTCGCCCAGTCCGTAACGAGCGTCATCGTATCGCTCTCTCGCGGTACGCTCGTCATGCTGCAGGTTCTCGATGCGTGCCCGCGCGGCATTACGTTCGGCGTGTGCGTTCGCGACGGCAGTCCGCGCGCGCCGCGCCGGATCGCCTCCGAAGCGATCGAGAAGCTCCAGGTGGTACGCAGCGGCAAGCAGTCTCTGCGCTTCGTGTTGGCCGATAAACTCTACGATTCGTTCCGAAAACTCGCGGACGTACGATGCGGTAGCGGCGCGGCCGTTGAGCCGCACGCTGGATTTTCCGCCCTGCGCCATCTCGCGCACGATCGTCGCCTCTTCTCCCGGATCGACGGGAAAGCCGTCGTCGCAGAACCGGCGCGCGAGGGCGTCGTCGGGCTCGAACGCGATCGTGACCATCGCCCTTTGCGCCCCGCGACGAACGGCTTCGGGATTCGCGCGCGCGCCGAGCGCAAACGCGAGCGCTCCGATGACCATGGTCTTTCCAGATCCGGTTTCACCGGTGAACATCGTAGCACCGTCGGAGAATGCCACGCGAGCGCGTTCGATCAGCCCATAGTTTTCGATCTCTAACCGTCGCAACATCGTTTACAAGGTTCCCGAAGGATGTTAACGCGACGTGGCTTTGATAGAAACACCCCACCGCATCTTTTGTTCGAGACGCTCGAAGAACCGCAACGGGGCCAAGCGCGCGAATCGAACCGTTTTCGGGTTGCGGCGGATGGACACGCACGAATCGGGCGCGATTACGGCGAGCACGTCGCCGTCGCACTCCAAATGCGCGTGCGCAACTTCCGAATCGGAACTAATTTCGATGCGGGAACTGCCCGGAACGATCAGCGGCCGGGAGAACAACGTGTGAGGCAGCAGCGGCACGATGCCGAAGGCATCGACGCGAGGGGATATTATCGGACCGCCCGCGGATAAAAAATATGCCGTCGATCCCGTAGGCGTTGCGATACAGATACCGTCGGCCGGGATGTCGGCGATATGCTCGCTATCGAGCTTCAATCCAAACGGCACGATGCGCGAAACATCGCCTTTGCGAACCACGACATCGTTGAGTGCGAAATACCGGTGACCGTCGTACTCGGCTTCGAGCGCCGAGCGCTCGTCGATCACGAGCCCTTCTTCAACCATCGCGGGAAGCTCAGCGATGCGGGAGTCGCCTGCGTCGAGTTCCGTGAGAAATCCCAAGCGGCCGGTATTGACACCGAGCAGCGGCACATTGTTTTCGGTCGCAATGCGCGCCGCTCGCAACAGTGTGCCGTCGCCGCCGACCGTAATAAAGAGCGATGCCTCGTCCGCGCTCACGCCGTCGTCGACGAACTCGAGCGCGCGTTCCTGGCCGCCGCAGGCCGCAACTGTGAAGCTTCGCTTCTGAAACGACTCGGCAATCTCGCGAGCGAGATCCCGAGCGCTCGCGCGAGCGACGTCGACGTAGAGCGCGATCGATCTTCGCTCCAGCGCAAGTTTCATCATGCAGGCACACCTTCGCCGACAACGTCGGCGACCCGTGCGTCGTTTACAACCGTACCCATCGGCCGCATCTCCATGAGAAATTCTCTATTTCCCGCCGGCCCGACGAGGGGAGAGGCGATGAGGGAAACCGCCCGCAGCCCGAGCAGCGCAGCGCGGTCGCGAACGTTGCGAAGAACCTCGCAATGCACGGCGGGATCTCGTACGACGCCGCCTCGGCTTAACCGCTCTCGTCCCGCTTCGAATTGCGGTTTCACGAGCGCGACGATCGCACCGGCGGGATCGAGATAGCCTGCGGCGCGCGCGAGCAGCGTAACGAGCGAGATGAACGATGCGTCGATCGCGATGATATCGAACCGCCCTGCGAACGACGCGTCGGAGAGATGCCGAAAATTCGTGCGTTCCATTACGATGACTCGTGAATCGTTGCGCAGCTTCCAATCGAGCTGACCGTATCCGACGTCCACCGCGGTTACGCGCGCCGCGCCGCGCTGTAATAAACAATCGGTGAACCCGCCGGTCGATGCACCCACGTCGAGCGCGTTGCGTCCCGCGACCGGAATTTCAAAAGCATCGAGCGCGCGCTCGAGCTTCTCGCCGCCGCGACTGACGAAGCGCCGCGGTTCGTCGATTTCGACCCGCGCACCCGGTGCAACATTCTGCCCCGCTTTATGCGCCGGAATGCCGTTGACTCGAATGCGGCCTTCCATGATGAGGCTTCGCGCCTGCGAACGGCTCATGCCGGTTCGCCGGACGACCGCTTCATCGAGACGTTCGGTCATCTAGGACGGCGAGGCATCGCTCGTTGCCGCATCGACCTGTTCTTGCGCGTTACGCAAGAGCGCTTCGCATTCACGCGTCAAGGCTTTACCCTCTTTGAACAGTTCGATCGCTTTGTCTAACTCTATGCGGCCCGTCTCCAAATCTTTGACGATTGCGTCGATGCGCTCGAGCTTCTCCTCGAACGGTCTGGGAACGTCATTGGTCATCAGATTCCGCCCTTTCGACTCGGGCCTCGATCGTTCCGTGCCCTAAGCGCGCGGTAACCATGTCGCCGGCTCCTAACTCGGCCGCGGATCGTACGGAGCGGCCTTGATACAGCACGATTGCGTAGCCGCGCGACAGCGGAGCGTCGGGGTCGCTGGAACGCAGTCGCGCCGAAACGACATCGAGCGCATGCGCCGCGCCCCGCACCATGCGCTCGTATACGTTCTGCAAGGCATATTTGCGCGTTTCGATCTCGCGCGCGCGCCGGTCGAACGCGCGGGCGGGCCATGCGTCCAACTTGGCCGCAAGCGTCCCGAGTTTTCGCTTTCTTTCCAACAGACGCAGCGACGGATTGTGCGCGTTCAACCGTCGCTCGATCGCTCCCAATCGTTTCTCCGCACGATTGAGCATCGCGTGCATCTCCTGCGCGAGCAACGACGATCGAGAGGCGAGCGACTGAGATCCCGTTCCGATCCGGTTTTCGACGGCGCGTTGAAGATCGCGGCTCGCGACGGCGATCCGTCGTTTTGCTACATTCCAAGGATCGGCAATTGCTTCGGCGGCTTTGGACGGCGTGCCGTAGCTCATATCGGCAACTTCGTCGGCAAGATGATGATCGTCCTGATGTCCGATCGCCGTAACGACGGGGAGACGCGAAGAACCGATTGCGCGCACGATGGTCTGCTCGTTGAACGTGAAGAGATCTTCGTAGGATCCGCCGCCGCGCGTCAGCACGATGACATCGACGTTCATAGCATTGGCTGCATCGAGCGCCGCTACAATTTCATTTTCTGCGCCGAAGCCTTGCACGCGCGTTGCGACGAACTCAACCTTTACGAACGGCACCTTGGCGCGGATCGTCGCCAAAAAATCTTCCGACGCTTTACTTCCTTTGGCGGAAACGAGCGCCACGCGTCGCACGAAGGCGGTTATTTTTCGCTTGCGAGCTTCGTCGAATAATCCCTCGCGGCGAAATTGCTCTTTAAGTCTCTGAAAGCGCGCATAGAGTTCGCCGATCCCGGTATGTTCGATCGAATCGACGATCAGTTGATAAGAACTATGTTCGCTACGCAGCGTTACGTCGCCGACCGCAATGACCGACATCCCGTTGGCAATCGGTATAAGCGCCGTGACGCGGCTCGACCATACAATGCATTCGAGCACGCCGTCGCGATCTTTGAGCGTGAAGGTTAGGTGTCCGTTCGTTATCGTTTTTAGTCCCGAGACTTCGCCGGAAAGAGCCGCCGCTTTAAAAGCCGCCTGCTTCTTAAACCAACGCGCGAGACCGAGTGAGAACTCGCCCACCGTTCGGACCACGCGTTGCGTCTGAAGGTCGTCCGTCAATGCTGCGGTTTAGCCGTTGGAGAAGCCGCCGGCGCACCGCTATCGAGCGGCACGTAATGTTCGCCGTCGCCGACGCTCTGCGGAGGCGGTGTTGCGTCGAGCGGAGGCGCCGTCGATTCTTCTACGGGCGGCGGCGTCGCCATCACGACGGGCGGAAGCGTCGCGTCCGCGGCGGCATCCACCGCCGGATGATAGCCGCATCCGACGGGCTGCGTTCCGTTCAAGTAATATTCGCTCGCTCCGCCGCAGGCCATCTTCACGACTTGATCGGCAGGGAAAGCGAAATCATGCTTCGGCGTTTTTGCAAGAGCGCTCTTCATGAATCGGGCCCAGATGCGCGCCGGAATATTCCCGCCGTACGATTCGTTCATGCGCGAATAGTTGTCGTTGCCGATCCAAACAGCCGTAACCAGATCGGGCGTGTAACCGACGAACCACGCGTCGCGGAAGTCGGAGGTCGTGCCGGTTTTTCCGGCGGCCGGACGGCCGATGATTGCGTTGGGATATCCCGTTCCGTGGTTGATCACGTCTTCCAACATGGTGGTCATGATGTAGGCCGCGCCTTCGCTCACCACTTCGTTTGCCTGCGGATATTGATCGTCGAGGATCGTATTTCCGAGTGCGTCTTTCACCGTCCGAATAGCCGTCGGGTCGATGTGAATGCCTTGATCGGCGAGCGTTTGATAACCGCTCGCCTGATCGAGCGGTGTCACGACGGAGGACCCAAGCGCGAGCGACAGGTTGGCCTCCAGCGGCGACGTGATACCCATGCGTTTCGCATACTCGATCACGCGATCGAGGCCGACGCGGTCGGCAAGTTTGACGGCGACGATGTTGCGCGATTGCGCGAGCGCGTAGCGCAGCGTGATCGAACCGAGATACCGATCGTCGTCGTCTTTGGGATACCACGTCGAGCCGTCGCCCATGGGATATCCGACCGGCGTGTCGTCGATCGTCGTATTTGCCGGCATGCCGGAATCGATTGCAGCCGTGTACACGTAGGCCTTGAACGACGAGCCCGGCTGGCGATGCGCCTGCCACGCGCGATTGAACTGATTTGCAAGCGAGAAGCCCGATCCGCCGATCATCGCTACGATTTCACCGGTAGAAGGACGGATCGAAACGAGCGCCGCTTCGTGCGCGTTGATGCCTTCGGCGGCGGCTTCTCGGACGCCCCAGGTTACCGCTTCCTGCGCCGTCTCCTCGACTCGCGGATCGAGCGCCGTGTACACCGAAAGACCGCCCTCCTCGACCGCCGTTTTTCCGAAAAGTTTCTCGAGCTGCGAGATCACGTAGGTCGTGTAATACGGATAGAGATAGCCTTGCAAACCAGGGGCGCGCAGCCTGGAGAGCTGGAGCGGTTCGGTTTCCGCGGCATCGGCTTCCTCGCGCGTCACGTACCGACTTTCGACCATGCGATCGAGAACGTGGTGCTGGCGGTCGCGCGCCAGATCGAGATTCACGTACGGTGAGTAATCCGACGGCGCAGCAATGACGCCGGCAAGCATCGCAGCTTCTCCGAGCGTCAGCTTCCCAACGGAGCGAGCGAAATACGTGTGGGCGGCCGCGTCGACGCCGTAAGCGCCGCTTCCGAGATACACCATGTTGAGATACCGCTCGAGGATCTCGGCTTTGGTGTAATAGCGCTCGATCTCCATTGCCAAGAGCGCTTCTTGCACTTTTCGCGACAGCGAAACGCGATCGCTGAGAAAGAGCTTGCGCGCCAACTGCTGCGTGATCGTCGACGCACCCTGAAATTGACGATGCGTGAGATCGGCAATCGCCGCCCGCGCGATACCGCCGAAATCGACGCCGTGATGCGAATAAAAATTGTGATCTTCATTTGCGATGACGGCTTGCTGTACGACGAGCGGAATTGCGGAAAGCGGCACCCACACGCGGTTCTCACGATAGACGGACGCGAGCTGCGTTCCGTCGCGCGCGAAGATGCGCGTCGAACTCTCCGGCTGATAATCCGCCATCCGGCTTATGTCGGGCAAATTTCGCGAGTACGCATAGACGATGCCGCCGAGCGTTCCGGCGACAAAGAGCACGACCAGCAGCAGCGCGACGAGCAGCGCGCGAAGCACGCGCGGCATCTCGCCGCCTCGCCTACGGCCGCGTCGCCGTTTGTGGGACTGCATTCAATACACCGTTGATAAATCTGTTCGATGCTTCGGTCGAGAACTTCTTGGCAAGTTCAACCGCTTCGTTAATTACGACCGCTCGGGGAGTCTGCGGCCGGCACTGCAATTCGAAGGTTCCCATCTCCAGCAGCAAACGATCGATCGTCGGCAATCGTTCGATGGTCCATCCGGTTAAAAGCGGCCGAACCGCTTCGTCGGCCGTATCGGCATAATCGAGCGTTCCAAAAACGAGATCTTTCACAAAGGCGCGGTGATCGGAATCGGCGCGTTCGTCCACTACCTCGCTAAGCGCGTCCGATGGTTCGCGATGTCCGACCGAGATAGAGTACAACGCCTGAAGTGCTTGTTCCCGACCCATGCGTCGCGTTGCCGTCAATGCACCGGCTCCCGGGCGAGCAGCGCGGGAAGAAAGCCGATGTTGTATCTTCCGCTGCGGAATTGCGGTGCCGCCAGAATCTCCTGACACTGTTGAATCGTCGTACTCACGCCTTCGATGGAAGTTTCTCGCAGCGCGCGCTCCATGCGCGCTATTGCGGCATCGCGCGTCTCGCCGAAAGCAACAATTTTGGCAAGCATGGAATCGTAATACGGCGGAACTTTCGCTCCTGCAAAAACGTGCGTGTCAACGCGTATCCCCGGTCCGCCGGGAAAGAGCACTCGCTCCAGCGTTCCGGCCGCGGGAGCGAAATTGTTTCGCGGGTCCTCCGCATTGATGCGGCACTCGATCGCATGACCGCGCAAGACAAGGTCCCGCTGTTCGTATCCCAACCGTTCGCCCGCGGCGACGCGGATCTGCTCTTTGACGAGATCAATTCCGTACACCATCTCCGTGACGGGATGCTCGACCTGAATCCGCGTGTTCATCTCCATGAAATAGACGTCGTCGCCGCGGGAGAGAAATTCGAGCGTGCCGGCATTGCTATATTGCACGTGCCTGCACGCGCGCATCGCCATTTCGTGAAGCGTGTCGCGCGCCTTGACCGAAAGATTCGGCGCCGGCGCTTCCTCGATCAGCTTTTGATGCGACGGCTTCTGAACCGAACAGTCCCGTTCTCCAAGGTGAACGACGTTACCGAATTCGTCGCCCAGCACCTGGACTTCAATATGGCGCGGATCGACGATAAGTTTTTCCATGTAGAGCCGGCCGTCTTTAAAGCTCGCTTCCGCTTCGGCGGTGGCGCTTGCGTAGGCGCGTTCTAGTTCCGCCTCCATGCGAACTTCGCGCATGCCTTTACCGCCGCCGCCGGCCGTTGCTTTGAGCAACACCGGATACCCAACCTCTTCGGCCGCTTCGCGCGCCGCTTGTACCGAGGGCAGAATGCCGGTTCCCGGAGTGGTTGCGACGCCCGCTTCTTTCATGACGCGTTTTGCCGTCGCTTTGTCGCCCATGCCCGCAATAACGCTTGGTTTAGGACCGATAAACGTCAGCCCGTGGTCGGCACAGATCTCGGCGAATCGCGCGTTCTCCGCAAGAAATCCATAGCCGGGATGGATTGCATCGCACCCCGTAACGAGCGCCGTCGAAATAATGTTCGGAATGTTGAGATACGACCGCGGCACGGGACCGGGTCCGACGCAGAACGCTTCGTCGGCTTGGCGCACGTGGAGCGAATCGCGATCGGCTTCCGAATAGACGGCGACGGTCCGCACTCCTAATTCGGCAGCGGCTCGATTGATGCGCAGCGCAATCTCGCCACGGTTCGCGATAAGAATCTTTGTGAAGATGAAAGCCTACCTTTGCCGAAATTAACGCGGACGGTCGATTTCGAAGAGAACCGCGCCGTATTCGACCGCATCGCCGTCGCTCCGTCCGATGGAAGCGATCCGTCCCGGACCGATGCTTCGAACGGGGTTTCGTATTCCGAGCGCTTCGATATAGGCAAGCTCGCGATCTCCTTCAAGCAGATCGCCTTCGGAAAGAGCCGGTCGGCTCAGGCGAAAAATGCCCACCAGATCCGCCTTGATTTGATCCGGGCGTTGTGCGCCGGAGCCCGTAGCCGCCGAAAGATCGGACGGAATCTCCGGCACGAGATCCGGATGCATTGCGCGTCGCCCAAGCTCGATCATCTCGCCGTCGCGTTCGATGCGCAAGCGAAGCAAGTCGGTCCCAATGAAAAAGTCGGCTATCTTCCGAACCCGGCCGGCGATCGTGCTTGGAAACTCTTGCGCAGACATCGTGGCTGTCGTTTCGCCCCCGCGGCTTCGCCCTCCGGCACCCTGCTGCGACCGGCGTTACTCGCGTCGATCCGCGATCTTCGTTACCGAGTGGCGTGCATCGGGTGGCAGTGCATTCAAGGGGGCCGCATAGCGATGGTCGATCTCGGCAAGGGGTGCTAGGACGAAAGCGCGCTCGAAGAGACGCGGGTGCGGAACGGTAAGCGTCTCCGTAACGATTGCGGCGTCGCCATAGAGCAACAGGTCGAGGTCCAGAACGCGAGGTCCCCATCGTCGCTCATCGCGCACTCGGCCGGCTTGCCGCTCCAACGATTGCAGCGCGGATAGCAGCTCTCCGGGCGGCAGGGATGTTTCCAGCGCAACGACGGCGTTGATGAAGTCGGGCTGGGCGGTTTCACCCCACGGAAGCGTTCGATAGAGCGACGACTGCAGTGCAATGCGCCCGAGGTCGTGAAGTGCCGTTATCGCTCGCTCGACCTGCGTTTGCGGATCGTCCAAGTTTGACCCGATGCCGATGTACGCAAGCGGCATCGCCGTTAACGAAGCGACCGATACGCGGGATTGTCGCGAACGAGCGTGACGCTCGGCGTCGCGCCGTTAAGGATATGGGGCTTGCCGATTGTGAGCCGCGCCGACGCTATCCGTTCGTCGGCGAAGAGTTCTTGCAGCAGCTCGCCCGCGAGCCGTTCGAGCAGCTCGTACGACGTTTCGGCAACGATCGCAACGAGCCGGCGGTGAAGTTCGGCATAATCCACGGTATCCGAAAGCGCGTCGCTGTGCTCCGCGGCACGTAAATCAATGTCGAATTCCACATCGAGGTCGAATCGTTGTTCGGCGTCTCGTTCGCCGGGATTTGCTCCGTGACGACCCGATGCAGCAATGCCGCGAAGCGCTATCCGGTCCAACCGCATGGCCTCCAGCCGCGAACGATCGCGTCGGAGACGCTGACGACATCGCGGTTTTGCGCGACGTCGTGCACGCGTACGATGTCGATACCGGCCGCAATCGCTAAAGCCGTCGTAGCCGCGGTTCCATAGATTCGCTCGTGCGGCTCCCGATGCGTCAGCTTACCGATCGTCGATTTGCGCGATGTTCCGAGCATCGTTGGAAATCCGAGATCGCAGACTGCTTTCAGGCAGCGCAGGATACGAATGTTGTGCTCGGGCGTCTTACCGAACCCGATACCGGGATCCAAAACGATCGCGTGCGCAGGTAATCCTCGGCGTGTCGCGCGCCGTGCACAGTCATCCAAGAACGAGCGCACCGCGTCGACAACGTCGATAGCATAACTCGTTCCATGCTGATTGTGCATCGCTGCAAGCGGCATTGCTAATTCGACCGCCACATCGATCAGCGCGTCGGGAGCGCCCCAGACGGAATTGATCATGTCCGCACCGGCTTCACGCGCGGCGCGCGCGACCTTCGGCTTGTACGTGTCGATCGAAACGATCGCGTGCGGGATGCGTGCGCGCACTGCCGCGATCACCGGAACGATGCGCGCAATCTCGGTGGCCTCATCGATGGGCTCGTGTCCGGGACGCGTTGACTCGCCTCCGATGTCGATAATATCCGCACCGCTTTGCCATTGCGCGACCGCATAATTGACGGCGCTCGCGGCATCCTGCCGGCCGTCGCCGGAAAACGAATCGGGCGTGACGTTGACGATCCCCATGACGATCGTGCGCTCCCCCCACGTGATGGCGCGATCCCCGATACGGAGGACGCCGCGTTCAGGCAAAGTTCGGACGAGCATGCGCTACATTTTCGAGCCACCACGCACGAAGCTTCGCGACCACGAACGTCGAGCCGGTGACGACGATAACGTCGTCGGAGCCGGCACCTGAGCGCGCGATGGAAAGCGCCTCGACGGGGTCTTCAATGGAGCGCCCCCAGGCGCCGAACGATTCCGCAATCCTGGCGAGGCGCTGCGGACGCGTTGCCGTTCTTCCCGACGCCTCGAACGTGGTAAAGATGAAAGAGGCAGGAACCGCCGTCAGGGCTCGCACGATTTGCGAAGCATCTTTGCTCTCGCCGATTGCGACGACGAACGACCGCCGGCGTTCTTCGAAGTGTTCGGCAAGCGCCACAACGAGATGTTCGGCTTTTTCTGCGTTGTGCGCGATATCGAAAACGACCGTCGGATGACCGGGAAAGACCTCCATGCGTCCCGGAATCGATACGAACGAGAAGCCGCGTTCCACTGCTGCCGGCGACGGCCGCAGCTGCGCCGGCAACGCTTCCAACGCGACGATTGCAGTCGCCGCGTTACGCCGTTGGAACGCGCCGAGCACCGGCATCCCGATTGAATATTTTGCCCGCTCGGTCGTCACCGCGAAGGACTGCGCGTAGCGCTGCGCCGCCCCAATATCATCTAAGCGCTCGATGCGCGCGGCATCGCGAACGCGCACCATCGGAGCACCGACCCGCAAAGCTTCCGATGCGAGAATCGCTTGCGCCGTTTCATTTTCAACGGAAGAAACGATCGGTACCCCCGGCTTAATGATGCCGGCTTTCTCCGTTGCAATCGATTCGATCGTTTCACCGAGCACGTCCATATGGTCGAAGCCGATCGAAGTAATCGCGGTTACCAGCGGCGCGAGCACGTTCGTTCCGTCGAGGCGCCCTCCAAGACCGACTTCGATCGCCGCGATATCGACGCGCTCTTGATAAAAATAAACGAATGTAAGCGCCAGCAGCGTTTCATAATACGTGGGACGGCCATGGTCGGCCGCCGTCCGTTCGATCGCGGGCATCATGCTCTCCAGCACGCCGGCGAACCGTTCTTCCGAAACAGCGACGCCGTCGATTCGCGCCCGCTCCGTCATGCTTGAGAGATGCGGTTTCGTATGAAGACCGGTACGAAGGCCCGATGCGTGCAAAGCTGCCGACGCCATCGTGCTCGTCGATCCTTTGCCGCTTGTGCCTCCGACATGAAGCGTGGGATAGGTGTCTTGCGGGTTTCCAAGCTCGCGCAAGAAAGCACGCATTCGTTCCAACCGGTAGGGTTCGCGCCGCGAAAACGTCTCGTTGATCGTGCCGATGAGATAATGCTCTGCCGCTGCGAAGTTCATAGCGATCGTGGTTATCCGTCGGTAACGCGATCGCCGAGCAATTCGAGAGCGTGCGGAAGAATGTCCGCGATACTACCGAGCGATTCCGCTACCCCCTTCGGGCTGCCCGGGAGATTAACGATCAGCGTACGATGGCGAACGCCCGCGACCGCGCGTGAAAGCATCGCCGTGCGGACGAACGCCATCGACGCGGCGCGGATCGCTTCCGCAATTCCCGGAACCTCGTAGTCAAGTACGGCGCTCGTAGCTTGCGGAGTGCGGTCGCGCGGTGAAAGGCCAGTTCCTCCGCTCGTTAAAATCAACGCGGCCGCAGACGCATCGGCGATATCGATAAGCTCCGCCTGCAATGCCGCCGAATCGTCGGGCAATACGATTTCCCGTACTATTTCGTAGGCTTCGCCGAGCCCGGCGCGCATTATCGGAAGGCATGCATCGCCACGCTCGCCGCGCGAAACCCGATCGGAGAGCACGATCAGCGCTGCCGTGTACGTCATACCGGAGCGGTCCAATCGCCGCTCTTTCCGCCGTGTTTTTCCAGCAGGCGAACGCTTTCAATGACGATCGCTTTATCGATCGCTTTCGTCATATCGTAAACCGTCAGCGCGGCGACGGAGGCGGCTACCATGGCTTCCATCTCAACGCCGGTCTGCGCGCTCGTACGTGCGGTCGCCCGGATCTGCAACGCTCCGTCGGGCATCCACGAGAGAGAAACCTCGATGCTTGCGAGCGGCAGCGGGTGCGCGAGCGGAATCAAGTTCGCGGTTTGCTTCGCCGCCATGATGCCCGCCAGCTGAGCAGCGACGAATGCGTCGCCTTTTTGCAGCATCGAACCTTGCAATACGGTCCTGGCTTCGTCCGTCATTCGAACGCGCGCTTCGGCTTTTGCCGAGCGCGTGGATATTTGTTTTCCCGAGACGTCCACCATCGAGACGGCACCGTCGGATGAAATGTGTGAGGGTTTCTGCACGGCAATCTATAAACGGCGTAAGCAATGACGCTATTCCAGGACGCGGACGGCGATCCTCGGGCCGCCCCGGAGAAGTTGGCCGACGTCCTCTCGTGGTATGGCGCGGTAGGCGATGCGGTCGCTGGCAATCCGGTCGGTTTTTGCAGACGCAAAGCATCGATTGCGACTGCCCTCTGCGACGCAGCGGTAGATTCGATCGAAGAATCTCGCGCGACGTATTTTGCAGGATTGTTACATGCGATCGGGAGCGTCGGAAACGAAGCATACTGCAAAAACGGCGACCTTGCGCCGCGGTTTGCGCGTAGCGAGCGCTGGGACGTCTCTCCGCAGGGCGCGCGAATCGCCGCTTCGATCGACGCCCTACCTGCGCAAACCCCGGATCTGATCCGGTGGCAAGGTGAATGCTGGGACGGCACAGGTTACCCGGACAACCTGCGATGGCACGCAATACCGCAGCGCGCGCAATTTCTCGCTCTCGCCGATCTCTACGCTCGTACCGAAGATCCGGAAGAAACTCTCGGAGCGATCGGCCTGCAAAGCGGACGCGCATTCAGCCCACCGGCTGCGCGGATATTTACAATGTGGTTCCACGCGAACGCCGGCGCAGCAGCGTTGCGTCCCATTCCATGGGAGTCTCTGGCGGATACCACGCGGGCCGACGAACTCTTCGACGACATTGCGGACCGGATCGACGCGCACAACGGAGTGGCGGGACGCTGGAGACGAATCCAACGCATTGCCGCATCGACCGGCCGCGCGCTGCAGTGCGACGGCGTGATCCTGCGCGATCTCGAGATCGCATCGCGCGTCTACGGCGCGGGAGAGCTTGCTTCGACTTCGGTGGAAAGCTCGCAGTTCGACGCGCTGGCGCGCTTGGGCATCGACGATCGCGCGCGGCATGCGCTTTACGCGGGCGAACTTTGCGCGCAAGTCCCAAGCCTGCATAACGCGGGCGCGACCGTTGCGATGCGCGGTGAGTGGTATGACGGCACCGGAAAACCCCACGGCGTAACGCACGGTGCGATTCCGATAGCGGCGCGCATTCTTTCGGCGGCGATCGCTTGCGATGCGCTCGATCGCGCGCAACGGTTGGAGACGGCAGCCGGCACGCAATTCGATCCCCACGTCGTTCGGGCGCTCCTTGCGGCCGAGGGAGCACGCGCGTGATCGAACTGCACGACCGCACGCGGCGCATATCGGCCTCGCGGCTGCTCGAAATACTGCTCGCACATGACTGCGACAGCGTACTCGATCCCTTCATGGGATTGCCGACGCACCTCAACTATCTCAAGCGGCACGGCATCGCGGTGCACGGCGGCGATCTCCTCGAATGGTTCGTGCGCGCCGGCGAAGGAATCGTTGCGAACGATCTTACGCTGCTGCGCGATAGCGAAGTTGCAGAGATCGTCGAGATGCTTCCGGGACGGGTATATTCGCAGGATCTTTTCAAGGCGTGGGAAGGTGTTTTTTTCAGCGAAGAACAGTGCGTCTACCTCGGCGTCTGGCACGATAACGTGCGCAGCCTTCGCAGCGATCAACAGACCGGACTCGCGGTTCTGGGCCTATGGCGCGCCTTCTGCTACTGGCTGCAGAAGATGCAATACGCCGACGACATGCAAGACATTGCTCCAAGCGAACTCGCCTGGACCTACATCCGGCAAACCGAACAGTGGGTAATTCCCAACAACCGCCGCAACACGATTCGCCACGGCGACGTGCTGGCAACGATGGCGGCGCAAAGCGCCGACGCGCTATTTCTGGCACCGCCGCCGCGCAATTCTTTCCGAAGCGCCGATGCGCGCATCTGGATGTGGGAAGCGTGGTGGCAAGGCAATCCGTACTTCACCATAGAGCACGCATACCGCGACTCATTGCTCGGAGCGCGTGCATCGGATGCGTCGTCGTACGGCCGCGCTTTTGCAAGCATCCTCGCGAGCGCAGAACCGTTTCGCGTCGTGATCGTGCAGACCAACGAACAGCGCCTCGTCGATATCGAACCGCTCGTGCGCCGATTACGCTCGAGAGTCGAGATCGTCGCTCCGTATCCGCACGAAATATACCTCATCGCGCAGAGGTAAGGCAGCGATCGTAGCTCGAGTACTGTGGAGCTGCGAGGACCCGCTCCGAGAAGTTATTGGCCGGGAGAAAAATGCACGCTCGGGAGTGATGCCGGATAGTTGGGTCCGACGAGATACCAGATCACTTCGTGACCGTAGAGCGGGATTTGCGCCGGATCGCCCGTCCATTGCGTCAGTTGCGATTCGGCAATTGTACCACCGGTTTTTTCATCTAGGGGAACGTATTGCTGCCCGGACGTGAAGACTTCAAGCGGTCCGGAGAACTGACCGAACTGCATCTGATTCACGGTAATGCCCCAGATGGTAAAAAGCTGTCCCGACGTAAAATTCGTACTCACGGGCGGATTTTCGACCACGCCATTATTGAAATCTTCCAGATGAACGATGCCCGTTGAATCGTGCGTGTGAGTGTAATAGAAGCATTCCGTCGCCGTGTAGATCGAGAGCTGCGAAGGATCGGTCGGCTCGACGACGCCGATTCCGCGAGGCATCGCATATTCTACGCCGTTGATGTACAGCCCGACGAACGCGTGAGCGTGATAGTTGTTCGACATATGCGGTTGGCAGCGGACGCCGTCGAGCTTAGAGAGCGACGGTCCGTGGCCTCCGGTCGGGCTGTCAGCAACGGGAGGCGTGAACTGCATGTCGAGGCCGTTAATTACGGCGGGATGATACGTGCCTTTCGGCGTCGTGTACTCGTGCATCGTCGAAAGCGTCGCTCCGTTGTCCGGAGGCGGCGTGAGCGTCGGCGCGACCAGGGGAATCGCACCGCCTGAAATCGTGTTTTTCGACATCACGCTCGATTGGCCGCCGGTCGTGGCGCTTTGATTCGCGCCGCCGCAGCCGGCGATCGCTATCGCGGCTACGATGAAGCCGAAGGACCCGAGTTTACATGAGTAACGCACAGTAAAACCACCACAAACGACAAGAGAATGAGGACGATGGCCCATTCGTTAGGGCAGGGGGGCCTTCATTGAGCCTTTTGGCCCATTTCGGCTAATACTCGGCATAGAAGTTGACATTCGGAAGCGATGGCGGGTAGGACGGTCCAATAAGGAACCATATGACTTCGTGCGAGTACAGCGGGATCTGGTTCGGGTCGCCGAGGTATTGCGTCAACGTCGATTCCGGGACGGTCTGTCCGTTCTGGTCGCCGCGGAAGATCTGTCCCGAAGTGAATACTCTCACCGGGCCGCCGAACTGACCGAACTGAAAATCGTTCACCAATATGCCCCAGTCGTTGAAGAAATTTCCCAAAACATGCAGGGTACCGAGCGGGGGCAATTCGAGTACGCCGTTATTGGGGTCTTCGATGTGAACGACGCCCGTAGAATCGTGCGTGTGCAGATAATAGAAGCACATCGTAGCGTACTCGATCGAGAGGTCGTTCGGGTTAACCGGCTCTGCGACGCCAATTCCTCTGGGTATGGCATATTCCGTTCCGTTGATGTAGAGACCCACGAATACGTGCACGTGATAATTGTTCGACATCGTTTGCTGGCACGGGATGCCGTCCAGAGTCGAGTTGGCCGGCCCGTGTCCGCCCGTCGGCGTGTCGGCAACCGGCGGCGTAAACTGTCCGTCTAAACCGTTGATCTTTGGAGGATGAACCGTCCCTGAGGAGTCGGTATATCCCGGCGTCGTGACGAGGGTTTGGCCGTTCCAGGTCGGCAGGTATGGCGTGGGCGTCGGAGTCGGTGTGGGAGTCGGCGTCGGGGTCGGCGTGGGCGTCGGAATCGGGGTCGCCGTGGGCGTAGCCGTTGGGGCCGGCGTTGCGGTGGCGGGCGGCGTCGGCGTGCCGCCGGGGCTCGTCGATGGGTTCGAGCTTGGGAG
>JALYTY010000036.1 GCA_030854045.1 Vulcanimicrobiota bacterium | reverse complement strand
ACGACTTGATCGACCGAAAGGCCGTTGTATCCGTTCGCGACGGCGTAGTTTCCGGCGTTTTCGATCTGGTACGTTACGACTTCGGGATTGTGCACGTCGAGCGGTACGTTGTACGGCAGTTGCGAGAGATATGCGGGCGTCGTCGTCGGCGTTCCGGAGGATGTGCAGGCGTAGAGAATCCAATCCGGGTGATTCGCCTTCCACCATGTTAGATCGTGGCCCGCGTTGCCCCATCCGTCGTAGCTCTGATCGGTTTCTTGCGGCATGTAATAGCCGACGACGAGCGATGACGTGTGCGCGCGCCAGTACGGCGGCATACCCGGCCGCGCGCCCCATACGACGCCGTAACGCGGGCCGTCGGCCGAGCCCTGCGACGAGGTGATGAGGTTGGAATTGTATTCATCGAAGACTTGCATGAGGCCGAACTTGCCGGCGGGCGTAAGCATCATCGTTGCGTTGTTCGGACCGTTGGGCGGGAATGACGGCGACGAACTGGGCGCGGGAGTTCCCGAACCGATGGTAACCGTGAGGGCCACGATGTAGGTGCCCCACGAACCCGTGCCCACAACGACAACGTGGTCGCCGACAGCGAGTGAACCGCCGATGAACTTCGTGCCCGAACCGGTGTGCACGTCGATCATGCCGTGCGGCAAACCGGTCTGCAGCGAGAAAATATTCGTCGCTATCGATTCGACCGTCCCGGTCGCCGTGATCGCGTCCATGGTCGATGCGGCGTCGGTATTAGCGCCGTTCCCCGGACTAGATGCCGGAGGTAAAGACTGGGGCTGCGAGCCGCAGCCGGAAGCCGCAAAAGCAAGCAGCGCGAAAAAACATAGGCACAGATGTGTCGTAATTCTTCTCATCAATTGTGTCCGTTTTACAAAGCGTTAGAGTAAACAACAGAGCAGCGACGGACTAAGGGAGCGAGCGTTTCTTTAGCAAACACGCTAGAATAACGCCGCTTGAGATGAGAAGTCGCATTACTTCAGCGCGCATCTGTTAGGTCCGTTGCTATCGCGCTACCTGCCGGTCAAGCAAACGGCAGGCTATGTAAAATACCGCCTTATCGTAAAGAAAAAATCCGCAGCCCGATATGACTGCGGATTATTTCTCAAGCGATGACGTGCGGCTGTGAGCTAGAACTCTTCCTCCGAATTATCCGCAAACGGCGTTTCTTCGTCGTCATCCTCGTACGGCTTTTCGGCTTCCTCTTCGTCTTCTTCCTCAAGTTCGTACCCTTGGACGCCTTCCTCGACTTCGGCCTCCGGTTCTTCCTCTTCTTCGAAGATCTCGTCGTTTTCGGCGGCACGTACCGGCATCGGCGGCGGCGTCGGAAGCGGAGTCGTCGCGTCGAGCGGTTTGCTGTCGTCGATGTCTTCCTCTTCTTCCTCCTCGTCGATTACCGGCGCGGCGGCAGCACCGTCGAGCGCGCCCTCGGCCGCAACTTCCGCGACCACTTCGCGCGCCGCAACCTGCGTTTGCGACACCACCGGCTGATCGTCGCCCATCAGCAGTCCGATCTCTTGACGTTCGCGTTCGCCTAAGTCGTCGTCTTGCATGCGCACGTCGATCTCTTCGCGGTTCTCCGTGAGCACTTTGACGTCGAGCGCGAGGGACTGCAGTTCCTTGATGAGCACCTTGAACGATTCAGGAACGCCGGGTTCCATCACGTTTTCGCCTTTGACGATTGCTTCGTACGTCTTCACGCGCCCAACCACGTCGTCGGATTTCACCGTGAGGAGTTCTTGCAGCGTGTAGGCCGCACCGTAGGCTTCGAGCGCCCAGACTTCCATTTCGCCGAAACGCTGGCCGCCGAATTGCGCCTTACCGCCGAGCGGCTGTTGCGTGATCATCGAGTATGGTCCAGTCGAGCGTGCGTGAATCTTGTCGTCGACAAGATGCGCGAGCTTGAGCATATAGATCATGCCGACGGTGATCGGGCGGCTGAAACGTTCGCCCGAGCGACCGTCGCGTAGCCAGGTTTTGCCGTCTGCCGCCATTCCGGCGTCCTGCAGCCACTCGGCGATATCTTCGCTGTGCGCGCCGTCGAAGACGGGCGTTGCGATGTGGAAGCCAAGCATCTTTGCAGCCCAGCCCAGATGCGTTTCCATGATCTGTCCGAGATTCATACGCGACGGAACGCCGAGCGGATTGAGCACGATGTCGACCGGAGCGCCGTCCTGCAGATAGGGCATGTCTTCTTCGGGCAGCACCTTCGCGATAACGCCCTTGTTACCGTGACGGCCGGCCATCTTATCGCCTTGCAGAATCTTGCGTTTCTGCGCGACATAGACGCGCACCAAGTGATTCACGCCGGGCGATAATTCGTCGCCGTTTTCGCGCGAAAACACTTTGACGTCGATGATTTTGCCCTTTTCGCCGTGCGGAACTTTGAGGCTGGTATCGCGCACTTCGCGGGACTTTTCACCGAAAATTGCGCGCAGCAGGCGTTCTTCGGCCGTGAGTTCGGTCTCGCCCTTGGGCGTGACTTTACCGACCAGAATGTCTTCCGGACGCACTTCCGCACCGATGCGGATGATGCCGCGTTCGTCGAGATCTTTGAGCGCGTCTTCACCGACGTTGGGAATGTCGCGCGTGATTTCTTCGGGTCCGAGCTTCGTGTCGCGGGCTTCGCATTCGTATTCCTCGATGTGAATCGAGGTGAAGCGATCTTCCTTGACCATGCGTTCGGAGATCAGAATGGCGTCTTCGTAGTTATAGCCTTCCCACGGCATGAACGCGACCAGTACGTTCTGACCCAGAGCCAACTCCGCTTCGTCCGACGACGGGCCGTCGGCGAGCACTTGACCGGCACTAATCTTCTCACCGAGCGAGACGATGGGACGCTGGTTGATGCACGTTCCCGCATTCGAGCGAACGAACTTAAGTAGATCGTATTTCTTCTCCGTGCCGTCCTCGACCGCGATCGCGATCATCTTTGCATCGACGGCCGTCACTTCTCCGGCAACTTCGGAGACGATGAGCGAACCCGAATCTTTGGCGGCGCGATATTCCATGCCGGTGCCGATGATCGGGGCGTCCGGACGCAGCAGCGGCACGGCTTGACGCTGCATGTTTGCGCCCATGAGCGCGCGATTGGCATCGTCGTGCTCGAGGAACGGAATGAGTGCGGTCGCAATGGAAACGATCTGTTTGGGCGACACGTCCATCAACTGCACGCGCTGCGCCGGCTCCTCGATGTACTCTTCGGCGTAACGGCAGACGACGACGTTGGTTTCGATACGGCCGGACTTTTCGTCGACCGGCGTGTTCGCTTGCGCGATGATGTATTCGTCTTCGCGATCGGCCGTTAAGTACACGATTTTGTCCGTGACGATACCGTTTTTCACAACGCGGTACGGCGTCTCGATAAAACCGAAACGATTGACTTGTCCGTAGGTCGCAAGCGAGCCGATTAGACCTATGTTCGGACCCTCCGGCGTTTCGATCGGACAGATGCGGCCGTAATGCGAATGGTGAACGTCGCGAACTTCGAAGCCGGCGCGTTCGCGTGAAAGACCGCCCGGGCCGAGCGCCGAGAGACGGCGCTTGTGGGTGAGTTCGGCAAGCGAATTGGTCTGGTCCATGAACTGCGAGAGCTGCGAGGACCCGAAGAACTCTTTAATCGCCGCTACGACCGGGCGAATGTTGATCAGTGCCTGCGGCGTGACGGTTTCGATGTCTTGGACGGTCATGCGTTCGCGCACGACCCGTTCGAGGCGCAGCAATCCAACGCGGAATTGGTTCTGCAGCAGTTCGCCGACCGAGCGTACGCGGCGGTTGCCGAGATGATCGATGTCATCCTTTGCTATGACGTGCGTGGCGACTTTGATCAAACGGCGAATGACGGCGATCATGTCGGCGCGCGTGAGACAACGCGTCTGAATCGGCGGCTCGTCCAGATTCTCGTATTCGTTGATCTGGATGGTCGGGTTCTTGATGCGGTCTTCGACGTCGGGGTTTTCGATGCGATAGTGGAATTTCGCGGTCAGCTTGTAACGGCCGACGCCGGCGAGGTCGTAACGCTTCTCGTCAAAGAAGAGCGATTCGAGCAGTTTTTCCGCGTTTTCCGCGTTCTCGGGTTCGCCGGGACGCAGCTTTTTGTAGATTTCTTTCAGCGCGTCTTCGCGCGTCTTCACGTCTTTATCTTTGTCGATCGAGTTGCGGACGAGCGGCGAGTCGCCGAAGAGCTTCACGATTGCTTCGTCGCTCTCCCAATCGCATCCGAGGTCGGGACGCGAGAGCGCGCGGATGAATGTCGAGACGTAAATCTTGCGGTTTTTATCGATGCGGACGCCGATCGTGCCTTCGGTTTCGTCGTTCTTCGTGCCGTTGTCGGTTTCGAATTCGATCCACGCACCGCGGTTGGGGATGATCGTTGCGTTAAATGTCGGACGGCTGTTCGTGTCGGCGTCTTGACTGTAATACACGCCCGGCGAACGCACGAGTTGACTCACGATCACGCGCTCGGCGCCGTTGATCATGAACGTGCCTTTGTCGGTCATGAGCGGAAAATCGCCCATGAATATCTCTTGGTCGGGGATACCCTTGATTTCGCCCGACTCGGCCGTGATAAGACGAACGCGCACGCGCAGCGGCGCGCTGTAGGTCATATCGCGTTCGCGACATTCTTCAATGGTGTACTTCGGTTCCCCGAGCGAATGGTCGCCGAACTCGAGGATCAAGTTACCGGTGAAATCCTTGATCGGCGAGATCGAAGCGAACGCTTCGCCGAGGCCGTCGGTTTTGAACCAATCGAAGCTGGCTTTCTGCAGCTCGATGAGGTTGGGGATCTCCAGAACGTGCGGGATCTTCGCGAAGGTAAAACGCTCGCGTTTTGGACCCGGGTCGGGCGGCTGCTCGACTGTGAACGCCCCGGTTGCCGTGGGGAACGTCATCGAGACGGTGGTCGACTGCGCGCCCGAAATCGCAGGTTTCTGCGCCGGGGCACGCTTCGACTTGCTCTTGCTCGCCGCGGAGCTCTTCGCGGGAGACTTTGGAGCCGTCGTTTTCGCCATTATTCTTTCTCTTGGGCCGTAAAAGGTGAGGGAAGCGCGCTGCACTCCAGGGGCGGGCACACAGAAAAGGCCGAGTAGGCATTCCGCCGAGCGGAAGCAACTCGCCCCTATTTCAACGTTTGGCTATTCGCCCCAGGGCATAGACAAGTAGTCTACACCTGCGTTATGGATGCGTCAAGCCGCATCTGAGGTCGCTCCTTTAGCGCATGCCATGCGGCAACCGCATCGCGGGACCGGCGGCCGCGTTCGCTGCGGGATCCCTCAAGCCAAGCGCCGCCGATTAAGAGAAAGACGACGGCCGGAACGGTCAGCGCAAGAATGAAGGCGAGCGATTGAAGCGCGTAGGGATGAACATGGTGGTGGCCCATTACGGCGCTATGATAGCACGCTTGGCAAGCCTAGCAGGATCCGCTCGGCTACGGCAGCCTCGCGCGGGCAGCGCAGTTCGGTAAACACGGTGTGGGCGTACGCCGCTTCCTCGCGGGCGTCGTTGCCCAAGAGTGACGCGACGATGGCATCGAAGAGCGCCAGCTGACCCCGGGCCATGCCCTGCGCCTGTTCGGCTGCTCGCACGAGCAGCATGCGGGCTTCACTTTTCCCGGCGACGTCGCTCGCAGCAATGAACTCTAAGAGCCACCAGGCGAAGTCGGCGCTGCCGAGCAGCGCGATCGCGCGGCGCGCAAGGTTCTTCGCGGCCATGATGTTCCCGCAGGCATTGAGATACGCCACGGCGGCGCCTGCGACGCAGGCGATCGTCTGCGGCTCTTTCGATTGCAGCGCTCGCTCCACAATTCCGGATTGCAGTATGTTATGCGCTTCGCGGAAATTGCCCACGAGCGTGCAGAGCCGAACGAGAACGCCCGCGGCGGTGAGATCGGCGACGAGCGACCCTTCGTCAACGGCGCGAGCTCTCGCAACGGTTGTCCACGCGTTCGCGACGTCGCCACGCACCACGTAGAGATACGCCCGGTTTGCAAGGAGCAGCTTGAGAATCGGCGCGATATTTTCGTCTGCGGCGCGTTCGCCGCCGGCACACGCATTGGCGGCGCGTTCGATCGCGTCGTCGAACAGACGCTCGGCCAGATCCAGTTCGCCAAGGAGCGATGCGCGGCTCGCGTATTCGTTGAGCGCCCGGACGACGAGTCCGGCGTCGTCAGCATCGCAAGCGCGGGCTACGGCGGCAGCATATTCTCGGAGCGCTTCGCACGCCGGCGCACGATCGCGTTGTTGGGCGACGCCATCGGCATCGGGCAGAAGCGCCTGGTCGGTACTGATCACGTATGGAGTATCGGCAGGACCGAAGCGGAATCTACCGGCACGCCGACGGCGACGACGAGCGCTTTACAGAGGTGCGATGGCGACGATATCAACGGTCCAGCGTTCCGCCGGTTTTCAGCGTTTGCTCCAGCTCTTCATCCGGTATCAAGAAGGCCTTCCGCCGATGCTGCGGGGCTGCGATTTAGACGCCGAACTTCCCGAGATCGAGCGCCATTACGGACCCCCGCACGTCGCGTTCATCGCAGAGATCGGCGGCATTTCCATTGGCTGCGTTGCGTTAGCGCGCTTCTCGGATACGACCGCTATCGTGAAGCGCCTCTACGTCGTGCCCGAACATCGGGGTGTGGGCGTTGCCAAGGAGCTTATGGCCACGCTACTCGCGACTGCACGCATGCGAGGATATACGCGAATCGTTCTGGACACGGAACGCGAACATCTGCGACATGCCTATCGATTCTATCTTTCGCTCGGATTTTCCGAGTGCGCGCCGTACGCCGCGGTCGATTACGCAACGCCGACGTTTATGGAATTGACGCTATAAAGTCGCCTATCACTTTGAAAGCGACGCGGCTTCCGCAATGAGTTTTTCGGCTTGCGTTTCGAGCATTTGCAACACGGCGTATTCGGATGCGGTGGGCGCGGCGTCGGCTGAGTTCACGTCGGAGCCGAGGAAGCTCAGCTGTCCGCATAATTGCTCGGGGTAGCGCAACGCATCTTCGTTTTCCGTTACTTCGGGGTTGTAAAGGCGATGCAGTAGGTCGTCGGCCTTTGCGGCGTTTGGGCCACCTTTTGCTTTGATCTTCTGGACGTTTTCGATCGTCGCAGTCAGGTGCGAAAGATCGCTGCGTATGCGCAGCATCATAGCGAGCTGCTCTCGCAGCATGGATTGCGTCGCACGCGAACGGGGGTCGATGCGCACGCGAACGGTGCCTTCGACCTGCGTGCCGCCGTCCCGAACGCGCACGGTATACGTTCCGGGTATTGCGGTCGGGCCGTCGAAACCGCCCGATGCCCAGGGGACGAAGCCTTTGACCGGCTCGATCGCATCGTAGCTGAGATCCCACCAAACGCGATTGACACCTAAAACCGGCTTCTTGACATCGATCGTCCGGATGACGCGCGAGCCGTCGAGAATCTGCACGACAACCCCAGCGGCGCTGGCGGGTGTGTGGTTACGGAAGAAATTGATGTCGGCGCCGTAGTCGGGATTCTTGCCCGTCACCGCAGAGGTCGACTGACCAAAACTGGTGTTGAAACGGTACGCGTCGCGCAACGTGAAAAGATGCAGCGGCGTCGCTGTAACTGTGGCGGTCATCTCTTGAAGCGGATGCAAGTCGTCCAGAATCCAGATGCCTCGGCCGTGCGTTCCGACGACGAGATCGTCGAAGCGCGGTTGGATCTTGAAATCGTAGTATGCAGCGGTCGGTAAGCCGTTTGCGAACTGCGTCCAGTGCTCGCCGTCATCGTAGGAATACCAGAGCGCCGTCTCGGTGCCGGCATAGAGCATATGCCGGCGCAACAGATCGGGACGGATCATCCGCGTGTAACTTGAATCGGGCAGATTGCCGTTGATGTTCGTCCAGGTCTTACCGTAGTCGCGCGTCAGAAACAGGTGCGGTGCGCGGTCGCCCCATTTGTGCGCGTCGGCGGCGACGTATGCCGTTCCCGCTTCAAACGGCGACGGCGCGACGTAGTCTACGCGCAGCCATTGCTGATTCGAAACGTCGGCAAAGGACGGCGGCGTGACGTTGCTCCAACGAGCGCCGTAATTGCGCCTAAGCCAGACGCGGCCGTCGTCCGTTCCGGCCCATATTTCGCCGTCGCGTTTCGGCGACGCAGCGATCGAGAAGACGACGTTATAGTATTCAACGCTCGTATTGTCTTGCGTGATCGGCGTACCGGAGAGTTGTTCGCGTCCAACTTCATGCCGGGTCAGGTCCGGGCTGACGGCGCGCCACGAACCCCCGCCGTCGTCGGTTTGAAAGATCTTATTACCGCCCATGTAGAGCCGATGAGGATGCTGCGGTGAGATTGCGAGCGGCGAAGTCCATTGAAAGCGATATTTCAATGGTGCGGCATTCCAGCCCATCGCGTCCTGCGGCCAGACGCCGATCTCGCGCGCCTGCGTGGTGGTTCGATCGTAGCGCGTGATCGAACCCTGGTAGCCGTCACCGTAGATGACGTTGGAATCAGCGCCGTCGAAAAGCATCCAGCCGCTTTCGCCTCCCCCCGCGCTAAAGAATTCGTCGGGCGATATGCCGCGGCCGTTGAGCGAATCGCTCGGGCCGCAGGCACTGCCGGTATCTTGGTCTTCGGCGCAGACCGTATACGGAACGCGATCGTCGACGTCCAGGTGGTATTGCTGCGATGCGATTATGGGCGCGTTGTGCCACGTTTTACCGGCGCTCGTGCTGATTTCCGCGCCGCCGTCATCGGCGGCGGCCATGCGCGACGGATTCTCCGGATCGATCCAAAGCTCGTGATAGTCGCCGCCGCGCGTGCCTTTCATCGTCTTCGCCGTCGCGCCGCCGTCCGTACTTTGCCACATCTGCACCGACATGAAATATACAAGGTTTTCGTCCTTTGGATCGACGGCCAGCGACGTAAAGTAAAACGGGCGTTGATTGATGCCGTGCGATGCGTTAACCATCTTCCACGTCGCGCCGGAATCGTCGCTGCGCCAGAGCGATCCTTGTGCGGATTCAATGAGCGCGTAGATGCGTCTCGGATTGCTCGGCGCGAATGCGATCGCGATGCGGCCCGTTACGCCGGTCGGCAACCCGTTGCCTTGCAAGCGCGTCCAGTGGTCGCCGCCGTCGACCGATCTATAGATTCCGTCGGCAGCGCCGCCGCTCGTAAGATGAAAGGGGGTACGCCCCCCTTCCCACATGCCGGCATAGATCACGCCGGGATTCAAGGGGTCGATTGCAACGCTGTTCGCGCCGGTGCGGTCATCGGTGTAGAGTACTTTCGACCACGTTGCACCGCCGTCGAGCGTTCGATAGACACCGCGGTCCGCGGTTGCTTTGTAGACGTCGCCAACCGCCGCTATGAATGCACGGTTCGCATTTTTCGGATCGATCGCAATTTGATTGATGGCGCCCGTAGCGTCGAGCCCGGTGTGTGCCCATGTCGTACCGCCGTCGTTCGAGCGCCAAACCCCGTCGCCGAAGGCGACATCGTTGCGCAAATTAGCCTCACCGGTGCCGACATACACCGTCTGCGGCTGCGAGCGCGCAACGGAGATAGCGCCGATCGAACTGACGGGCTGGTTGTTGAATATCGATGTCCACGTGATCGCGCCGTCGCTCGATTTGAAAAGTCCGCCGAGTCCGCCCGCGTAATACGTGTACGGATCGCCCGCGACACCGGCGACGGCATCGATGCGCCCGGGGAGCGGACCGATGTTGCGAAATTGCAGCGCGGCAAGCGGATCGTTCCCCGATGAAGTCGTAGCGGCAACGGCCGGCGCGGCGCAGGCAAGAACAAGAACCAGAAGGCCCCAAAAAGAACGCAAGGTGATTCTCCCATGTGGACGCTTTCAGGCCGATTAAAGGGACGAATGCGCAATCCCCGTCGGCGTCTCTTTTTGATGCTAACGCCGCTCCGCGTAGGCTGCCGGATCGTTCTGTGGTGCGTCACTCGGCGTTTGCGCGCGTTCGACGTAGCTGCAGAGCAGATTAACGAGCGCCATTTGTTCGGTAGTGCGGCATTGGAGACCGAGCAACTGCGGGCTGCAGACGAGGATCGTCATCGCGCGCGCTCGCGAGATCGCGACGTTGAAGCGATTTGCGTCGAAGAGAAAACCGGGATCGCGCGGCATGTCGTCGTCGCTCGACGTGGCCATCGAATAAAAGACGACCGCCGCCTCTTGTCCCTGAAACTTATCGACGGTACCGGCGCGAACGTTGATTCCGGCAGACTTTAGCTTACGCGCGATCAGACGGCGCTGCGCGTTGTAGGGCGTCACGACGATGATGTCATCGTCACGCATCGCTCGCGTCTGGCCGTTTATATCCGTGAAGGTTCCTTGCCGTAAGAGCGCGATCTCGTTTACAATCCATTCTGCTTCTTCATCAGAGCTTGAACCGTTGCCCTGATGGTCGACCGGAACGTACCGCAGGCCCGATCCGTTGAGTCGCGCACTTGTGATGCGCTGGTGCTGCGTGCCTGGGCCCGGCATCAATCGCGACTCGTACATCATGTCAGAGACGAAACGGCAGATGTCGGGATGCATACGATAAGAGTGGTCGAGAAAGACGCCGCGCTGCGGCGGCACGGTGGCATGGCCTTGTAGGAGGTGAGCGAGTGCGGAATCATCCGCATGCGCTGCATGCGTTCCTTTCCCGACTTGAGCGAGTTGCGACGGATCGCCCAGCAGCACGAGATTCCGCGCGCACAACGAAACGGCGAGCGCGTTTGCGAGCGACATCTGGCCCGCCTCATCGATGAAAAGGTAATCGAAGTGCCCCACGAGTTCCGCGCGGGAGAAGAGCCACGGGGTTCCCCCAGCGAGATCGTAATCGTCGCGCTCGAAGGCGGCGTTGTCGTCGATGGACGCGACGAACGGCCGATCGAGTCGCGAACGGTACTCATTGGCCTCGCCCGTGTGTTTGTAGAGCCCGGTGAATGTTTCGTTGCAATGCTCCATGCGCGTTTCGACCTTGTGGAGAAGATTCTGAGCAGCCGCATGGCTGGTGCTGACGATGCCGATGCGTTTTCCGGCGATCAGCAGTTCGCTGATGACATGCGATGCAACGGTGCTCTTGCCGCTGCCCGGCGGTCCCTGGATGAAGAGATAACTGGAGTCGAGCGAAGCAGCGATGGCGTACACCGACGCCGCATTTACGTTCGTCGGCTGCAACAGCATGCCCGGCGCAAGCGTCGTGCGCGGAACGCACGCTTCCAGCAGATGCGCCGTGGCAGGAAATTCGTCTTCAAGCCGATCGTGTAAGACCGCATCGGCAATTCGCACGAGCGCCGTCTGCATCGCATCCTGCGAGAGCGGGCGGCCGGGAATTACAGCCGTGAGCGACGGACCGTGCTCTGCTGAAATTTTGATCTTCGCGATGCGGTCGTCTTCATCGATTTCCACGATTCCGACGCTCCCTTCGCTGTGCGGATCAACGGCGTCCATGCCGGCATCCATTTTGTGCGACTGATCGGGATATCGGTAGGTGTATACGAGTTTCTTGTCGCGGCTGTTGCGCTTAAACGGCTCGCACCCTTCCACGAGTGCGAGACCGCCCAACGCCTCCTTGTCCCGCTCCTGCAACGTATCGACGTTGCCGCACCGATAGAAATACTCCCACCATCCCGGCTTCTCTTCGCGGCGATGGTACGAAAGCAGATGTCCGAGCAAATATCGCGATCGCAGCCACGGCGACATCGCGCGGTACGCTTCCTCGGTCTCCGGCGTCTCGATATCTGCAAGCAGACGCCGTTCGTCGTCGCTTCGCTTGGCTTCATCGCGCTGTTTCTTGTCGCGTTTTCGGCAGTCGCCGCACCCTTCGAATGATGGTTCGTGGCACGGCGCTTCTGCCAATTTCAACGGACGGTGCGGAATATCTCCGAACGCATCGATCGCTTCGCTGCGGCGCTCGAGCAGCCATCGGTGCAGGAGCCAGGTAGACCTGCAGTCATCTTCATTGTACAACTCGATCTCTTTCAAGAGTCCCGCGTCGCCGCTCAATCGCCACTTCTCGAACATGACGATCGAGTCGTCGCCCTTTTTCACCTCGGTGTTGCGCAGCATGCCGTAAAAGCGCTCGAGCCGCTTGATGCTGTAGCTGTCTTCACCGATCATCATCGACTGGCGAACGACCGCGTAGAGATCGACGAAGACCTCGCCGCGCAAGAGGTCGTCCAGCTCGTCGATGCGCGTGCTGTGCTGCTGCGCGAGCCGCGAGAGCGCGGCCTTTTCATAGTTAGCATAATGATAGACGTGCAACGCGGGATACCGGCGGCGCCGTTCAACGACGAAGTCGACGAATGCTTCGAACGCGCGTTTCTCCTCGCGAGGATCGAGTCCCCAAAAAGCGAGGAACTTTTGCGGCTCGTTCGGCAGCCAAGAGCCGAAGAGATATTCGAGCCCGCGTCTGGGCTCGTACAGCGGATCGCCTTCCATATCGAAATACACGTCGCCGTCATCCGGCGGCGGCAAGAGCCCAAAGCCCGATCGGATGTCCTGGCGGAGCAGTTCGAAGATGGGACGTTGTTCTTCACGGCTACGAACTTGAAGTGCGGCCTGCTTGGCCAGGCTCGCAAAACTTTCGGCATTCATTTCGCCCGGAGGCGATGCGTCCGGCCGTGCCAACTGCGCCATGGTACTGATGCCGTGCCGTTCGAGCTTACGTGTCTGATCGCGCCGCATCCATGCAACGAGGCTTAAGTGGTCGGCATTCGTGCGTTCTTGCGCACACGCATCGGACCAGGTGCAGACGCTGCAATGGTCGCACTTGAGCGGGAAGATCGCCGGCGCTTCAATATCCGGGTTCTGTTTCGCGGCGAGAAATTCGATGAATCGCGATTTGGCGTAGCGATAGTAGGCGAAATATGCGCTCAAATCATAGTCGGTCGACTTTCCGTCGCCGTGGACGATCCTTCCATACTTCGGCATGTGATTCTGCAAGCGCTCCAGGTGTTCGCTGTAATTGCAGAGCTGCATGATGAAATACGGCTTCGTGGAAAGCGCAAGCTTTGTATCGACGGCTTCGTAGCTATACGCCCCGAGTGCCGACGGAGCTTCCACCCGCCGCAAAAAATCGGCGTGGCCGAGAAAAGTTCCGTCGAAGAATTTCGCCTGATAGATGACCTGCGCGCCCGAACGCATTGCCTCAAGCGTAGCCGTCTCGGCCTTGCGGTACGCATCAATGCTGTATGCCGGACGCTCGATCTCCACAACGTCGGCGGCGCCGTACCGAGCACGCAGCGTTTCCAGATAGGCGTCCTCATGGGCTTGGCCCTTATCTCGAATCAGCTGCACCTGCTCGTCGTCGGCCTCAGGTTTTGTCAGCTTTCCGAGCGCGACGAGCAGTTCGAGTTCCGGCAGACGCCGACACTCGAGATAATTATTTAAATCGGTGGCCGAATAGATCCACTGCCCGTCAATTCGTTGCATAGCTCTCTGCCTTCGTGTATCCACGCGCTTGCGCCGCTTCGATCACCGCTAGACTTGCGGCCCGACTTCGCGCGTAGCATTCGTTGCGGCCTTTTTCTATGATAGCGCTGCGGCGTGACATATGTCTGGCACACCGCTGAAACGGGCCTCGGAAGAAAGCGCAATCTCGATGGCCGTCCTTGCGCTGAGTTACGATAGCAGCAGGTCTACGTCGCTCAGTTCAAACGTAAGTTTCGCGGCCGCCGCGTCTCCGAAGATGCCGGCGGCAAGATCGCCTTTGCGTTGCTGCAAAGTCATGATGTGCTCTTCGACGGTGCGCTCCGTGATGAATTTGTAGACGAAGACGTGTTTCTGCTGACCGATGCGGTGCGCGCGATCGGTGGCCTGACGCTCGACGGCCGGATTCCACCACGGGTCGTAATGGATGACCGTATCGGCTGCGGTAAGGTTCAGTCCCGTACCGCCGGCTTTGAGGCTAATCAGGAAGATCGGCACGTCGCCGTTTTGGAACGCCGCGACCGGCGCCTCGCGATCGCGCGTGCTGCCGCGCAATTCCACAAAGCCGATCTGCCGTTCCAGCAACTCTGCCTTTATTAGATCGAGCATCGACGTGAACTGCGAAAACAGTAAGATGCGACGACCGTCCTCCACGAGGCTATCCAGCATTTCGAGCAGTGCATCGAGTTTTTGAGATTCCTTGACGGTTCGAGCTTCCGGCAGGTTCAAGAGACGCGGATCGCAACAGATTTGACGTAATTTGAGGAGCGCGTCCAGAAACACGATGTGGCTGCGCGCCAAGCCTTTGCGTGCGACTTCGTCGCGCACGCGTCGGTGCATCGCGAGGCGGACCGTCTCGTAGAGGTCCCGCTGCGAACCGGTAAGTTCGATCCGCGCAATTGTTTCCGTTTTCTCGGGTAACTCTTGCGCTACATCTTCTTTCGTACGTCGAACAAAAAACGGGCGAATCCGCGTCGCAAGCGCTGCTTGACGTGCCGCATCGCCGTTTCGTTCGATCGGCGTGCGAAAAATTCGCGAAAATCGCGCTCGATCACCGAGGAGATCGGGCACGGCAAAGTGATAGATCGAGCGAAGTTCTTCCAGATGGTTTTCAATCGGCGTGCCGGTGAGTGCAAGGCGTTGCGTACCGCGCAAGCGCGATGCCGCAACTGCCACTTTTGCTTTCGCATTTTTGATTGCTTGGGCTTCATCGAGCACGACGATCGACCAGTCGCGCGCCGCCAAAAGTTCGATATCGCGCGCGAGTAGCGCATAGGTGGTGAGCGCGATGTCCGCGCCATCGAGCGCGGGTAGTCGCTGGGCGCGGTCGGCGCCGGTGAGTGAAACGACCTTTGCGGCGGGAAGGAAACGCGCAATTTCGGCGCGCCAATTTGGGACGACGCTTGCGGGCGCAACGATCAAAGCGGGCGATTGCAGACGTTTTGCGGCTCGTTCTATTGCCAGATGCGCGAGCAGTTGAACGGTCTTGCCCAGACCCATGTCGTCGGCCAACACGCCGCCGAAACGGTGTTCCCGCAACGTTTGCAGCCATGCAACACCGGCGTGCTGATAGCCGCGAAGTTCGGCCTTAAACGTCTTCGGCAACGTTACCGTACGACCGTCGTAGTTCCGTACATCGCGGATGAATTTGGCGAATGATTGCGCGTTGGTCCACTGGACGGCGAGGCCATCGGAGTCGGCGAGCGAAGCGGCATGCACCGCTGCAATGCGCGCGCGACCGTCGCGTAGCGGCGGCGAGTCGTCGGCGAACAGACCGACGAGCGCCGAAAGGACGCGCCCGACGCGTTCCGGCGCGAGCGCAACGAATCCGCCGCCGGGAAGTTTCCCGATGAAGGGCTCCGCGCGTGCCGAAATCGCGCCGATGCCACTCGCCGTACCGTACCCTTCGCTCGCCAGGGCTTCCAGCAGGACAGGCAAGAGCGAAATGCGCTCGCCTTCGACGTCGATGCCGAGTTCCAAGTCGAACCACTGCGGACTTTCGCCTTCCGAGACTTCAACGTGCCACTGCTCGTCGGGCTCGCGCAACTCGTACGGAAAGTCGGCGTCGATTTCGACGCGCCAACCTTGCACGCGAAGTGCCGGCAGTGTCCCGGCGATGAAGCGAATCCACTTGCGCTCGCCTTCGTAGGGATAGTGAAGCACAATCCGCGCCTTATCGACGAGTTGCGCGTAGGGCCAATATACCGGCGAAAAACCGGCTTGGCCGAGCAGAAGCTGCGCCTTGCTTTCAAACGGCGCGCGGCGCGGCCAGATGGAGAGCCGGCCGTCGCGCACCGTGCGAATATCTCGCTCACTCGCCTGCGGCGTGATGATGTCGTCGCCATAAGCAAAAAGCAACTCCGCGACAGGCAACGGCGGGTTTGTATTCTTGGAATGGCCGCGCGGCGCTTGTAGGACGCTCAGACGCAGCACTGCAACCGGTTCATCCTCGACGATGTGCGCACTCAACGCCGCCGCCGGCCCGTCGATCCCGTTGGCCGAAAATATATGCCGCAGCGCGAGTTGGACGCGTTCGGCTTGCTCGCCGGAGAGCGGCGGCGAACGCGCGATAAGGCGCTGCAGTTCACCCGGTAATTTTACGCCGACCGGTCCCGCGACGCCGCGATCCGTATCGATATACCAAAGCGGCGAAGCCGGCAAGAGGACGGTGCTCTTGATCTCATCGAGATGGACGCGCTGACGTCCGTCGAGTCCGACGTGCCAGGCAAGCTGCCCCTCCGCGATCTCCTCATAACGTAGCACCACGCCACCGGCGTTACGCCACCGTAGACGGTCGGTCCGCATGAGGCATTCGAGTAACGTGTTGAAGATGGTCGGTGAAAGACTTTGTACCGGCCCGAAAAATCCACACGCCTGCGCAAGCCGGCCGATCGTGCGATCGATCGGCGTGATGCATTTAACGTCACTGTAGGCAAGATTGCTTGCATCGAACGGACGCGGCGCGCTGCGCTCGCCGCTCTTCAAGGTCGACGTCGTCCACACGTGTAGCGCGAATTGCGGGATGCCACGGCGATCGTCGACGTCGATTGCGTACTCAAGGTACTCGCGCGGCGTAGCAGCCGTCGCTGCTTGCTCTTGCAGGTTTGTAACGGCCTCGATCCAGTTCGCGACCACGCTATCAAACGGATCGCCGGCGGCCGGCAACTGCTTTGCATCCGTAACGGCGAAGGCAAGCGCCGCAACGTGCTTGCAATTGCGGATCATCGGGCACGAGCAGTGGCCGGTCAAGCGAAGGCGTCCGTTAAGTCGTACCGCGTTGACCTCGACTACGTAGGGCTCTCGTCGGCTCCCGAGCACCGATCCCCTTGCCTGGGCGTTAGCCTCGTCTACCTCGATTTCTAAAACGTGGCCGCCAGTATAATACGACGATCCGCGCGCAACGGTCGTTCGGGGAAACGAGAAAAAAACATCAGATACTGAAAACAGCAAGCGCCATCCCTATAGGAAATTCGCCAGATTCCGCAAGAGTGCCGCAAATACTTCTCTGCTCCCGCTGTGCTGCAGCGGCGCTAAGCTCGGCTACTTCAGTGCCGTTGCCTCATAGCGGCACATCATTTGCAACCGATTCATGGTAGACCTACGTCCGCGCAACGCCAATTTACTTCAAATGCGAGGCGCGTTAAGGCTTAACGCGATTCTTTCAGACCGCGACCTGTAGCACCGCGGCCGTTGGCTACGGAACCTCGTCGCCATCTTCGCGTATACCTTCAAGGTGCATTCGGATCGCGGCTGCGATATTGCTCTTCGTCCCCTCGAGCGTTTCACCGGTTGCAACGCACCCGGGTAAATCAGGCCGTAGATCGACATCGAAACGAACGAGGCGACGTGCACCCTTCGGCTGAGTCTCAGATCGCACTCTAAGACGGGGCCATCGTCGTCATCGCACGTATATGGAGCGAATTCAAAGCGATCGAGTCCAATTCACGAGTCCCGTCGGGCGATTCCAAGTTACGTGTTGCAGAACAGGCCAGCCGGCGACCTGGGCACCTTGAGATGTGTTGGTGCGATTCTGGTTCCCGGCGGTAACTATTTGCCGGCTGCTCTGTATTGTCACGCATGCGTCAGCTTCGATTCGACGTGTGCCTTGGTCTCTTCGTCGAGAATACAAACGGAACATCCGCGCATCGCTCGAGTAAGTAGAACCCGATAGACGTTCTTGACGACATCGACGAAACGGGCGCCGCTTCTCGTCCGTACGATACGATCTTGCGAGGCGGATGGCTGACCGATTCACTTACTGTAGAACCATTTCTTTGTCGTCGTGGCTAGAACGAGAACACGTTTGGTCGCTTCGACGCACAGACCGTCAGCGGTAAGCGTTCCGAAGTCGTCGAGGATGGCGATGGCAGCGTTGATGATGCGGCCGAGAGTTCGCGAGTGGCCCGTGCCCGGCATGGCGAAAACCGTCGAACTTGGGCGCTTATTCATTGATTGCATTCCGAACGTACAACGCGCTGCTCTATGTGTCAGCGTTATGTCGAGATCGGGCGAACTTTTACGCCTTGCTGCAAAATTCACTTTGCGGTGCACGCCGAACAGAACGGCGTCGCCGGATCGTTCGAGGGCACCTACGCTCGAACGATCGGCAGCATCTTTTCGGGGCATACAAGGTGGCGAAGGCCGCTAATCACGGCGTGGGCCAAACACTACAACGAGTCACGCTGCACATTCGCATACTCGGCTATTGCTCGCCGCTAGAATGGCGCGTGCGATAGAGCGAACTACGCGCCAAATTTGCCCAGAACACGCGGTTACTTCACTACCTCGGGTCAGTACGGCCGGAGGTTGCGGAGCAAGGATTCGAAAAATACGATCCGAACCTGTCGATGGCTATACAAGGAGATGTTTATGGATAAAGGCACGGTCAGCGCACTCTACGGACAACAAATGGACCTTGGAGTGTGCCTAATAGCAAAGAACCTAAATTTGCTGTCTTTGCGCGGCGCGGCGCGGCTTGACCGGCTCGCTACTATTTCTGCGCCTGATGTATTCGATTCCGTGCTCAATCAACAAGGAACTCAACGCGACACGATCGATAAACATGCGCGCGAAACATTTGACTATGCCAAGGACGCGGCTCAGCTTCCAGTTGAATATGAACCGCGTGCCTTTCCAGACATTTTACTTAATGCCCGGGACCTGGCAGCCGTCGAATTCTACTTGCCTGGAGAAGACGGCGAGGTTGTTGATTTTACTTCCTTCATGGACGAATCCGAATTCTCCGGCTCACTGCTGGGTGTACGGGTCAACCT
>JALYTY010000022.1 GCA_030854045.1 Vulcanimicrobiota bacterium | reverse complement strand
ATTTGGCCCAAACGAACGAGAAAGTTCGCGTTGCCGAATTGCTGCGCGGCCTGTGTTCCATTACCGACAACCCCGTGCAAGTCGCGCGCGTCCTCGGCTCCCGCTTTCGGATTCGATCTTTTGCGCGGTTATGAAAGTCTACGGTGGAATGTCTGCGCGTCGCACGACGAGCGACCTGCGCGAGTTAGCGGAGCGCGGCTTCATCGACAAAGCACCGCACTACAACTCGGTGATTAACGCGCTAGAGAACCTGGACCTTACGCCGTTCCTTCGGGCCTTGATCGAAGAAAGCTCGGCACCGCGCACGGAGCCGAGCCGTTTATCGCCTTGAAAGTCAATACTGCGTTCAAGCGTCGCCGGATGCGAGCCGAAAGAAAGCGCCGTCGTGGGACAAGATGCTCCACTAGTACCCGTACCGGAAAGATAATTTTCTCCAGCACTACCATCGGCGTAGCAACGTCGAAACGACCTTTCACATGATCAAGTCGAAGTTCGGCAGCCGTATCCGGGCAAAGAGCGCAACGGCCATGGTGAACGAGGTTCTGTGCAGGTCCTCTGCCATAACCTCTGCGTGCTCGTACAGTCGATTTACGAGCTTGGCATCGAAGCGATGTTCTGGAAGGCGTAAGGCATTAGCGAGCCTCTCACACGGGGACAAACGGATTTCCTGGTATCAGGTATAATAGTGATTACCATGCTTACGTCGATCCGTGCGGCCCTCGGCTTGTCCAGTGAACCCTACCAAACAGGCGAGGCGAAGCCTTTTTATGAGGTCGCACGACCCGGCTTCTTGGGTGGCTTCGGAAGCTATCTGGACGTGTTCTCGCCGATGACTTGGAATTACGCAAACATTCCGGCCGACGTGGACTACGACACATTTATGATTACGTTCGATTGGTATATGGTTGGCCACGATATGCGACAAGCGATAGAACAAGTGGCGGCTTAGATCGTTGAGCAGGCGCAACAATCCGCCCGCTCGTCGCCACGCACAATTAACCGTCCAGCAAATCCAACAAACGCATGCCGGCCCGCTTCCACCGCCGGAGCAGCTTGCGCGTTACGATGACATCGTACCGGGTGGTGGCAAGTTGATATTCGACGAGTTTCAAGCGCAATCGAGGCATCGGCGCTCAATGGAGCGCCTCGTTGTAACTGGCGACGTAATCAGGTCGTTTTTGGGGCTCTTCTGTGGCGCGGGCATTGGGCTCTTTATGATTTGGACGGGCGCTCAATTATTGCAACAGGGCCACTCATTGGTAGGATTCGCCACTATCGGGGTAGCCGTTGCGATTGCCGCTGGACCTTTCATCGCCCGTCAGCGCATTATGACGATGGAGCGCGAGCGCCAAGAAGCTTCCATCAGAAAGCGGTAGAGTTGCCCAAGAAATCAGCGGTCTGCACATAAAAGGGACCGCTAAAACGGTTTAATGGGCAAAGCCATCTCAAGAAGTCCTCGTTCCTAAGCTCGAGCAAAGTGCGTCGCGTAGCGTGGTCGGAAGGCTGCGGCTTTTCTTCGATGCGCGGTCCATGCAGGCGACGGTGAGTTTGAACTCCGCGCCGGCTTCTCCGGTGCTCTCGTTGAAGACGACGGTTTTCCAGACGATGCTCGACGCGCCCACTTTTTCGATGTGGGTGCGCATGCGCAGCCAGTCGTCCATAAAGGCCGGCGCGTGATACTCGGCTTCGATACGGACCCGCGGCAGCCAAAAATCGAGATCGTCGAATACGGTGTTGTACGGGAAACCGAGGTCGCGAAACATATCCATTTCGGCGCGTTCGGCGAAACGCCAGTAGGCGGCGAAGTAACAGATTCCCGCGACGTCGATATCGGCCCACTGCACGCGCAGACGCGTTTCAAAGGCCCGAGCGCCCTCCGGCAGCGTATCACGAAATCTCACGCGTCGTACTCTCCTTCACGATCGAGTGTGCATAGCGGGCAAGAGGATCGACTTCGATATTTACAAGCGAACCTCGCGGGCGATCCGCGAGCGTCGTGCGAGCAAGTGTCTCGGGGATCGTTGCGATCTCGAACCAGCCGTCGCCGACACGCGCGACCGTAAGGCTGATGCCGTCGATTGCAACGAACGCCTTCTCTGCAATCATCGCCGCAACCGTCGACGGACGCTCTATTCGAATGCGTTCCCCGCGGCCTTCCGCAACGCGGTCGAGCACGGCCGCCGTCGCATCGACGTGCCCGTAGACGAAATGTCCCCCCATCCGGTCGCCGATCCGCAACGAATATTCGATATTCACGCGGTCGCCGTCATGCAACGCGCGTAGCGACGAGCGCTCCAATGTTTCGGGCACTACGTCGAACGCAATCGCGCCGTCCCGGATTGCGGTAGCCGTGAGGCAGACGCCGTTTACGGCAATTGAATCCTTGATCTCGGGAAGTTCCCGCTCCATGCCCTCGCACCGAAGCACCAGCGCGGCCCCGCCTTCAGGCACGGGTTCCAACGATACGACGGTCGCACGATAGGCGATCAGACCGCTAAACATAATGAAACGCTCCCGCGAGCACGACATCTTCTCCAATGCATTCGCTGCGCTCGAACTGCAATCGCAGGCCGGGCTGCGGGACGTGCATCTGCTGCAGCACCGGAACCGACTCTTCGCTTGCGAGCATGCGTGGTGCGATGGCCCAATAGAAATAATTTACGGAACGCTCGTCAATAAGCCGGGCTGCGATCCTCGGACCGCCTTCGCATAAGATGCTTTCGATTCCGATGCGGCGCAGCATGCGCATCGCTTCCGAGAGATCGAGCCGCATCGCACCGGCGTCGCCGACGAACATTACGTCACCTGCGGATTGCAGATGAGTGAAACGATCGCGCGCACCCGCAGGCGCAAGCAGCAGCGTTCTCGCGTAGCCTTCTACCGGAGTGAACACACGGCTGGAGGAGGGAATTGCATTCGTCTCACATGCGACGATGCGCGTGAACGGGCGCGTGCGGTGGGCGGGAGGACGCACGGTGAGCTGCGGATCGTCTACGCGAACCGTTCCGGCGCCCACCATCACGGCATCGTAAGCGACGCGCAGATCGCGCACGTAGGATCGCACTTCTTCGCCGGTGATCCGTTCGGTGCGGCCGGCTTTTGAAGCGATGAAGCCGTCGAGCGACATCGCCATCTTCAGCGCCACGAACGGGCGATCGTGTCCGATCGCATACGCGAACGGCGCGATGAGTTCCCTCGCGTGGCGATCGTCCGCAACATCCACTTCGATGCCGGCGCGGCGCAACCGCGCAAGACCGGCGCCATCCGTTTTAGGATTCGGATCGAGCGTTCCAACGACTACACGCGCTACTCCGGCATCGATCAACGATTGCGAACATGCCGGCGTGCGGCCGATGTGATCGCACGGTTCCAACGAAACGTAGACCGTTGCGCCGCGCACGTCGCCCGCAAATTCCATCGCTTTAACTTCGGCGTGTGCGGCGCCCGCGCGATAGTGGAACCCCTCGCCAAGTACCCGTCCGTCGCGCACGACAACCGCTCCGACGGGCGGATTCGGTGCCGTGCTTCCGAGCGCGCGCGCTGCGAGTTCGTACGCGCGCTCGATGAACAAGCGATCCAGCGCAGAGAGGGTCGACGACACAGCCGCACCTTACGCGAGCGCGACCACGACCGCCTCTTCAACAACGCCGCCTGCCGCGCGCACGGCGGCCGCGCAATCCTCAAGCGTGGAACCGGTCGTACACACATCGTCGACAAGCACGATTTTTGTCGACGGCGAAAACGTCGCATCGCACGCAAAGCGCCCGCGCGCAGCCAATCGCGCATCGCGCGCGCGGCCACGCTGCGCGTCGCGCCCGGTGCGCCGCAGCGCGGGCAAGAAGCGTCCCCCCGATTGCAATGCGGCAAGTCGAGCGAGTTCTTCGACGTTGTCCATGCCGCGAATGCGTTTCCGTGCACTTGTCGTCGTAACGGGAACGAGCAGCGATCCGCCGATTTCGAGCCGTGCGAGGCGCGACGCGAGCGCGGTTGCGACATCGCGACGGCCGTCTTTGAGCGCGAGAACGGCCCGCCGGTACGCGCCGCAATATTGCCCGAGCCCCCGTACGCGCAGCGAGTCGAGGTCGCGATGGAAAACCGGGTCTTGCAGCGGAGCGCAGAGCTGGCATAAACCCGAGCCCGCTTCGTCACACGACGCGCATTGCGCCGGAAACAAGAGATCGATAAGTTCGCGAATCACACATGGCCCATCACGACGCGCCCGCTGCGCGCAAGTTAAGCCGGCGCCGAGATCGCTTCGTTCGCTACGACGGCGGATGAAAGCTTTGACGCCGGTTCGACACGATAGTCTTTTCCGACGATCGTATCGGTCAGTATCGACCCTGCGCCGATCGACGAGCCTTCCCACACGATCGCGCGTTCCAATGTAGCACCGTCTTCGATCGTCACACCGTCGCCGACGACCGCCGGTCCCACGATGCGCACGTTATTTCCGATGCGTACGTTCGCGCCGATCCATACGTTTGCATCGACGCTTGTGCCGGTGCCAACGTGCGCGCTCGCGTCGGCCCCGCTCGCTCGGGTGTCCGGAATGGCGAATACACCGTTGACCAAATCGGCGCTCGCGCGCCGGTACTCATCGGGCGTTCCGATGTCGCACCAATACGCTCCGCGCGCATCGAAACCGTAAAAAGCAGCGCCGGTCTCCTGAAGTTCCGGGAAGACCTGTTTTCCGAAATCGTAGAACTGCGACGATGGAATTTTGGTAAATATCTCCGGAGAAAATGCGTAGATCCCAGTATTGACGAGCTTGCTGCGTTCGGTTCCCGGCGCCGGTTTTTCCTGGAAGCCTTCGATGTATCCGTTTGCATCGACCACCACGACGCCGTAATGATGGACGCTCTCGCGCTCGACAAGCCCGATCGTCGCTATCGCGTTCTTCGCCCGATGCATCGCGAGCAATCCGTCGAGGGGCAGATCGGTCAGATCGTCGCAGCCGACGACGACAAACTCTTCCTCGCCGAAAAAGCGCTGCACTTGCTTCACGCCCCCCGCGCTTCCAAGCAGCTCCGGCTCGTGCGAATACTCGATGCGCACGCCGAACTTCGACCCGTCGCCAAGCGTGCTCGTGATAGCGTCGGCTAGATAATGCACGTTGATAATGACTTCATCGAAGCCATACGATTTAAGGTAATGAATGAGGTGGACCGCATTGGGTTTGCCGCCGACCGGAACGAGCGGTTTGGGAACTTGCTTCGTGAGCGGGTAGAGTCGCGTTGAGAGCCCGCCTGCAAGAATCATCGCTTTCACGGTGGCGTCGTTCCCTTCTTGGCATACAAGCCAAAACGATCGAGTGCAATCAACCAAACAAAGTACGGAAGCGCCAGTTGCCGTCGCCACCGTGCGGGTTCGCTCGCAAGGCGATAGAGCCATTCGAGATTAAGCTTGCGCCAAAGGTGCGGCGCCCGGCGAACGCGCCCGCTGATGACGTCGAACGATCCTCCCACCCCGATGCCCGCGCCGGCGCCGCTTCGCGGCAGGTTCTCCGCCAGCCAAAACTCTTGTCGCGGCGAACCGAGTCCAACGAAGAGCAGGCGCGCACCGGAGTTACGTATCTCCCAAGCGATTTCGTTCGCCTCCGCCGATGCAATGTAACCGCTGCGCGTACCGGCGACCTTCAGTCCGGCGAATCGGCCTTGCAGTATTGCCGCCGCTTCCGCCGCCACGCCCGGCGCACCGCCGAAGAGAAATACCGGCATATCGGCCGCCGCGGCTTTCTCGCAAAGAAGTTCGATCAGCTCCACTCCCGTTACCCGCTCGCGAAGCGCCGCACCGCGACGGCGGGCCACCGCTAGCAATCCGACGGTATCGCATAGCGAAAGCGCGCAGCGATTGATTGTGTCGCGAAATTGCCCATCACGCTGCGCGTATACGACCATCTCCGTACCGAGCGTTACGACGTGTGCGCCGGTACGGTCGGCCGCAAAAGCAAGAATGCGTTTCGTCGCCTCTTCTGCACCGATGGTGTCGAGGCGGCAGCCAAGAATTTCGAGCGATCGCATTACGCGTACGCCGCAAGTAACGGGCGCAGCGATTCGGCCATCCCTTCGGGAAATGCGTCGAGCGGAGCGCGAGCGTTGCCGACGTTGAAGCCAAATTGATTCATCGCCCATTTCACCGGAATCGGATTGGAAACGGTAAAGAGCGCGTTCATCAGCCCGAGCAGCTTGTGATGAATCGACGCTGCCGCTGCTACGTCGCCGTTTCGAAATGCATCGAATAGCTTACGATATTCCCGTGAACAAAGGTGTGATGCAACGCCGACTACGCCGTCCGCGCCGACGGAGAGCGACGGCAGAAACAAGTAATCATCACCGGAAAAGACCACGAACCCTTCGCTGCGGTCGCGCACGATCGTCGCGATTTGATTTAAGTCGCCGCTGGATTCTTTCACGCCCGCGACGTTGCGATGGCGCCGGGCAAGTTCGAGTAGCGTATCGGGCAGCATGTTCGCTGCCGTGCGCCCGGGAATGTTGTAGACCAGCAGCGGCAGCGCAACGGAGTCGGCAACGGCGCCGAAATGCGCGAGCATTCCGCTTTGCGGCGGTTTACTGTATGGCGGAACGACAACAAGTACGGCGTCGGCTCCCGCACCTTCTGCTTCGGCAGCCGCCGTCACGGACGAACGCGTATCGCTCGTGCCGGTATTCGCGATCACCGACGCCCGGTCGCCGACCGCTTCTTTGACGGCGCGGATCAGTGCGTTGCGCTCCTGAGAATTCAACGTCATGCCTTCGCCCGTCGATCCCGCTACGACGAGACCGTCGTTTCCGCGTTCCACGAGCCAGCGCGCGAGCCGTTGCGCTTCAGGCAGATTGCAATTGCCGCGAGCGTCAAACGGGGTAATCATCGCCGTAACGATCGTGCCGATGTTGCTCAAGCGTTCTCTTCCTCGAGATGGAAATGCGCGTGCACTGCGGATTCCGCGCGCGTAACGTCGGGCTCCGGAACGAGCACCGAAACCGTGATGTTGGAGTCGGTAGCGTGGATGATTTCAACGTTAGCGCGCGAGAGCGCCTCAACGATTTGGTAAACGACACCCGGCATTCCTCGCATGCCGGCGCCAACGATCGATAGCTTGGAACAGCCTTCGCGTACGCGCGTCGCGAGGTTGAGGTCGCCGAGCAAACGGCGAACTTCGCTGCCGCGGTCTCCAAGCACCGCGAACGCAACGCCGGCTTGGTTGATTGTAACTTGGTCGATTGAAATTCCGGCTTGCGCGAGCCGCTTGAACATCTCAAGTTCGGTCTGCATGCGATGCGTTGCGTTCTCAATATCGCCTCGTATGGCGCGAACCCACGTGAGCCGGCCGCTCGCCGTGACCGCGGTGACCGGACGCAGCGGTTCGTATTCCGCGCCGATCGAAGTGCCGGAATTACCGCTCAATCCTTTTATTGAATACCGTACGCTGCGTTCGTGCGCGAGGGCGGCCGCCTTACGGTGCATCACTCTTGCGCCGTGTTCCGCGAGTTCCGCGATCTCTTCAAACGACGCTTCGGCTATTGGGCGCGCCCCCTCGACGCGCTGCGGATCGGCGCTCATTACGCCGCTCACGTCGGTATAGATGTCCACCCGCCGTGCGAGCAGCGCGTCACCGATCGCAATCGCCGAAAGGTCGCTGCCGCCTCGTCCGAGCGTCGTCGGCGTTCCGTCGCTTGCCGCGCCTTGGAAGCCGGCAATCACCGCGACGATGCCGGACTCGAGCAGCGCTTGCACTCGTGCGGGATCGACATCGAGAATTGCCGCGTCGCCCGGTGTTTCGTCGGTCAGGATACCTGCCTGTGCGCCGCTGAGGGCGCGTGCGGGAACGCCACGGCGCGTCAACTCTTCGGCGAAAACGGCCGCCGCGATCTGTTCTCCGCATGCGAGCAGCATGTCGGCGTTAGCCGATCCGGAATCGCCGCCGATGAGCGCAAGCAGCGAATCGGTCGCATACGGCTGCGGATCGCGTCCCATCGCAGAAACGATTACCGCAACGGCGTACCCGTCGTCGCGCGCCTCGACGATGCGCTGCGATGCGATCGCCCTCCGTTCGGGCGAGTCAATCGACGTGCCGCCGAATTTGAGCACCGCTACGCGCAACGTCGCGTTCATCGCAGAAGTCCCCGCTCGAGCAGCAATTCGAGAATCTGAACGGCGTTTGTCGCGGCGCCTTTGCGCAACTGATCGCCGACGCACCACAACGCAAAATTTCTTCCCGCAGCGTCGTGCTCGGCGCGCAAACGAGCGACGTGCACGCTATCGCCGCCTTCAACGTCGCGCGGCGTAACGATTCCCTCGCGGTGAAAGACGACTCCCGGCGCACTTTCAAGCGCCAAGGAGAGTTCTTCGACATCGGTTGCACGTTCCGTAGTAAACCATACCGCTTCGGAGTGCGCCGTGCGAACCGGAACGCGCACTGCGGTTACGCTCACTAAGAGATCCGGGCGTGCGAATATTTTGCGCGTTTCGTCGCGCACTTTCCGCTCTTCTCCACTATCGCCGCAAACGTCGAACTCGCCGATCTGCGGGATGACGTTGTGTGCGAGCGGCGAGTGGAAGACGAGAGGCACAGGTTCCGCCCCGCCTGCGGCGACGGCGCGCTCCGCGCGAAGCAATTCATCGAGTCCGGCGCGTCCGGCACCGCTTGCCGCCTGATAGGTTGCGACGCGGACTGCACGCAGACCGGCCGCTCGAAACACGGCATTGAGCGCCGTGCAAAGCACGATCGCGGTGCAATTAGCTACGGCAAAGAGACGATGTCCGGGTCGGACGGATTGCGGGTTGATCTCCGGAACGATCAGCGGCACGTCGTCGCGCATGCGGAACGTCGCGCTGTTGTCGATCACAAAAGCGCCGCCTTCGACTAGCGCCGGAGCATACCGTTCGCTTGCATCTTCGCCCCCCGCAAAAAACACAACGTCCCAGTCACGCAACGCCTCGGCCGTGGCCGGGAGAACCGCAAGCATGTCGCCACGAAAGCGGACGCGCTCGGAATACGCGCGGGACGCAAAAGCGCCGAGCCGGCGGACCGGCAGCGCCCGCTCTTCCAGCACGCCGACGATCGTTTCACCGACCGCACCGGTCGCGCCGACAACCGCAACGTCAATGCTCACGGTTTAGCATCGAGCAGCGCGTCGAGCCCGATCGTAAGTTCGCTTTGGCCCATAACGCCGCGAATTGCAGCGAGCATTCCACGAACGTAGGCATCGCGGCCGAATGCGTCGTGACGGAGCGTCAATAACTCACCGTCGTTACCGAAAAGGACTTCCTGATGTGCGCCGAGCCCCCGCAGCCGGACGCTATGTATCGGTACCTCGGTTTTGGTTTGCGACCGAATGCGCTCCGCGGTCAGCCTAGCGGTTCCCGAAGGTGCGTCTTTTTTGGCATCGTGATGCATTTCAACGATTTCGACCGTGGGGAAAAAGCGCGCGGCTTGCTGCGCGAACCGCATCATCAAGGCCGCTCCAAGCGAAAAGTTCGGCACGAGCATCGCGCCGGTGCGCCGTTGCGCGGCTCGAACCGCAAGCGCGTTGCATTCGGCTTGCGTCCAACCCGTCGCGCCGATTACCGGCCGCACTCCGCGCTCGAGTGCGCGCATCGACAATTCAACCGTAGAGGGATGAGTGGTGAGGTCGAGCAGAACGTCGGGTTCGCCTTCAAGCAGCACATCGAAATCATCGACGATGCCTTCGCCCGTGGATGCAGTCCGCGCAAAACCGCCGGCGTACGACATATCCGCGGCATCATGCAGCGCGATACGAGCGACGCGCCCCATGCGCCCGAGCGCGCCTGCGACGGCGACGCGGATCATCGGGACTAACCCGCGATTTTTTCCAGAGGCGCGTATTTGAGCATGAGCATTTTCTGACCGACGTTGGGAAAGTCTACCGTTACCAAACCGTCACCGCCGGCGCCCACGACGTTGCTGATCGTTCCCTCGCCCCACTTAGGATGACGAACCCGGTCTCCATCCTGGAGATCCATCTGCATCCCGGCACCGGCGCTTTCGTGAATCGACACTTCGCGCCAGCGGCCGCCGGCCGGACGAGGCAGCGTGATGCTGTCGCTCTCCAAAAGCTCTAAACCCGGCATCTCTTCAATGAATCGCGATTTCGGATATGCGTAGGTGTTTCCGTAGAGCGCGCGCCGCGATGCGTATGAAAGGAACAAACGGTCCATCGCACGCGTCACGCCGACGTAAGCTAAGCGCCGTTCTTCTTCAAGTTCGGCCATATCGGTGAGCGCGCGCGTGTGCGGGAAGACGCCTTCTTCCAATCCGGTTAAGAATACTTGCGCGAACTCAAGACCTTTGGCACCGTGCATCGTCATCAGCGTGACGTAGCTCGAATCTTCGTCGAGCGCATCGAGGTCGCTGATCAACGCGATGTTGGCGAGAAAACCGGTTACCGACGCTTCCGGATCGCTCGCTTCGTACTCGCGCGCAACGCCGACCAGCTCTTGCAGGTTCTCGATGCGCGCCCGCGCGTCGTGCGTTTCTTCGGCTTGCAGTTCGCGCACGTAACCGGACTCTTCCATCACGGCAACGAGCAAATCGGCGACGCCGAAGTTATCGATTTTGTCGCGGAAGTTGCGGATCAACTCCGCGAAACGCTCCAGCTCCTTGAGTTTTTTCGGTACCGCTTCGCGCAGCAGTTCGCTGCTGAAAATCGCCTCTCCGACCGACATCGACCGCGCGTTTGCCGCGCTCACGAGCGCGGCAAGGGTCTGCTGCCCGATCCCGCGCCGCGGAACGTTGACGATGCGTCTGAACGCCAAGGCATCGGAAGGGTTTACGATATAGCGTAGGTACGCGACGACGTCTTTAATTTCGGAACGCGCGTAGAAACCGACGCCCCCGACAACGCGGTAAGGAATGCCGTCGGCAATCAGCGCCTCTTCAAAGACACGCGACTGCGCGTTCGTGCGATAGAGAACGAGAAAATCGCGATAGGCCGCCCCGTCGCGGACCATCTCTTTGACTTTTTCGACCACGTAGCGCGCTTCGTCGCGCTCGGTCGCGGCCGGGTAGACCGTAATGATGTCGCCTTCGTCGCGGCGCGTGAACAGTTTTTTCGGAGCGCGCGTCTTGTTGTTCTCAACGAGGGCGTTTGCGGCGTCGAGAATACGCTGCGTCGAACGATAATTTTCCTCGAGCTTGAAGACTTTTGCGCCTTTAAAGTCCTTTTCGAAGCGCAAGATCATCTTGTAATCGCTGCCCCGCCAGGAATAGATCGACTGATCGTCGTCGCCGACAACCGTGATGTTCTTGTGCTTGGCGGCGAAGATCGCGATTAGGCGGTATTGTGCCGCGTTGACATCTTGGTATTCATCGACGAGCACGTATTCGAACTTGTTTTGATATTTTTCGCGCGTCGCTTTGTCTTTTTCCAGCAGGTCGATCGTACGCACGATGAGATCGTCGAAATCCAAGCTATTGGATTCGTGCAAGCGGCGCTGATATTCGGTGTAAACGTTCGCCGTCCGCTCGCCGAGAAACGACGTTTGCTTTTCGATAAACTGCTCCGGCCAGATCAAGGCGTTCTTGGCGCGGCTGATTTCGTGCAAGCACGCGCCGACCGCGAGCTGCCGTTCGTCGTAGTCCAGGTCGTCGAGAATTTCTTTGAGCAGCTGACGCTGATCGGCGTCGTCGATGATGGCGAAACTTGGCGCAATACCGATTTTTGTTCCGTCGCGTCGCAGCATCCGCACGCACATGGAGTGAAACGTGCCGACCCACAGATCGCGCGAAATGCCGCCAACCATGCGTTCGAGTCGCGATTTCATCTCGCCCGCGGCTTTGTTGGTAAACGTGACGGCAAGTATGCGATCCGGAGCGACGTGCTTCTCCCGCAGCAAGTAGGCAATGCGATGCGTAAGCACCCGAGTTTTGCCGCTGCCGGCACCGGCAAAAATTAAAACAGGACCGTCGGTATGCTCGACGGCCGCTGATTGCACGCTGTTAAGTTTTTCGGTCTCCAGGATCATCATCTCGTAATACTTCGCCGCGAGCGCCTATTTCGCCTGGAGATGAAGGCGTTGAGGGCCAAAGGGCGACTACGAAGCTACCGAACGACGCGCAAAACGCTTTGTCGGTGCTCTCCAAGCGCGTACGCTCCGGCAAGATGGGCGAGCGTGGATTCCGCACCCATATTGCGATTGACGCCGGTTGTTTCCAGGCCGTCGTAACAGCCGGAACCGCTGGCAATCGCTACGCCGAGGCTGTTTTTCCCGTAATACCATGCGAGTGCAACTTCGGCGGCCGCGAGACGAGCGGGATCGCCGTCGGAGGCAAAGGCTGCAAGCTCCGCGTCGATTGCGGCGACGGCTTCAAGCGGCTGTTGGGCGAAGCGCGAACGTTCGCCGCCCTTGCGATACCAGCCGTTGTTTCCGATTGGAACGAAGAACCCGTCTTCGAAAACGACGCTCTCGTAGAAATCGAGTGCAGTACGTCCGGTATCGGCAAACGCCGGAACGTCGAGCGTTACGCCGGCGCGAATCATCGATTCCGGAAGCCGCGCGTTGTCGTACGTCATCTGCTCTTCAAACCAGTCCCATCCCGGTTCGCGCGTTTCATCGAAGCGTTTTTGCGAACGCTCCGCAAGCTTTCGCAGAGCAGCGCGGTATCCGGGAGACGCTTCGGCGACGGCGGCATGCGAGAGCCCGATCATCGCGTACGCCTCCGCACGTGGGAAGTCAAGCCAGTCGATTGCCTGCATCCCGCGGTCCAGCATCTGCCGACAAACACGGCGCCACGCGGCGGTTGGAGCGTAGCGGAGTCCGTAGCCGATTGCCCACAACGCACGTCCGCAACTGTCGTGCGTTCCGATCTCGTCGAGCCAACTGCGCTCGTAACTCATGAAATTGTGAAAGCGGCCGTCGTCAAGCTGCGCGTCGTGCAGAAATGACAAGTAGACGGAGGCTAAGCGCGTCGCTTCCTGATCGCGCGGCGCCAAACGAGCACGCATGAGCGCAACGATAAATCCGCGCGCAACATCGTCGGTGCAATAGCCCGTCGAGCGGTTGGGTATCGACTCGAAGGAGTGCTGTATGATGCCGCAGTCGTCGGTGATTGACGATACGTGATCGAGAGATGGAAGATTCTGTGCCATATTCCTCACGCTGAAGTCACCAATTGCAATTTCGCCGGCGGGCAAAGTTCAAGGAAAAGACGGCCGTACTCCTCGGCAACGTGGGGCCATGTCATCTGCCTTCCAAACCGATACGCGCGCCGTTCGGTTGACCGGCGAAGCGACGGATCGTCGAGCAACACGTTCAAACAATCGGCGATCGACGCCGAGTCGCGGAACTTGCACAAGAAACCACGGTTGTGAGCTAGGAGTTCTTCGGCATACAAGTACGGCGTTGAAACGACCGCTTTGCCGCAGCCGACCGCGTACGCAAGGGTTCCGCTCGCTATCTGCACCGGATTGAGATACGGTGTCAGGTAGATGTCGGTCGCTGCAAGATAGCTCACCAGCTCATCGAAATCCAGATACTTATCGATAAGCTGGACGTTGTTTTGCAAGCCGTACTCGCGAACGATCTGTTGCAGCGATTCGCGATACGATTCGCCTTCTTGTCGGCGAACGACCGGATGCGTTTCGCCCAGAATAAAATAGAGGGCTTCGGGATGGCCCTTCACGACGTCGCGCATCGCGTTAATCGCGAACTCCAGACCCTTTCCGCGATTGATCAGTCCGAACGTCGAAATGACCATGCGCTGTCCAATTCCAAATGAGGCTTTGGCAGCATCGGTGCTTTGAAAAGGCACGTCGGGAACGCCGTGATGGATCAACTTAACGCGGTCCTGATTAATGCCGTAAACCGTTTCCAGCAAGCGTTTTCCGGTTCCGGAGAGCGACACCACTTTTGTCGCGCGGCGGCAGATGCGTTGCGTCACGCGAAGCATGTCTTCATCCGGCTGGGGCAGCACGGTGTGGAGTGTAATAACGACCGGTTTCTCGACCTCATCGAGTAGATCGACGAGCCAGTCCCCGCGGTCGCCGCCGAACAGCCCGTACTCGTGCTGAATGGTGAGGATTTCCGAGGGATGATTATTGATGAACTTTGCCATCTCGCGATAGCCGTACCGGTCTTGTTCGGAGAGCCGCGCGACCACGTTGGGTGGATAGCGCCGCCCTTCGCCGCCCGGCTCGTCGATTGCGATCACCTGGCATTTCGTCGCGAAGGCGCTGTTAAATGATGTCACGACGTCGTGTGTGAAAGTCGCAATGCCGCATTCGCGTGGTGGATAGGACCCTAGTAAGAGCACGCGCGGGACCGTCGCCAACGCAAGCGTGTCCACCGTTCTCGGCATCATGCGATCTATTCTCCTACGTATTCTTGGGTATCGGGAACCAAAGGAAGCGCTAGGTTGGGAAGCTCCTCCTGTTTTGTCCTAGTTATTCTACCCGCGCGGTCGTTTCGTATAACGGCTTTATGCTAGAGACACGGGATGCGTCGGCTTGGTTGCCTAGCGAACAATCGGCGCCGTCGCTCCGACCCGGGATCCCGGCTGTAAGACCCGGCCAGGCTCTATATCAACGTCGTGCCCCACGACGCAACCGTCTAAAACGCGGGCTTCAACGCCGATCGTGCAGCGGCTGGCAACGATGGAGCCTTCAATAATGGCGCCGTCCAAGACGCGAACGTCGTCCCATAGAACCGAGGCGCGAATTACGGCCCTGGGCCCGACCGTAGTTCCCGCGCCGAGCACGACGTCTGGTCCGACGATCGCCGTCGGATCGATCTGCACGCCGGCGTCGGCGTGAACCGGCTCGCTTACGTTGCGGCATTCACGCAACGCTTGACCGCCGGCACCGCTGATACCGGGCTCGAAAGCAAGCGGCATTCTGCCCGCCATAACGTCGTAGTGCGCGTCGAGGTACTGTTCCGGTTTTCCGAGGTCGATCCAATAGTCGTCCGTTGTATAAGCGTAGAGTCCCTTATCTTGCCTGATGATCTCCGGGAAGGTCTCCCGTTCGATCGAGACGTTCCGACCGGCCGGAATCATATCGAGGACGGCGCGTTCAAAAAGATAAGTCCCAGCGTTGATCTCGTTGGTCGGTTCGGTGCCCTTCGGGGGCTTTTCAACGAAGGCCGAGATGCGGTCGTCGGCATCGTGCACGACGCAGCCGAACGACGATGGGTCCTCGACGCGGATGAGATGCAGCATTCCGAGACCGCCGCGTCTTTCGTGTGCCGCCATCATCGCGCGCAGGTCTAGACTGGTGAGCACGTCGCCGTTGAGTACAACGAACGGGCCGGTAATGTGTTGCTCGACGTTCTTGAGGGCGCCGGCCGTTCCGAGCGGGGTCTCCTCTATGACGTAGGTTATGTTCATGTCGATGAGCGAGCCGTCGCCGAAATAATCGATGATCGCTTGCGGCATGTATCCCGCCGGGAGGACCACGTCGCGGATGCCGGCATCGTGCAGCCGTTCGAGCGTGCGCGCCAAGAACGGAACGCCCATGATCGGAACCATCGGCTTCGGCGTGCCGTAGGTGAGGGGACGAAGGCGCGTGCCTTCGCCGCCGACGAGAACGATGGCTTGCAACGATTGCTCCTTTAACGAACGAGAGGTGAGATATCGGCGTTCGACACGCTGACGCTTTGTTCTACCAAGGAATATTTCGCCGCCGCAATATTTTGGCAACAATTACGAACGTATGTTCGGTTATAATGGAAGAATGCGGCGCATCTACGATTGGATTGAAGTGCAGAAATTTCATGAGGATGGGAACGGCTTCGTAAAATGCCAGGAACACTTCGGATTCTCACACACGGCTTGGGTGAAGGCGATCAAGCGCGGCGAACTTCAGAGCGCTGATCGGGAATTCCGTGACCGCCGCCGCCGATATGATTGGACCGAGGTTCAGCGATACTACGACGCCGGGCATACGTACAGGGAATGCATGTCGAGATTTGGCTTCTCTTCGGGATCTTGGACCAAAGCCGTTAATCGAGCCGAACTCAAAGCGCGAGCACGTTGGCGACCGCTTCAGGTTGTGCTGGAGGCCAGCAAGTGCAGAAGTTCGGTCAAGAAGCGTCTATTGGAGGACGGGATCGTGACGAATCAGTGTTCAGAGTGCGGGATCACTAATTGGCGTGGGAAGTCGCTCTCGATGCATTTGGACCACATCAACGGCGTTCGAGTTGATCATCGGCTCGAGAACTTGCGAATGCTTTGCCCAAATTGCCACAGCCAGACAGAGACGTACGGTGCAAAGAACCTGAAATACCGAAGGAGATTGCAAGACACAATGGCGACCGTGTAGTATTACCGTCGCGGCTATTCCCGGGTAGTTCAGTTGGCAGAACGGCAGACTCTGAATCTGCATGTCGGTGGTTCGATCCCATCCCCGGGAGCCAGCGGCCCTATCGTCTAGAGGCCTAGGACGCCGCCCTCTCACGGCGGTAACACGGGTTCGAATCCCGTTGGGGCTACCACCGAAACCCCGTAACCACGGGGTTTTTTAAGTTCGCCACTTTGCGGTAGGCCGGCAGTAGGCCCTCGCTCTGCGGGGCATGCTCGTTCCCGCCGTTTGCGGCTGCCCCGAGAGCTGCTTCGAATCGATCAGCGTGGGACCGCTGCATCGATTCCGTCGCGTGTAGATACGTGTTCGCGGTGACCGCGATCGTCGAGTGACCCTGCGCGGCCGAAATGGTCTTCAGG
>JALYTY010000018.1 GCA_030854045.1 Vulcanimicrobiota bacterium | reverse complement strand
AAGAAACTTCCGGCGGGATCGGGTGCGGCGGAGCCGTGAATCCTAAGATGTAGAACGATGCGTTGGCAGCCGGAAGATTCTGCTGAAACGAATCGTACTGCTCGAATGCGGTGTTCGGCGCTTGATCGTATTTTCCGTAGCTGAAGCGCAGCACGTTAAGCGGATTGAGCGTGTAGGTAAATGCGATACGCGGCTGCACGACGTCATAGCTTTGAACCGAACTAGCCGTGGTTATGGTCGCGGGAACGAAGGTCGATCCAAGCGACGTGCAAGCCTGCGTGGGATCCGTCAGTTCGACCGGAGCAGAACCGATTACGCTCGCATCGTGACAGTATGAGTGATTCCACGCATTCTGCCAGAACGTGCGCGCGCCGCCGCTTGTATTCGACGGATCGTATTCGAACCGGTCGTACCGCACGCCGAGATTGATGTGGAGCCGATCGCTCGGATCGAACTCGTCGGTGATCGACCCCGAAGTGAATTTCGGTTGGACCGTGTTATTGCGCCCGTTGTATCCGTTGTCGGCGATGTACCACGAACATGGGCCGCCGCCGCAGGTTGTCCCTGCGGGGATGCCCGGCACGGAGTTTCCTGCGCCGGTCGTATCGAGTGGCGTACCGGTTTGATACGCCTGCAACTCGTTTACGGTGAAGCTCGCGGCTTGGTTGCAATTTGCGACCGTGCCGGTCGCACTATAACAGACGCCGCTGAGCGGATTCGCTGCGTTGACCAAAACCCCCATGGTGGTGTTGCCGCCATTGAACATCGTGAGGTTGTTGGCTCGGGTCGACGTGGAGTTCGAATACGATCCTTGGATCTGTACGAGATTTTCTTTGTTGATCTGCTTCGCAAACGTGCCGCTGAGACCGCGCGTGTGGGTGTAGACCTCATATTCGGTTGGGATGGAACCGGTGTAGAAATCGTTAGCGCTGTTCGGGCCATAGTTGAACCAGTTCGAATAGACCGTGTAACCGTACAAGCGCAGATACGCATCCGTGCCGAAATTCTTCTGATACTGCAGTTTTACGATTCCCACCGCGTTGTCGATGGAGTCGCTCTGCGAAAACGGTATGTTGCCGCCATATGCTAGAGTCGACGTTTCGGATGGAAAGCCGTACGGCGCGACGGGCGCGTATGCCGTGGCGGGCGCATTTACCGGAACCTGCACCGCGACGGGACCTGTGTAGGTAAACGACGTCGGGAAGGCCGGTTGGTTCATCCCCGCCGCGGCAAAAAATGCGGGCGAGCCCCAATCGGAAGGTTCGAGGTGGGGAAACGTTTTGAGGTCCGAGGCTTGATAAAGAACCTGGAGGTCGTCGCGTCCGCCGTCACGCTTATGCGGCACCGCGAAGTGAAAATTGAGAACGTTCTCGCGGTCGGTGATGATGTTGTTCGCATTGTAGTTGAAGGGTCCGAGAACGTAGAACGGGTTGGGGCCGCCGCCTTGATAGGTCCCCGAGTTGTCGTAACATCCCGGAAGCGTGAAGCCCGTCGGGGCAGTTGCCGGACATGGCGAAAACGGCGTGCCCCAGAGGTTATCGAGCGACGCGCCTTCGGTTTGATCGAGCGTGCGGAAGCTTTGATTGTACCCCCCGAACGCGGCGTAGTACGAGAAGCGCCGGTCCGGCGACGCGCCGCCTGCCTCGATGTTTGCTTTATGGTAGAAGATCGGCGAACCCAGTCCGAGGTCGCTTGAAGCAAAGCCGGGAGAGGTACCGGTTTTAATGACCTGATTAATAAATCCCGAGAGCCCTTGGCCCTCGGCATTCGACGGTGCGGCGCCGGTGTAGACTTGCACTTCCTGCTGTCCGAGCGCGGATGCCGTGTTTGAGGGATAGTTGTCGAAGGCGCGATTGACCGGGACGCCGTCCACCTCGTAGCCGACCTGGTCGTAGTCGCCGCCGCGAATGTAGACGTTTTGATACCATCCCGACCCGCCGACCGGAACGTAAGCGCCCGGCATTGTGGCGATGGCGGAATAGGCTTGGTCGAGGCTACCGCCGCCGCCCAGACCGGTTACTTTACCGGCCGTTGCGGCATTGACGGAGTAAACATCCGAGGTGGTGCCGGGGCGGACGAGCGCGCCCGCTGCGCGAGACGTCACTTTGGCGATCGTCTTGAGCGATTTTTCCATACGGAACGAAAGCGCTTCAGATTGATCGGCAAAGACCGAAACGCCGGCAAACGACACGGGACTGTATGCGTCCTTCTCAACCGAGACGGTGTACGTGTCCGGCGAAAGCGAGATAAAGACGAAACGGCCTGCCGAGTCGGTGGTTGTCGAAGCGCTCTGCGAAGCCGAAACCGCTTTGACGGCCGCCCCCGCGACGGGCGTCCCGCCGACATCGGTGACCGAGCCGCTGAGTCCGCCGGTCGTGCCCGCCAGTGCCCACGTTACCTGGAACAGGAAAGCGACGAGAAGAAGCAACGCCGTCAAAAGCCGCCGTGCTGCTCGTAAAAGTTGCATTTGATAGTCCTCAAACGTGCTTGTGCGTCGTCAACGGATCGATCGCCGCGAATCCCACGGTTCTCAGCGATTTCTCAATTACGCGGAGGACATTCTTCCGACAAAACACCGGTCCTTTATGGCGGCTTAACAATCGCGTCGCGCTACGAGGTTACGCGCATGCGCTCCGCGAGCAGTCTTGGGATATCGGAGGGACGTTCGGCGACCGGGACGCCCGCTGCTTTGAAGGCGTCTATCTTGCTTTGTGGGGTTCCGAACTTTCCCGAGATGATCGCGCCCGCGTGTCCGAGCGACTTGCCCGGTGGAGCGTTGCGGCCGCCGATGAAGCCGACGATCGGCACGTCCGCCAGGTGTTCCGCGATGAACGAGGCCGCGTCTTCTTCGTCTGAGCCCCCGATCTCGCCGCAGACGACGATCGCCTCCGTCTGCGGATCGTTTTTGAATGCGCGGAGGCAGTCGACGAACGTTGTGCCGATGATCGGATCGCCCCCAATGCCGACGCACGTCGATTGACCGAGCCCCGCACGCGTCAGACCATCGACCACTTCGTACGTCAGCGTTCCGGAGCGCGAGATCAGCCCGATATTGCCCTCCTTGAAGATGTGACCCGGCATGATGCCGATCGATGCTTTTCCGGGCGAAATCAGTCCGGGGCAGTTCGGCCCGATAATGCGCATCCCGGGCGTCGCACCGACCACGCGCATGACGTCGTGGACCGGAACGCCTTCGGTAATGCATACGGCAAGTTCGATTCCTGCCTCGAAGGCTTCGAAGAGAGCGTCGCCGGCAAAAGGTGGCGGCACGAAGATGCAGGTATGCGTTGCATCCGAAGCTTTCACCGCAGCCTCGACCGTGTCGAAAACCGGCAAGCCGTGCTCGCTTTTTTGGCCGCCTTTGCCGGGAGTGACGCCTCCGACGATATTGGTGCCGTAGGCGATCATCCTCGCGGTATGGTACGAGCCTTCGGCGCCGGTAATTCCTTGAACGATGACTTTGCTGTTCTTATCCAGATAGATGCTCATCGCTGCTGCGCTCCCGCCAGTTCAACCGCACGGCGAGCCCCTTCGTCCATCGTTTCCACCGGCGTCATTCCGGCCTCCGCCAAAATTTTGCGGCCCTCAATCTCGTTCGTGCCGGTCAGACGAATGACGAGGGGAATTTTGCGCGAGCTCGTTTCGTTCATCGCCGTGACGATTCCGCGGGCGACTTCATCCCCGCGCGTGATGCCGCCGAAGATGTTTACGAAGAAGACTTTCGCGTTCGTATGATTGACGACGAGTTCGTAACAGTTGCGCACGCGCTGCGCGTTTGCGCCGCCTCCCACGTCGAGGAAGTTTGCAATCTCGCCCCCGGCGTTGCCGACGGCATCCATCGTCGCCATCGCGAGTCCGGCGCCGTTTGCCATCGTACCGACCGTACCGGGAAACCGGCGGAAGTTGCGGATGCCGAGCCCCGCATCGGTGGCCAGTTTTTCGTCTTCGTCCAGCGGCAATATGTCGTGCCATTCTTTGAACTCGGGATGCTTGAAAAGCGCGTCGTCGTCGAGTTCTACTTTGGCATCCGATGCGATCACTTTGCCGTCTTTCGTGAGTGCCAGCGGATTGATCTCCACCAATTTCGCGCCGTATCTAAAAAAGAGGTCGTACATGCCGGCGACTATTGCGGGAAACGCCTTGCGAAACGCCGGATCGAGATCGCTTGCAAATGCGAGCTCTCTGCCGATAAACGGCGAGTAGCCGATTGCGGTGTCGCAAAAATGCTTGGCGATCGACTCGGGATGATTGTCGGCAACTTCTTCGATATCCATGCCGCCGAATTTGCTGACCATGATCGCAGGCTTCTTTGTCGCTCGGTCCACGGCGATCGCGCAATACGCCTCGCGTGCAATATCGAGCGTCTCTTCGACGAGCAGCGAGTTGATCGGCTCGCCCTTTGGATTTTGGCGGTTCGGCGGCATTGGCGACGACATGATCTCCGCGGCGGCGGCTTTTGCCTCGGCCGCATTTGATGCGAATTTGATCTTGCCCGCTTTGCCGCGGCCGCCCATTAGGACTTGCGCCTTGATGACCCACTTCCCCGGATTCTTTTCGACGAAGGCCGCAACATCGTCGGGCGTGCTGCAATGCTGCGAGCGCGGAACCGGAATGCCGGCGCGCCGGAAGAGTTCTTTGCCTTGAAACTCCATGAGATTCATGGTGTGTGTACGTGTACTCCGTTCATATTCTTCCCAATAGGGAGCGAGCGATAATGACCTGCTGTATCTCCGAGGTGCCTTCGTAGATCTCCGTAATCTTGGCGTCGCGGTAAAATCGTTCGATCGGAAATTCTGTCGTGTATCCGTAGCCGCCGTGGATCTGCAACGCCTCGGCCGCGTGCTTGCGAGCCGCGGTCGATGCAAAGAGCTTTGCTTTGCTCGCCTCGATGCCGAATGGCTGGCCCGCATCGGCAAGCGCCGCAGCGCGATAGACGAGCAACCGCGCGGCGTCGAGATCCGTCGCCATCTGCGCGATTTTGAACGATACGCCTTCGTAGGCGCCGATCGGCTTTCCAAACGCAATGCGGTCTTTGGCAAAGGACACCGATTGATCGAGGCAGCCGCAAAGAATTCCCGTCGCTTGCGCGCCGATGCCGATCCGGCCGCCGGCAAGGGCCTTCATCGCCGAACCGAATCCGTCACCCTCGACGCCGAGCATCGCCGCATTCGGCACGCTGACATCGTCGAAGGCCAGATCGACGGTGTTGCTGGTATGAATTCCAAGCTTTTCGGTCGTTTTTTCAACCGTGATTCCCGGGAGCGTATTGTCGACCAGGAACGCACTCACGCCCTTTGCGCCGGCTCCGCCGGTGCGGAACATGCCCATCGTTACGGCCGCGTAGCCGCCGTTCGTGCACCATTGCTTGCGGCCGTTGAGGACGTAGCCGCCTTCGATGCGACGCGCCGTCGCGCGGAGTCCCGCCGCATCCGAACCGCATTCCGATTCGGTGAGCGCGAAGGCCGCGATGCCGTCTTGGCTTGCGAGCGCTGGAAGCCACCGTTGTTTTTGTTCTTCGGTGCCGATACGCACGATCGCCGAACAGATCATCGAATGGACCGACACCGTAACCGCCGTGCCGGCATCGACGCGCGCAAGCTCTTCGATTGCAAGCGCGTACGAAACATAATCGGCGCCGACGCCGCCGTATGTCTCGGGAACGATGATGCCCATCATGCCGGCATCGTTGAACTTTGAGTACAAAGCGCGCGGAAACGTGTGTTCGCGATCCCATTGCGCGATAAACGGCGCAACTTCGCGATTCGCAATCGCTGCAGCAAGCGAACCGATCTGACGCTGTTCGTCGGTCAGTCCGAATTGCAGGGCGCGCTCCGCCATCATGCGTAGGTGTAAAAGCCGCGAGCGCTCTTGCGTCCAAGCCATCCGGCGGCCACGTATTGCTTGAGGAGCGGGCACGGACGGTATTTTGAATCACCGAAACCATCGTGCAGCACCTCCATGATAGCCAGACACGTATCGAGGCCGATAAAATCGGCCAGCGTCAACGGTCCCATCGGATGGTTCATGCCCAGTTTCATAACGGTGTCGATCGCTTCGGCCGAAGCGACGCCTTCGTAGAGCGTGTAGATGGCCTCGTTAATCATCGGCATCAGCACGCGATTGGAGACGAAACCGGGAAAATCGCGTACCTCGACCGGCGTCTTGCCCATTTGCTCGGCGAGCGTTTGCGTAAAGTCGTACGTTGCTTGCGTCGTCGCGATACCGCGGATAATCTCCACCAACTGCATCACGGGCACGGGATTCATGAAATGCATTCCGATCACGCGCTGCGCGCGCCGCGTCGCGCCGCCGAGTAGCGTTATCGAAATCGACGACGTGTTGCTCGCCAATATCGCTTCGGAAGGCGTTATCGTATCGAGGGTACGAAAGAGTTCGACCTTCGTTGCTAAATGTTCGGTTGCCGCTTCAATCGCGCAATCGACGTCCAGATCCGCAAGCGCCGGATGTGCCTTGATGCGGGAGAGCGTCTCCTCGCGCGCCTGCGCCGTGAGCTTGCCCTTTTCGACGCTGCGGCTCAAATTTTTCGATATGGCCTGTATCCCGCGCTGGATGTATTCCGCTTCGCGGTCGTTCAGATAGACGGTGTGTCCGCTCGCCGCCGCGACCTGCGCGATGCCGGAGCCCATCTGTCCGGCACCGATAACTGCAATGCGATATGCCATCCGCGCGGCGTTAATCCACGCGCACGAGCAGCGCGTCACCTTGACCGCCGCCCGAACAGATCGACGCGATGCCAAGACCGCCGCCGCGCTTACGCAGTTGATTCACGAGCGTGCCGGCGATCCGCGCCCCGGATGCGCCGATCGGATGGCCCATTGCGACCGCTCCGCCGAACCGATTGATCGTTTCCTGACCGATGCCGAGAATGCGAGCCGAAGTAATCGCCACGGCGGAGAACGCTTCGTTGATCTCCCAAACGGCAATCTGGCTTGCCGATAATCCGTGCTTGTCCATCAGCTTCTGCGCCGCCATCGCGGGCGTGAGCGAGATGTACGGCGAGTCCCAGCCGACCGTCGCATGATCGATCACCGTAGCGAGCGCTTCGTGGCCGTGTTCTTTCGCCCAGCGCGCGTCCGCAAGAATCATCGCCGCCGCGCCGTCGTTGACTCCCGGCGCGTTCGCGGCGGTAATCGTCCCATTCTCTTCCAACGCTTTGAGCTTAGCCATCGATTCGAGGCTCGCGTCGGCGCGAACCGCTTCGTCGCGGTCCACTCGGGTAAAGGGAACGTCGCCCGAAACGAATGGCGAGTACCGATCGTAATCGAAGGTAAATGTTTCGCTCGGCGTGTGATTCCACATATCGCTCCCACCGCCGCCTGCCATAACGGGAACGCGCACGTTTCCGAGCCGCGGCATGCGCGTCAGCACGACTTTTCCTTTTGCTTTCGTCGCGACGTCGACCGCGACGATTTCGTCCCCGAAATGTCCGGCTTCGTGCGCGGCATGCGCGCGCCGATGGCTTTCGTATCCGAAACGGTCTTGCTCTTCGCGCGTCATGCCGGTTTCGTTTGCGACGATACTTCCTTGGGCCGACATCGTCATCGGGAAATATGCGTCCCAAAGGCCGTCGCTTATCATCGCATCGACCAGCGTTCCGTTGCCGAACCGGTATCCGCCGCGCGCTTGCGTGAGCAGGTAGGGCGCATTGGACATCGACTCCATACCGCCCGCGGCGACGACGCTGTTGGCGCCCGCGTCGATCAGCCGCATCGCCGACGCTACGGAGAGCAGCCCCGAAGCGCAGACTTTGTTGACCGTTTCCGCCGTCGTCGTTTTCGCAAGCCCGGTCTTAAAGAGGACCTGACGCGCGGGATTCTGCCCGACGCCGGCCTGCAGCACTTCGCCGAAGATCACATGTTCCACATCGGATGGATCGATGCCCGAGCGCTCGAGCGCAGCAAGCAAAGCAACGGCGCCAAGCGTCGTCGCGTCGAGCGACGCGAGCGCACCTCCGAGTTTTCCGAATGGAGTTCGGGCAGTGGAAAGGACGACCGTTGAAGAGTTCATGGAAGACATAACCCGGCCCGGCTTCGCGCGCGATTCAAGCGGCCCCTAGCAAAATTCGACTGCGTCGAATTTGTGGCGGTTGGCGCTTCGTGCCAAGCCACGGCTCTCAGACGTTCGTCGGAGCATTCAGTCGGTACGGCAGATAACGATGCCGCCGGGATCGCAATGTTCGGCTTCGAGTTGCACGGTCACGTGTCGGATCCCGTAACGTTCCTTCGCAACATCGCGCAGTTCGGATAGAATCACGGCTCCCTCGCTGATGCGCCGGTCTTGCAAGACGACGTGCGCGGACATCGCATGGCTTCCCGAAGCGATGCTCCAAACGTGCAGGTCGTGCACGCCGGCAATACCGTAAATCGCGCGAATGTGCTGCTCGACATCGGTGCAGTCGATGCCGGGCGGCGTGCCTTCAAGTAATACGTTGGCGGCGTCGCGCAACACCCGGACGATGCCCGCAACGATGATGAGCGCGATGAGGATGGAGAGCAGTGGATCGATCCAGGCCCGATGCGTGAGCGCGATGACGATACCGCCGACGATCACGGCAAGCGCGCCGATCGCATCGCCCGCCACGTGAAAGAGCGCCGCTTTGATGTTGAGATTTTCGCGGTCGTGAGCGAGCGTCAAACCGATGATGAGATTGACCGCAAGCCCGATTGCCGCAACGATCGTCATCGTCGCGCCATGAGGTTCGACCGGCCGGCCGAAACGCGCGACCGCCTGGTAGACGAGAAAAATTGTCGCCGCAAAGAGCAGCGCGCCGTTGAAAAGCGCGCCTAATATTTCGATGCGTCCGTAGCCGAACGTCTTGCGGCGCGTAGCCGGACGAGCGGCGCCGACCGCCGCGAGTAGCGCTACGCCAAGCGCAAAGACATCCATGCAAACATGCACCGCATCGGTCGTGAGCGCCACGCTGTGGGCCGCTGCGCCGCCCCAAAATTCGAGTGCCGCAATCGACGCCGCTAGAACCAGCGCTACAACCAGGCGCGTCTGCGATCGCATGCCTCTGCGGCTACGGCGAGGCTTTGCGTGCTTTGATCGCGAGGACGGCGAGCATAACGCCGAACGTCACGAACGTTCTGCTCTCAGCGTTTGGAATCGCTGCGGCGTCCCACTCTCCCAAGCCCTGCGCAGCCGGTTCGACAAGCGGTACGATCGAAGGCACCCGCTCGCAATAGCGCTCGAATTCCGCACCGAACTGCGACTGCAGATACCCTTCTTCATGCGGAACGATCGTCGCGTACAGTGCGCCCATGAAACCGAGCGATGCTGCGAGCAAGAACGTTTTATCGCGCGACGCATTTCCGCCGGTAAACGCGATTCCGAAACCGAGTGCCGTCAAAAAATTCCCTAGGTACAGCGGATTGCGCACGTGCGCGTACGGCCCCGCGGAGACGAGTTTCGGCGCGGTAACCCGGTCGCCGCGCGTGGTTACGCCGGAATAGCCGACGGCCCAGCAGCGAATGAGTTCTCCCGCGAAGGCAACCGGCAGGCCGACGGTAATTCCGAATGCCGACGGTTTGCCGAAGAACGCCAGCGCCACGGCCGGAACGGCGAGGAGCGCACCGCGATTTTTAAAGACAAAGGCCTGCAACTCGTCGCTTCGCGCATCGCTCATGACGCGCTCATCTTTCTCGCAGCTTCGTAGATATCCCGTATCGAACGCTGGAACGGAATCGAGGGCTCCCACGACGTAGCCGCTCGCAGCTTCGCATTGTCGCCCACAAAAAACGGGACGTCGGAAGGACGCATGCGGTCCGGATCTTCTCGGACTTCAACCGGTACGTGTGCGACAATGATGAGTTCGCGCAGAACGTCTCGAATCGAACGCGCGATTCCGCTGCAGACGTTGTAGGTTTCGCCCTGCACCCCGTCCTTGGCGAGCATCGCATACGCGCGAACGATGTCGCGAACGTCGCAAAAGTCTCGGCGCGCGTCGAGATTGCCGACCAGCATGACCGGTTGCGCTCCCGCTGCGATTGCGGCGAGCTGGCGCGCGAAGTTGGCAACGGCGAAGCGCTCGTCTTGTCCCGGACCGATGTGATTGAACGCACGCGCGATCACGACATCGATTCCGAACGAACGCGCCTCGCCGAGTACGATCATTTCGCCCGCAGCTTTGCTTGCCGCATACGGATTTGCGGGTGAAAGCGGCGTGATTTCGCGCAAAGGCGATGCATCGGGCGGCTGGCGCCCGTAGACTTCTGCGGAACTGACGAACACGACGCGCGGCGTATGGCCGCAAGCTAGGCCGAATCCGCGCACGGCCTCAAGCACGTTGACCGTACCGCGCACGTTTGTCATATACGTAGACATCGGCGAGGCGAGCGCGTCGGGAACGAACGTCTGCGCCGCGAGATGAAAGACGAACTGCGGCGCGCTTACATCCAGCGCAGCACGGATTGTCGACGCATCGAGCAAGTCGAGCGGGAAAAACTCACCGTCCGCCGGTCCACCGCACGCGAGCACATCGTATCCCTCGCGGCGCAGTTCCGCAACGAGATAGCGGCCGGCAAAACCGCTTGCTCCGGTAACGAGCGCATTCACCGCGCAGCTAACCGGTCGATATCCGCTCTCACCATCATCTCGACGAGTTCTTCGAAAGACACGTGCGGCACCCAGCCGAGCGCTTCACGCGCCTTTGTCGGGTCGCCGACCAGCAACTCCACTTCAGCGGGACGCACGAAGCGCCGGTCGAGTTTGACGTAGGGCTCGTAGGCGCCCAAACCGGCAGCTTCAAAGGCGATGCGCACGAACTCGCGCACGCTATGCGTTCTGCCCGTGGCGACGACGAAATCTCGCGGCTCTTCCTGCTGCAGCATCAAGTGCATCGCGCGCACGTAATCGCCGGCAAATCCCCAATCGCGTTTGGCTTCGAGATTTCCAAGCGCCAGTTCCCACGCCATGCCGAGTTTGATCCGCGCGACGCCGTCGGTAATCTTCCGCGTGACAAACTCTTTGCCGCGCCTCGGCGATTCGTGATTGAAGAGTATGCCGCTTACGGCAAACATGTCGTAGGATTCGCGGTAATTCACGGTGATCCAATGGCCGTACACTTTTGCCACGCCGTACGGCGAACGCGGATAGAACGGCGTGGTTTCGGACTGCGGCACTTCGAGCACTTTGCCGAACATTTCGGAACTCGATGCTTGGTAGAAGCGAATCTTCGTGTCGACCGCCCGGATCGCTTCGAGCACGCGCGTCGCGCCGAGCGCGGTAAACTCGCCGGTGAGCACGGGCTGGGTCCACGATGCCGGAACGAACGATTGCGCCGCAAGATTGTAAACTTCGTCGGGACGGATCGCTTCAACGATCGACGTGATCGACGTTTGATCGAGCAGATCGCCCGAAACGAATTCGATATCGTCGAAAATGTGCGCGATGCGTTCGTGCACGTCGGTCGAGGTACGGCGCGTCATGCCGACCACGCGATACCCACGCGAGAGCAAAAGCTCGGCGAGATACGATCCATCTTGGCCGGTGATCCCGGTTATGAGGGCGGTTTTCTTCAACGTACGTCCGATGCAGGCGCGTGAATTTTAATTAAGGACTTGAACGGTATCGCCGGCGTCGTCGAAGACGAAACGCGTTTCGTAGATCTCGGCCCCTTCGGCGCCGACGACCTTTGATTGAATGGTCAGGCGGTGAACGAGTTCGCTGTTATGGCGCACCACGCCGGAATAAAAATATTGCACGAGCGGGGTAACCGTTTCGTTGAGCGGCGCCAGCCGGTGCCGCTCAACGAGCATCGCTAACAGACGCTGCTGCAATTTTTGCGGGAGCAGCCGGTTCGCATCGTCGGGCGTCATGCGAACGGTGACTAACTCCTCTTGTGCTTTATTGGCCTCGGCTACCGGTTTGTCCGTAGTGTAGCGGATCACCGCGTCCCAGTCGTCCGCCGAAATTCCCGTGAACCGCATGCCGTAACGCCACACCGACTTGCCCTGATGCGAGACCGTGTCTTGCCAAACCGATTTGGCGCGCATGCGCAGGATGCGGGCGTCGAGCGTCGCGCGGACTTCGAATTCGTCCCGGCCAACCGGCTCTTGTGTGAGCACGCACAATCCGCCGCCGCTGATGTCGAGGCCGATTGCCGGGCGCTGTGTCAGACCGCCGTCGATTGAAACGGTGGCACGATAGGGTTTGCGTTTGCGGGGGTATTTCCGGCGGTTCGCATCCTTACCGGTAAACCAGCCCAGAAGGTCGTTCAGCACTGCAGGTTAATTAGCTAGCGCCCTGCGGCAAGCCTCGTCGCGAGCGTCACCGCGACGAACGATGCCACTTCGCTCGGCAACGTGCCCCGGCCGAATCCGGCGTCGTAGCCGAGTTCGCTTGCGAGCAGGTTCGTGACGCGCGGACCGCCGCAGATCAGCACGATGCGGTCGCGCAGCCCTTCGGCTTCAAGGAGTTCGGCAAGCGCCGTGAAGTTCGTGATATCGCTGCCCTTTTGGGTGACGACCTGCGATGCGAGAAGTGCGTCGATGGCGCGCTCTTTTGCAATGCGCACGAAATCCTCGACCGCAACCTGGCTGCCGAGATTAAACGTTTCGAACATGTGGTAGCGCTCGAGGCCATAATCGCCTTTGTACCCCTTCATGTTTAATATCGCATCGATTCCGACGGTATGGGCGTCGGTGCCGATGCACGCGCCCGCGATGCGTATCTTCCGTCCGAGTTTCTCTTTGACGTAATCGTCGATCTCTTCCATCGACATCGCATGTTCTTTTGCCGACGGCGCTTTAATCGTCGAAAAATCAATCGACTGCGGAGTGCTTGCGTACACGACGTAAAACGAAAATCCCGTCGCGATCTTTCGCCCTTCGACGACCTGCACGTCGGTGAAGCCCATCTTCCCGACCAGCTGACGGGCGGCTTCATCGGCCGCTTCGCTCCATTCCACGGGAAGCGTGAACGAGAGCTGTACTTTGCCGTCGTTGGTAGCGTCGCCGTACGGCTTTATCATTAGGCTCAAAGCGTTACGCTCTCTCGCGCGGAAACAACGTTTCCTTCCAGCGCGGCTTCGAACGGATTCCAGTAGGCATCGCCGCGCGCAAAGACCCCGTTGAAGCCGCGGCCGCCGTCCGGAGGCCGCGAAACGTCGGCAAAGACCGCCGCTTCGATCGCGTTCATAAGCCCCATATCCGAAACGCGATGCAAAAGCGATTCGCAGTCGGCAAGCACGGCCTGGGCGCGTCGTTCGATCGTTCCGCCCGGCTTGAATTCGATTTCGTCGCCGAAGTGCCGTGCCGTGTTCATGACGTAACGCGCGTTCTCTATCGCGAGCGCACGGTCGCCCAAGAACGGCGTGTGAATCGCTTCGGTCAGCATGCCGCACAAGTGAATCGTTTGGTTCGTCATTACCGAGGTCAGGTTAAACATTGCATCGATCAGGTGACCCTTGAATATGTCGCCGGTCATGTGTTTGGTCGGCGGCATATATTTGAGCGGCGCATCGGGAAAGAGCTGACGCGTCAACTGCGCTTGTCCGATCTGATAGAGAAACCCATCTTGCAGATCCGGATTGATCTCGTAGGCGTCTCCGAGACCGATCTGTTCGCTCGGCATTCCGGCGTCTTGAGCGAAGCGTTCGTTGATGAACTGTGAGGCCAAGACCGCCGGCGCTTGTTCGACTGCATCGGCCGTCGTGAGATAATTGTCCTCGCCGGTGTTGATGATGATCCCGGAATAGGCGTTGAGCATGCGGCTGAAGTGCTGATCGATAAACGTGCGCTTCATATTGATGTCGCGGAAGAGAATGCCGTACATCGAGTCGTTAAGCAGCATATCGAGCCGTTCGAGCGCGGCCATCGTCGCGATCTCCGGCATGCAAAGACCGCTAGCATAGTTGGTCAGCATCACGTAGCGGCCTTCGCGTTCGGAGATCTCGTCGAGCGCTTCCCGCATGATCTTGAAGTTGGCTTGCGTCGCATACGTGCCGCCGAAACCTTCGGTGGTCGGGCCGTACGGAACGAAGTCCAAGAGCGACTGCCCGGTCGAACGGATCACCGCAATGATCTGCGCTCCCGCCTCGGCCGCCGCCACGGCTGCGGTGCGATCTTCGTAAATGTTGCCGCTCGCCACGATGAGATAGAGCAGCGGCGAAGGCAGTTGCGGCAGCCGCGCGAGACGCTCGCGCCGCTCGCAACGCCGCGCGCCGATGCGTTCGAGCGCCGCATTGACGAAGGGTGCGAGCGTTCCGCGAGCAGCCGCTTCGGGCACGGCGGCGAATTCTGCCAGGGCGTGGGTTCCCTCCGCGATACGTTCGCCCAGAGCAAGCGGATCGAGTCCGGTTTGCGCAAGTCCCTTGCCGAATGCGAGCGCGACGCCGGCGGCCCGCTCGCCAGGCGAGAGTGCGTCTACGATTAGGTTTGGAATTGGAATTTCGTCGCTGCCGATGCCGTCGACGCCGAGCAGCCGCAACACCGAGCGTTCGACCGAGACGGTCGAATGTGCCGCGATAAAGTCCGCCACCGGCGCGGCGATCGATCGGGCGAGTTCCCTGCAGCGATTAACGATCGCGGCATCGATGCGAAGTTCCATAGCCCGCTATCTTAAGGGCGCGACGACGTTTTTCCTCAAGTCTGCGACGCCGCTCGCAACGCCTTGTCGGTGAGGTATGCGAAAATACCCGCCTGCCAGTCCGGCATGTCGATGCCGATTGCGCCAATGCGGTCGTCGGATAGGGCGGAAAAGCGAGGCCGTCGAGCCTTCGCGGCCCACGTCGATTGAGGCACCGGTTCGACCGGCGCTTGAAGTTCCGCCGCCGCGAGGGCACTGCGAGCGAAATCGTACCAGCTGACCGCGCCGCGATTGACGGCGTGATAGAGGCCCGGCGCCGCTTCTGCAGCGAGACGCTCGAGCGCGATTGCGAGATGGCCCGCGTATGTCGGCGAAGCGACCACGTCGTTTACAACACGAATGCGTTCCCCCGCGCGTGCTTGCGCGATGATGCGATCCACGAACGTGTGTCCTTTGCTCGCCGACGGCAATATGCCGTACACTCCGCACGTGCGAACCACGATTGCGTCCATCGCACGACGCCGGACGAGTAGTTCGCCCGCCAGCTTCGACGCTCCATAGACCGATATCGGAGTCGCCGCATCGTCCTCCCTATACGCGCGCACGGCATCGCCGGAAAAAACGTAGTCGGTGCTGATCGTAACGAAGCGAATGCTGCGGCGTTCGCAGCACGCGGCGACGGCATCTACGGCAAGCGCGTTAGCGGCGAAGGCCTTTGCTGGCTCGTCTTCGCAACGATCGACGTTGTGAAACGCCGTACAGTTGACGACGACGTCGGGCGCGTATTGCTCGATCGCGTCGTCGACGGCGCCGGCATTCTCCATGTCAATTTCGGCGTGCGAGGGAGCTTCGATTTCGTATCGCCGCCATCGCGCGCGAATCTCCGTGCCGAGCTGTCCGGAACCGCCGAATACAAGCACGCGCTTCATCGCAGGCTGCGCGCTCCTTGCCAGCCGATCGCACCGGCGACCACTGCCAGCATAGCGATGTTGCCGAAGAGCAGTTCGGCGATCACCATCGTCAGCGTGTGATGTGCGAATGCGATGATGCCGATCGTCGCTAGCGCCGCCGCAAGCAGCGGACCCGCGAACGCAAGCCGGTGCGTCGCGATTCCGTACGATGCGAGTGCCGAAGTGGCGGCGAGCAACGCCATCGCCCCGCCGTATCCGACAAGCAGCGGAACCGCGGCATCGAACGCCGGGCCGACAAGTGCGCGAAGGACGAGATTTCCGAAATACGCGTACGCGATAACGCCCGCGATTCCGAAGAATGCGATGAACGCCATCGCAGCTCCGATCGTCTGACGCGTGCGTTCGCCGCGAGCATGCCGGTCGGTCGCATGCGGAACGAGCACCGCCGGAATGAACCCGACGAAGTAAAGCAATATCTTGCCGCCGAGCGACGCGGCGGAATACAGTCCCGCGTTTGCGCTGCTGAAAAAGTGCTTCACGAGAACCACATCGGCCGACCCGATCAGCGCGACGGTAATCGTGATCGACGCCGCACCCGCAAACGTCGCGAGAAGCCTGCGCCAGTCGAGAGTAATCGGCGTCGCGTCAATGCGGCGGTAACGCTGAAGCAGCCGGTATGCCATGACCGCAAGCCCGATTGCGAGGCCGATTAAAAATCCGGCTGTACTGCGAAATACGGTCAAGCCCCCGAGCGCCAAGGCAACGAGTGCGACGATCTTCATGGCCCCTTCGGCCGCAAGCGATACCGCGTATCCGGCGAAGTCGTGCGTGCCCTGGCCAACCGCGCGCAGTGCGCCGGAGAACAATCCGATCGCCGCCATAACGCCGATCAGCGGAATCTCCCATGCAGAAACGTGAAGAAATGCGGCGAGATGGCGTGCAAAGGCGAAAGCGACGATGATGTAGATTAACCCGGTCGCTCCGAACGCCCGCACGATAAGTACGATGAGTCCGCGCACGTGCTTGTCGTCGTGCAGGGCGCGAAACTCGGCGCAATATTTCGCGATGACCGACGTGAAGAGCAACGCAGGAGTGCAGGCGAGCAGGTAGACGGATAATATGGCGTAGAGGGCGCCATAGTCTTCGACTCCGAGCCTGCGGCTCGCAATTGCGTGGAAAACGAAGCCTCCAACGCTGAGTACCATGGAAGCTGCGAAGACGAGCGCGCTTTGCGAGACGGCGGGACTGCGGCGCAATCGCCTCAAGGTCCCGAGTACGGTGGCCGGACGAGCGTGGAGCGGGTCGGGATGCACCGCTTCTCTTTACGACGGCGGTGAAGCGAGGACCGCCAATAGAGCACGCAGCAAGCGCAGTCCCTATGTTGGCGGGCGATGCAGGGGCAGCTTTTCGCTCTCAACCCGCACGATGGCGGTCGCGATCTTTGAGCCTAATCGTCAGGGTGTCGGCCTATCGTTCAATGTACCACCGCCGCAAGGTATGCACGGTTGCTCTTTACGACGTCGGCGCAGCGACTGCCGCCAAAAGGAAACGCGCGAAGCGAACGCGCTATGCTTGGAGCAATGGATAGTACGGCTCTTCCGCTCGAGGGGGCACGCGTGATTACGCCCGCCGTCTTCTCCGACGATCGCGGGTTTTTCAAAGAAGTCTATTCCGCATCGCGCTACCGGTCGATCGGGATCGCCGACGACTTCGTTCAAGATAACGTGTCTGAATCCAGAGCCTGGACGTTACGCGGCCTTCACTCCGATCCGCGGATGGCAAAACTCGTTCAAGTTCTGGAAGGAGAAGCGTACGACGTGCTTGTGGATATACGCCGCGAGAGCCCGACGTATCTGCGCTGGTGCGGCGTGCATCTCAGCGCCGGCTCCCATCGGCAAGTTTACCTTCCGCCGGGATTTTTGCACGGATTCCTCGCGTTAAGCGAGCGCGTGATTTTTTCGTACAAGCAGAGCGCCGAGTACGATTCTGCAAGCGAGATTGCGGTTACGTGGGACGATCCCGACCTCGCCATCGATTGGCCGCTTGCCGAAGCTGCGCCGCTTCTAAGCCCAAGAGACGAAAAAAATCCCACCCTTCGCGAGCTTGGCTACGCGATCGGCCCAGCTACGAAAGAAAGATGAGACGACCGCTGAATGCATTTACGGGAAGGCACATTCAATTACGCACACGTCGTCCTAGCCGACACATTTTCCCGGCTGGCATGAGCGACTATTCCCCACGGCCGCAACGATCTTCCTGAGCTGTATCTCCCTTTTATCTTCCACCGCGAATCCGGCCCGGCGCTCGAAGGATCGGTCCAGAACTAAGCTTCAACTCGCGTACTGAAATGTCGTCGACGAGCAGCCGGGACAGCGGAACGTCACGATGTTGGGGCCTTGTTTCAAATCGAAAGTAAGGACTGTGCCCGCGTGACCGGCGGGCGTTACGCCCGGCCCCGATACCGAAAGGGCTGATGGATCCGTCCATAGCGCAACGCCGTAGTGAACGGCAATGGGCGACCGGAAAGAGAATGCGATCGAATTAGCGGTAACGGCGACGCCCGTCAGCGTAGGAATTTCGTTTGAAGCAAGCTGCGCGAGCGGTACGTTATACTGGGAGATCGGATCGTCGGAGTAGCGAAATACGCGTTGCGGTGTCGTATGGCCGGCTAAAAAGGTCATGCCGGCAACGGTGTCATGGTAGTCGATAGTCGCGGGGTACAGCGTTGAATCGTTCGGCAAGATCGAGGACGGCGTCGCGGTTCCGCCGGGTATGAACGGGAATGCAACCGCACGCGGGAGCGCAGAAAATGCACGAGCATCGGAGTTGGCTTGCGTGAGCGTTTCCAGCTTCATTCGATCGTTCGCAGCCTGCTGGTAAAGTGCCGTCATGATCTGCTGGTCGCCGGGATTTAGCTGCTCCGCGCTTTCTTGCTGAGACATCATTACGAGAGGTGTCGTTTGTCCGGCTGCTGCATATGCGTCGACAAGCTCGCGTTCGTACGACGATGCGCCGGCCACATCGAATCCCGCGCGTAGTTGCAAATCATCGGGATCGGTTGAATAAAAGTAATCGAGCCTCGAAAGATAAGCCCTGGTGAGATCGCGGGCCGTCCATTCAAAGGCAAGCAGGTCGCAATCGCCGTTTGACTCAGGACGCTTGTACGAACTCGGATCGGCGCAATACGTGCCCCACGGTGCACCCATGTCCGCCGTGCTGTCAATTCCTTGGCTATCCCAGGTGATGCCCCAAAAACCCGTTTCGCCTGCCGCTAAGAGACCTTGGATGTTCCGCTCTTTGCCTGCGCCTTCGACGCTGACGGCGGGGCGGTACCACGGGAAAAGCGCCGACGCAGCTGGAGAGAGACTCAACGCAGCGTCTACTTCATCGCCATTTTGAGCGTGGAACTGAGCGTATGTTGCTGCATTCGAAAAATATTGCGCGTCCGCGATCATCCATGACATGGGAACGTGCGCGCCGGAAGCAGCGCTTTCGAGCATTTGCATCCCGGGAGGCGAATAGGCTTCTTGCAAGGAGGTTGCAATGAAAATTGCTTGCGTCGGACCGGAAGGTTTTGCCCAATGCGGGATTGGCGGGGAAGGGTTCGCTACGAGCGCTGCCGATGAGCATTTCTCGGTGGTTACGTCGATCGGTGAGAACGAGCCGCTCGGTACCGAATACGAGATGAAACCGTCGAAAGAAACCACGCACGATCCGGCACTCTGATCGAACACGCCGACGCCCCGCGGCTGAGGCGAAGGAATAACTCCGTTACCTCCGGCGCAGGCGGCGAGAGCGCTTAGCAAAGCAAGCCATGCGAAGCGAAAGAGCGTACATCTTCGTCTGAGAAGAAACGGCATGCGGACCCAATTGCGTACGCCTAGCCGACCGCCCTTTCGCACGTTTCCATACGGTGAACGCGTGTACCGTACCGCCGACTGGAATCACCGAGCGTAACAAAGCCCCAGCACCGCGGTAGGACGCCGTACACGATTGTAGGAGACGAATGGCCATCGAGCCGCAGAGCGACGAAGCTCTCGTCCGGCGAGTCCTGAGCGGCGAAACGGACACGTTTGCCGCGCTGGTCGACCGGTACAAACGCGGAATCGCTAACTTCATCGGTGCGAGCGTTCGAAGCCCGTCCGATATCTCGGATCTTTCGCAAGAGACGTTTTTACGGGCGTACGCACACTTGAGCACGTTCAATCCGCAGCTCGGAAAGTTCTCGACTTGGATCTACCAAATCGCGCGAAACGTCGTGCGGACGCATCTGAGCAAGTCGCTGCGAAAGCCGGCGCCGCAAGAACTTCCCGAGGATCAGACGCTCGAGAATGCGCTCGCGGACGTATCGGCCGATTCCGACCCTGCAGGCGGCATCTTACGAAAAGAAGCGGAGCGGGAAGTTCGCGAAGCGCTCGCCGAGCTTCCCGACCGCACGAGGACTGTTTTGGCACTACGTTACTTCGACAACATGGAATATCACACGATTGCGAGCACGCTCGGCCTTTCGCTCGGCAACGTAAAGACGCTAATCCATCGCGGCAAGATTGCGCTTGCAAAAAAGATGCGCGAACGTGACGCAAGCGCACTGCCCGTCAAGGGAAACCGCGGAGGAAATCGTGCGCTGCTCTTGGTTTGAAGCGCGATTCGACCGGTATATCGAAAGCACGCTTGCGCCTCGGGAGATGCGGCGCGTTCGCGAACATTTCGAAGGCTGCCCATCGTGTGCGGCGTTGCTCGCTGAACTCCGGGTTGCCGATGCGCTGCTTGCGACGAGCCCGCCCGCGGAGATCGCGCCGAATTTCACGCATGCGCTGATGGCGGGAGTTCGGTCGATGCCGGCTCCGAAATCGCAAAGGCAAGCGGTCTGGCCGGTCCTCGCATTTTACCTTGTAGCGACGTGGGTCTGCATCTGCGGCGCGGCGGCGATGTTCGGCGGCCGCATTCCGGGTGCCGAAAAAACGGCCGCGGCACTCACTTCCTCGCTCGCACAGCCATTGGACGCCGTAGGCGGTGCGGCGCGCGCGTTTAGTCCTGCGATGCCGGCCG
>JALYTY010000061.1 GCA_030854045.1 Vulcanimicrobiota bacterium | reverse complement strand
TCCAAAAACCGCCCGCATATCCGTCATCCACATCCAAAACGAACAAAAACCATGCATACTTTCTGCGCAAGTTCGTTCCCCACGATCGAGCGCGATCGATCGATTGCGGATCGCGACGTTCGAGACTTCGAGCAATCGCCGCGTCGTCCGGTTCGCTTGCGACGATGCGAGCGAACTCGGTATGGCCGATGCCCAGCGTATGCAGCAGCGAACGGTCGATCGGCGATTGTCCGTACAGATACGATCCAAGCGTCCCGGCGATTGCGGCGCGCGTCTTATCGATCAAGCGCGGAAGCCATACGATGCCTTCCAGGGTGTCGGACCAGCGGCGAGGGGCACCGTTACGCAGGTTGAGGCTTTGCATACTGCGGCGAATTCGTTCAAAGGCTTGCACGCACCCGGGTCGTAGATTTGCGCAATGAGGAGAACGTTGGCCGCAGTGTTCGCGGCGCTGAGCTGCGCGGCGGCATTGGGCTGCTCGCACCATCAGGGACCGCGCCCGAGACAACTCACGCTCGGCATGGTGACCGATGTTGGTGGGCTCGGCGACCGCTCGTTCAACGACTCCGCGTACCGCGGTTTACTCGAGTCCAAGCGCGAGCTCGATGCTTACGTTCAAGTGCTGCAATCGCGGTCTGCAGCGGACTATCAGCCTAATCTGAGCGCGCTCACGAACCTGCACGTTAACATGATCTACGCGATCGGATTCTTGATGAGCCTCGACCTCGATCAGGTAGCGAAGCAGAATCCGCAACAGCGATACGCGATCATCGACGCGGTCGTCGACGAGCCCAACGTGATCTCCGTTACATTTCGGGAACAAGACGGATCGTTTCTCGCCGGCGCCCTTGCGGCCATGGTCAGCAAAACGCATCACATCGCTTTTTTGGGCGGAGCCGACATTCCGTTACTGCAGAAGTTCGAGGCCGGATATATTGCGGGAGCGCATGAGGTCGACCCCAAGACTGCGGTGGATGTAAAATATATCGGAGACTTTGACGACGTCGCGGCGGGCGCGGAGCTTAGTAACCTGCTCTTTGATTCGGGAACCGACATTATCTATGCCGCTGCGGGCAAAGCCGGCTTAGGAGCGATCGAAGCGGTGAAGTCGCGCAACGGCGATTACGTGATCGGCGTCGATTCAAATCAGGACGCTCTTGCGAAAGGTAAGATTTTGACGTCGATGGTAAAGCGCGTAGACGTCGCGGTATTTCACGTCGCCAAGGCGTTACGCGACGCAACGCCCCTTTCAGGACATCTCGAACTTGGACTCAAAGAGGGCGGCGTGGGACTTACCGATTTTAAATTCACGAAACAGCGCATTGGTTCGTCGAACATCGCGCGCTTGAAATCGATCGAGACGGCGGTAATCGGGGGAAAGGTTCATCCGCCGGATTCGCGCAAAGCGCTGGCCCTCTGGACTCCGGTGCCGCTCTGAGTACGTCCGCGCAACCGCCGGCGTTAATTTTGCGGGCCATTCGCAAGACATACTCCGGCCTCGTGGCAGTCGACGACGTCGATCTGCATTTGGAAGCGGGCGAGATTCACGCGCTCGTCGGTGAAAACGGCGCCGGCAAATCAACGCTTGCATCGATTGCGGCGCGGGAATTGAAGCCCGACGGCGGCAGCGTGGAATCTTCGGGCACGGTCGGCCTCGTTCACCAGCATTTCGAACTGATCGGACGCCTCCGCGTGTGGCAAAACGTTCTTCTGGGACGCGAACCACGGCGCGGTTGGCGGATCGATCTCGCGACGGCCAGGAAACGCGTCCACGAACTGGCGCAATCAAACGGTCTTCAGATCGACGTCGATGCCTTCGTCGGCGACCTTCCGATCGGCGTGCAGCAGCGCGTCGAACTGCTGCGCGAACTGGATCGCAATCCCGCAATCTTGCTGCTCGACGAACCGACAGCGGCGCTTGCCCCCAGTGAAATTGCTGCCTTTTTCGAGACGATTCGCTCGCTCGCCGCACGTGATACCGCAGTCATGATCGTCACGCACAAACTGCAGGACGTGATCGAGTACTCCACGCGAGTGAGCGTCATGCGCGCAGGCAAAATCGTCGAAACCGTCCGTACTGCAGAGACGACGCTGACCGAAATCGCGCGCGCGATGGTCGGCGGCAATCTTCCGCGAATAGCGGCGCGGACTCAGCACCAATACCGGGCCTGCGTTCGCATCGAGCACCTGCACGCCGGAACCGGTGGTGCGGCGGCGAGCGATATCAATCTCGACGTTCGCGCCGGCGAAATCGTCGGGATCGCGGGAGTTGAAGGGAACGGGCAATCGGCCATTGCCGACGCACTCTGCGGGACGATTCCTTACGACGGCACCATAGAGCGGCCGGCGATGGGCGCGATTCCCCAGGACAGGCAACGCGAAGCGCTCGTGTTGCCGTGGTCGCTCGTGCAGAACGCGATGCTCGGACGGCAGCGCGGCCGTTCCGGCAAGCGGGTTATACTCGATAAAACCGGTGCCCGTTCCGATGCGGCATGGATTGCATCGAACTTCGATGTCCGAGCTACGTCGCTCAACGCGCCGGTGCGAACGCTTTCCGGCGGCAACCAGCAGAAGTTCGTCGTCGGCCGTGCGTTAATCGACCGGCCGCCGTTCGTTCTTGCATACAATCCGTCGCGAGGCGTCGACGTCGGAGCTGCAGCGCTCGTGCAATCCCGGCTGATGCAGGCGCGCAACGATGGCGCGGCTATTCTTCTTATCTCCTTCGAACTGGACGAAATCTTCGAGCTTGCAGACCGCATTGCCGTAATGTACCGCGGCAAAATTGTAGCGATATTCGAGCGGAAGGATGCGCAACGTGCGAGCATCGGACGCATGATGGCCGGCGGCTCGTGATGCGGCGCCTTGGGCCGTTTACGACTTTGGGCGCGGCTCTCGCGGTCGGCGCATTGCTGCTCTGCGCTGCAATGTACGCCGCTGGAACCAATCCGATTGAAGGCTTTTCCGCGCTGGTCGAAGGTGCGCTCGGCGGCCGAAACCAAATCGGCGAAACGTTGGTCGCAACGACGGCGCTACTCTTCCCCGCGCTCGGCATTACGCTCGCCTTTCGAGCTGGACTCTTTAATATCGGCGCCGAGGGGCAACTCATCATCGGCGCACTCTTCGCCGGTGCCATTGGGCCGCAGTTACATTTGCCTCCACTGCTCGGCATCGTCGTTCTTTTTGCATGCGGAGCGCTAGGCGGTTTCATTTGGGGCGGCATCGCCGGCTGGATGAAGGCGCGCATGCAGGCAAATGAAGTCATCTCGACGCTCATGCTTAACTTTATCGCCGGTTATGTGGCGCTCTATCTTGCCGGCGGCCCCCTCCGCGGCCCTGTTGCGAGCGGCGCCGAAACCGCGTGGCTGCCGAACGGCTATTGGCTACCGCCATTGATTGCGCATACGCGCCTTTCCGTCGGCATCGTTGTTGCATTGTGCGTCGCGGCAGCACTCCAGTTCGTGCTATCCCGCACGGTTTTCGGATTCGAACTCCGCGCGACCGGCGAAGCGCCCGAAGCCGCCCGGCGCAACGGAATATCGATTGCCAGGATAACGCTGCTTTCACTAGCCGTCTCCGGCGCAATAGCGGGGATGGGCGGCGCGGCAATCGTTACCGGAGAGCTGCACCGGTTCAACACGCAGCTTTCACCGGGCTACGGATTCACAGCGATCGCGGTCGCGCTGGTCGGCAATCTGCAGCCTCTCTGGGTATGCGTCGCCGCCTTTGGTTTCGGCATTCTCGAAGCGGGCGGCTTGTCGATGCAGGCGAGCGTTGGAGTGCCCAAAGATGCCGTGCATATCATCGAGGGCCTCATCATCTTCATTCTTGCCGCACGCAGATATGTCGCATCACGAAACGGAGCCGTCGCAGCGTGACGGGACTGCTTTTTTCGCTGATTCTTTTGACCGCAATCAAAGCGACGCCGATTATATTCGCGGCTCTGGGCGGGGTCGTCTCGGAACGCTCCGGCGTTGTGAACATCGGACTCGAAGGCATGATGATCGCGGGCGCATTCAGTGCGGTTGCCGTTTCGTATTACACGAACTTTCCGCTGCTCGCGCTACTGGGAGGTGTGGCGGCCGGCGCAATTTTCGGTTGCATACTAGGGGTTGCGGCAACGCAATTCAAAGCCGATCAAATCGTTGCGGGAACCGGTATCAACGTAATCTGCGCGGGCGCAGCAGCGTACGGCCTCGTTTTAGTCTTCAATCAGCCGGGAGCGAGCGTGCAAGTCGCTTCTCTCGGCGGATACTATTGGTCTCTCGTAGTGCTTGCCTTCCTGTGCGTTGCCGCATTGCAGTGGACGCTCTACCGAACGCCCTTGGGGTTGCACGTGCGCGCCTGCGGTGAAAACCCCGCGGCGGTAAAGACTGCAGGACTCGATCCGCTTGTATTACGGACGTACGCCGTTACGATCAGTGGAGCGCTCGCCGGCTTAGCGGGGGCGTTTCTCTCGGTGGGCGAGTTGAATCTGTATTCGGACGGCATGACCGCCGGGCGTGGATTTATCGCGCTCGCTGCGGTGATCTTCGGACGATGGACCCCGCTCGGCGCGACGGCTGCCGCGTGCGTTTTCGGTTTTTTCGAGGCTCTCGAATACGTACTTCAGGGACGCATCGCATGGCTTCCTTCGGAAGCGATGCAAGCGTTGCCTTATGTCGCCGCGCTTATCGCCCTCGCGGGCGTCACCGGACGCGTACGGCCACCGGCAGCCGACGGAGTCCCCTATTAAACGGCGTCGGCTTTCTGCTACAATCGTCGACAGCGTGACCGATATCTTGAACATGCGTCGCCTTTTAGCAAACGCCGCGATCTCAATCGTGGCGGTTTTCTCAACTGTTTTGCCGGCGCGGGCGTACGTTGCACCACCGCCGCTGGCGAATTTGCGCGGCGAACTTCACAAACTTGCATCTCGGTTTCCGGCGTCGAGCGCGGTTGAGGTCATGGACCTTTCCACCGGGTACTCTGCCGCCTATAACGCGGGCGCCAGTATGCCGGCGGCATCGACGATAAAAGTGCCGGTCATGGTCGAAGTCTTCCGTCAACTCGAAGCGGGCCGGTTCGATCTCCACCGCCGGATAGAATTGCTTGCGAGCGATAAAGACTACGGTTCCGGAGACCTATGCGACGAACCGGTCGGCAGCACGCACGATGTGGCAGAACTACTTTCCAAAATGATCGATGTGAGCGACAACACCGCAACGAACATGCTCATACGGCTCGTCGGACGCACGCATATCAACGTTACGATGGAAAACCTCGGACTCGAACGAACGCATCTCACGCAGGACGTGCGAACGTCGAACTGGTCGGTACGGCTAGCCCTGCGTTCCTCGGCGAGCGACATGGTGCATCTTCTCTCGATGATGGCGCGACGCAGTCTCATCGATGAATGGTCGTCAAACGAGATGATCTCGATACTCGAAGACGATCGCATCAATACCCTGTTGCCGCAACCGCTTCCCGAAGATGTCACGGTGGCGCATAAAACCGGCAGTTTCTTCGATACACTCAACGACGTCGGTATCGTGTATGCGAACGATGCGCCGTACGTCATCGCCGTAATGACCACGCACCTTCCTTCGCTCGGTCAGGGTCGAACTTTCATTCGTTCCCTTTCCAAAATGGCGTTTACCAAAGAGATGGAGCTAGCGGCATGGCGCAATAACGCAGGCTTGCAGTCCTTCAATTCCGTCCCGGCCGCCGTCCCGCCCGACGTCCGCTACTGGGAAAACTCCGCCGACGACGCAACGAGCGGTGGACGCTAACAATCTCGCAGAGCATTTTGAGCGAATCGCTGACGGATAATTGCGTAGCGTTAGACTGCTGTGGCTCGGCGGTTTGCGTAGGTTGCGGTTAGCCAGTGTTTGTAGCCCGTTTCGCGGCCCCGTACGGCGCCTTGATAGAACTCCATTAACTTCTTCGTGATGGGACCCATCGAGCCGTCGCCGACCGTTCTGCGATCGACAGAGGCGATGTATGCGATGCCCGCGGCGGTTCCCGTGAAGAACGCTTCATCCGCGGCATAAAGTTCGCCACGGTCTACCGATCGTTCGATCACTTCGAGACCGAATTCTTGCACGGCAACGTCCATGATCGCCTGCCGCGTGCAGCCTTCGAGCACGTTCTGTGAAGGGTCCGGCGTAAGCAGCTTTCCGCGGCGAACTAGGAATATGTTTTCAGCGCTGCCTTCGGAGATGTGCCCGTCCTGCGAAAGCAGGATCGCTTCGTCGTAGCCGTTCGTAACCGCCTCGGTTTTTGCAAGCGCGGAATTGACGTAGAGGCCGGTGATCTTGCCGCGCGGCGGAGCCATCGTATCGTCGGCACGCCGCCACGAACTCACGCACACGTTGAGCCCCTTGCTGGTATCGAGATAACTCGTAAATGGAATCGGCACCATCGCGAACGCATCGGGTACGCCGTGCAATCGAACGCCGATGTCCTCCGCCGCTTTGTAGGAAAAAGGGCGAACGTACACGTCGCATTGGAACCGGTTGCGCGCGCACAGATCGGAGGTCATCTCGATGAGATCGTCCACTGAGTGAGGGATCTCCATCAGCAGCATCTTCGCCGAGACTTTCAACCGTTCGTAATGGGCGCGAAGCAATACCAAATGAAGTTCGCGCTCATGCTCGTCCCAATATCCGCGGATGCCCTCAAAGCAGCCCGTTCCGTACTGCAGTCCGTGCGAAAGCAGGCCGATCTTCGCCTCATCGTAACGGCAGAATTTTCCACCCGCAAAAACGGTAATCGACGAAAGATCCACGCTGTGCTCCTTTGGCACCGAAGGTTGCGGATTCGCCCTTGGCGCACCTTTCCGGCAGATGATGCCTGAAGTACGTTCTCCTCGCTCGTGAAGAAGGGCTTGGGAATGCGGCGTGCGATTTTGATCTGCGGTTCGGCAACGATCCTCGCGGTTACGGCGCTCGCTCCGATAACACTTCCGTCCGGTTGGCGGCTCACGCCGCCATCCGGACCGGTGAGCGAAACCGGAACGATGCCGCAAGGTCTTTCGCTTTCGCCCGACGGGCGCCGGCTCGCGGTGGTAGAAAGCGGATTCCATCCGCCGGTGCTGCGCATTCTTGCGGCGAACGACTTGCATACGATTGATGCGATACCGCTGCGCGGCGGATTCGGAACGCCCGTTTGGCGCGACGAAAACGATCTGCTTCTCGCGGGTGAGAATACGGGCTCGCTCGTTACCGTCCGTCTCGATGAAAAAGCGGTCGGCTACGAACGGGCTTCGGGATGGCCGGTCGCGGTCGCTTCTCGCGGGAACGCCGTCGTTATGGCGGATGACCTCTCGAACGACGTTGCCTTTTGGAAACGGACGGACGAAGCACCGCAGTTTTTTGCTTCGGGTTCCCATCCCGCCGACGTCGTCTTTTCGCGCGACGGGAAAACCATCTTTGCAAGCAATCGCGGCGAAGCGACGGTAACTGTTTTTGATCTCGCTGCCCGCCTCGTGCATACGATACCGGTCGACCTTCACCCCTCCGCATTGGCGCTCTCCGCAAACGGCGCGCAACTTTACGTCGCGTGCACGGATGCAGATGCAGTCGATGTCATCGACACACATTCCCGCCGCGTTGCTTCGCGCATCAGCGTCGCGTTGCCGCAAGGCGCCGGCGCATCGCCCAACGCGCTGGCGCTAGACGGCGACACGCTCTACGTGTCGCTCGGCGCTGAGAACGCAATAGCCGCGATCCGCAACGGACACGTCGTCGCACGCGCGCCGGCAGGATGGTACCCGAGCGGGATCGCCGCGACGCAAGGCGCCGTCTTTGTAACCGACGGAAAAGGAGAAGGCTCTCGCGCCAATCCTGAGTTCGACCCACGGAGAGCGCATAGTGGCGGCTACATTGCCGCGACCCTCAACGGCTCGGTGCGAAAGATCGACGCTCGAACGATCGATGCGCAGAGCACTGCCGCCGTACTTGCGGACCTTCCGTCACCGCAAGCAACGCCTCCGGAAACGATCGTGCGGCCGAACGGGCCGATCGCGCACATCTTTTACATCATCAAAGAAAACCGCACCTACGATCAGGTTCTCGGCGACGTCTCCGGTGCGGACGGCGACCCGAAATTAACGTGGTTCGGCCGGAACGTTACTCCGAACCAGCACGCCCTCGTGGAGCGCTTCGGCGTTTTCGACGATACGGATGCCGACGCGCAGGTTAGCGCCAACGGACACAACTGGTCCACCGCTGCTTTTGCAAACGATTATCTCGAGCGCTTCTGGCCTCCCAACTACGGAGGACGCCGTTCGCTCTACGATTTCGAAGACGGAGCCAAAGCGAGCACTCCGAGGAATGGATATATTTGGGATGATGCCCGCAAGCGCGGCGTTTCCATACGCGACTACGGTGAATTTGTAACTCCGAGCATTGCCGGACTCTATGCAAGCCACATGACCGGATTGCACGGCGTAACCGATCCACGCTATCCCGGCTTCGATCTCGACATCTCGGACGAAACCCGCGTGGACGAATGGCAGCGTGAGTTCGATGCGTACGTAAAAACCAAGTCGCTTCCATCGCTTGAGATAATCCGGCTTCCGAACGATCACACGGCAGGAACGCGTCCCGGATCGTTAACGCCTCAAGCCTACGTCGCGCAGAACGATCGCGCGTTCGGACGCATCGTCGAGCGCATTTCGCATTCGCCGTATTGGCCCAGCAGCGTTATCCTTGCAATCGAAGACGACGCACAGAACGGACCCGATCACGTGGACAACCAGCGAACGACGCTCTACGTCGTTTCGCCGTACGCGGCCAAAGGCGTGCACCACGCGCACTATTCCACGACCGGCGTCGTCCGGACGATCGAAATTTTTCTCGGCTTGCCGGCAATGAGCATCTACGATGCCGTAGCTCCGCCGCTCTACGATGCCTTCGCGCTTCAATCCGATCTCCGGCCATTTACCGCGATGCCACCAAGCATCGATCTCAACGCGAAGAATCTTCGTACGGCTTACGGCGCGGCTGTCAGCGCGCGAATGAATTTTTCGGACGCCGATGCGGCGGACCCATCGACGTTAAATCAGATCCTCGCTCACGCAGCCGGGAAAACAACGCCATGACACCTTGGGTTCTTGCCGGTACGACGTTTCTAGCCTCTACCGTTGAGTTCGTAGAAGCGGCGACGATCGTGCTTGCAGTGGCCGTTACGCAAGGCTGGCGCACTGCAGTCAATGGCGCGCTCGCGGCAACCGCGTCGCTTGCCATTCTCATCGCCGTGCTTGGGCCGCTGCTTGCGCGTGCCGCCACCATTGCGCGGATAGAGATCGTTGTGGGCCCGTTTTTGATTCTATTCGGTATCGGGTGGCTGCGCAAAGCAGTTTGGCGGTTCTCCGGGCGCAAAGCGCAGCGCGATGAGACGGCCATCTACCGGCGGGAAGTGGAAGCGCTTTCGGCGGCGCATGAAGCGCGCGGCGGTTTCGCGGTCGCATTTCAGGGCGTATTCGTCGAGGGCCTCGAGGTCGCGGTAATCGTCGTAACCTTCGCCGCTTCAACACCCGCGCTCGCCGTGTGGTCGATAGGAGGAGCGCTTGCAGCCCTCGTGGTGATTGCGGTCGCAGCGTTTGCCTTGCGCGCGCCGTTTGCCCGCGTTCCGGAAAATGTCATCAAATCGGTGGTCGGTCTCATGCTGCTCTCGCTCGGCACGTACTGGACCGGGGAAGGGCTGGGCATCGCATGGTGGCTCGGCGATTCGACCCTCTTTACCTTCATCGCCGGCTATGCCGCGATTGCGGCGCTCTTGATTGCGGTGAACAAACGTGAACGCATTGCGTGAAATTTACGATTTCATCACCGGAGGTTCGATTGCCGCGCCCGTCGGCTTAGCATGCGCGATTACAGCGGCGTTCGTTCTCCACGTCTGGCGCGCGGAGATTTTTTGCGCGATTGTCGCGCTGGCATTTGTCGCAAGCACGCTTGAAAAAGTAGCGTAGCGTTGCGGCAAGTGCCGTGCAATAGGGAAGGAATGAAACACGTATGAAGACGACCATTGACTTAACGAGGACCCTCTCCGCGCGAGTGGCCGGTCTGGTATCGCACATCGGCGCGTTACCCAACGTTTCATCCGAACGCACGAAAGATCTGAAGGGACGCATTGCCGGAGCGAAGGCGGTCACGAGCGTATGCTGCTATTGCGCGGTGGGATGCAGCACGCTTGCGTACGTGAGCGACGACGGAGCGCTGCTCGATGTTGAAGGCAATCCCGATAGCCCGATCAACGCCGGACACCTTTGTCCGAAAGGCGCGGCACTCTTCGGCCTGACCGTTAACGATCAGCGGTGGACGACGGTGAAGTATCGTGCACCGTACTCGGACCGCTACGAAGAGCGCCCGCTCGTCTGGGCGCTCGAACGCATCGCGCAGCTGATGAAGCGGACGCGCGACGAAACGTTCGTCAAAGAGAAAGATGGAAAACGCGTACATCAAACGCTTGGTATCGCGTCGCTTGGCGGTGCGACCTTCGGGGTCGAAGAGAACTATATGCTGGGAAAGTTCATGCATTCGCTCGGCGTTGTTTCTATCGAAAACCAGGCACGAATATGACATTCCTCGACGGTGCCGGGTCTCGGCACCTCGTTCGGACGCGGCGGCGCAACGGTTTGGGTTCCGGATCTCGCTAACGCCGACTGCATACTGATCGAGGGATCGAACTTTGCGGAGGCGCATCCGGTCGCGTTCCGTTTCGTCATGCAAGCAAAAGAACGCGGTGCGACGATAATACACGTCGATCCGCGGTTCACCCGCACGTCTGCGGTTGCAGATATCTATGCGCCGATCCGCAGCGGAACCGATATCGCGTTTCTGGGCGGCATCATCAACTACGTGCTGCGCAACGACCGCGCATTTATGGAGTACGTCTCCGCCTACACGAATGCCGGGCATATTGTCGGCGAAGCGTTCCAAGATACCGAAGATCTCGACGGCATATTTTCGGGACTCGATGATGAGAATGGCGTTTACGATACCGGCACGTGGGCATTCGAGCGCGACGAGCGCGGTATTGTCAAAAAGGACTGCACCCTAACGCATCCGCGCTGCGTGTACAATATCCTCAAGCGCCACTACGCGCGATATACACCCGAGATGGTCGAGCGCGTGTGCGGCACGCCACAGGCGACGTTTACGAAAATCGCCCGAACGCTCGCTGAGAACAGCGGGCGCGAACGGACGACGGCCTTCGCGTATGCCGTCGGCTGGACGCAGCACACCGCAGGCGTGCAATTTATCCGTACGGCGGCAATCTTGCAATTGCTCCTCGGAAATATCGGCCGCCCCGGTGGCGGCATCATGGCCTTACGCGGGCACGCAAACATCCAAGGGGCGACCGACGTGCCGACGCTTTACGACCTCCTTCCGGGATATCTTCCCATGCCGTCGGTGCACCGCGACGAACAGACGCTCGCCGCCTATTTAAAAACCAATACGCGCAAGACCGGCTGGTGGTCGAACACGCCGGCATATACGATATCGCTGCTCAAAGCGTTTTACGGCGAAGCGGCAACTGCGCAAAACGAGTATTGTTTTCACTACCTTCCGCAGCTTACGGGCGATCACTCGATGCTGCCGACCACGTTTGCGATGAAAGACGGCACCGTTAAGGGCTACGTCGTGATCGGGCAAAACCCCGGCGCGTCCGGACAAAACGCGGAACTCGTGAAAGCGGCGATGGAACGGTGCCAATGGGTTGTCAACATCGATAGCTACGATAACGAAACGGTCTCGTTTTGGCATCGCGAAGGAGCGGATCCCGCAGCGATCGGGACGGAAGTCTTCTTCCTTCCCGCAGCTACCATACTGGAGAAAGAAGGCACGATGGTGCAGACCAGCCGCATGCTCCAGTGGCACGACAAAGCCGTTGAGCCGGCCGGTGATTCCAAGAGCGACGCATGGTATATCAATTGGTTCATGCGGCGCATGAAGGAACTCTACGCAGATTCTTCCGACCCGGTGGACCGTCCGATTCTCGATACGACCTGGAACTACGAGCACCCTGATCCGGAGCAGCGTGCGAAAGATGAGCCGTCGGTTCTGCGCGTGCTGCAGGAAATTAATGGCTTTACCTGCGGGGATCGCGAGCAGCTCGAATCGTTCACCGATTGCAAAGACGATGGATCGACTGCATGCGGATGCTGGATTTACTCGGGTGTATGTCCGGATGCGAATACGAACCGTGCTCGTAATCGCGACGCGGGCGGAGAGTATACTGCTTTGAACTGGGGCTTTTCCTGGCCTGCGAACCGCCGCACGCTCTATAATCGCGCTTCCGCCGATCCGGACGGCAAGCCGTGGAGCGAAAGGAAAAAATATGTGTGGTGGGACGAAAGCAAGAGCGAGTGGACCGGATACGATGTTCCGGATTTCCCAAAGACGAAAGCGCCGGAGACGCCGGCCGATCCCGAGGGCGTCGGTCTGGATTTTCATTCCGGTGCCGACCCATTTCTCATGATGGCCGACGGAAAAGCGCAGCTCTTTGTCGCGAGCGGGCTCAAGGACGCGCCGGTACCCGCCCATTACGAACCGCTGCAATCCGTCGTGCAGAATCAACTCTACGCGCAACAGAGCAACCCGGTCCTGCGCGAGTGGACGCGCGCCGATAATGCATACAACAAACCGGTCGACGATGCATATCCCCACGTTCTTACGACCTACCGCATTACCGAGATGTCCGGAATCATGACACGCTACGTCCCGTGGCTTGCGGAACTGGCGCCTGCGGCATTTTGCGAAATCGATCCGGAACTAGCGGTCGAAAAAGGCATCATCAACGGCGACTGGGCGACGATCTCGACCGCTCTGGGTGAAATGGAAGCGCGCGCGCTCGTAAGCGGAAGACTGCGTCCATTGCGAATATTCTCCGGCGGAAAACGCAAGCGGGTGCATCAGATCGGGATTCCCTATAATTACGGCAGCATGGTGGGGCTCGCGCGCGGCGATTCGGCCGGTTCCCTCATACCGATCGCCATAGACCCAAACGTTTCGATACACGAATCGAAAACGCTGACGTGTGCAATACGCGCGGGCAGGCGAAGCGCCCATCATCCCGGCGCGACGGACCGCGACGTGCCCGCAACGCAAAGGCGACCCGAGGGCGAACCCGACAAAGCCGAACAGACGAAACAGGGCCGCGGCTACCAGCAGATGCAAGGCGAAGACAACGGAGCGTCGCAGCAATAACATGGCAACCGGATTTTTCACCGACACGACGCTGTGCATTGGATGCAAGGCCTGCGAGGTCGCCTGCAAGCAGTGGAATGAATTGCCGTCGGACGGGTTCGTTTTTACGGGCGATTCCTACGATAATACCTCGGAGCTTTCCGGAACCACTTGGCGGCACGTCGCCTTCATCGAACAGATGAGCGTGGAAGAAGACGGTTTGAACGACCGTTGGCTGATGATGAGCGACGTTTGCAAACACTGCGAAAACGCCGGATGCCTTGAAGCATGCCCTACCGGGGCGATCGTACGCACGGAGTTCGATTCGGTTTTCATTCAGCCCGACATCTGCAACGGGTGCGGATATTGCGTTGTATCGTGTCCCTTCGGTGTGGTCGATATGATCGAGAAGTTCGACCCCGACGGCTCACGCTATAATTTGGCGGCGCTGGTCGAGGGACGGCGCGAGAACGAGGAAACGGCGCTACAAAACAACGGCGGCGTTGCCGGAAAATGCACGCTGTGTTACGACCGTCAAAACATGGGATTCGTTCCGGCGTGCGCCAAAGCGTGTCCCACGGATTCCATCCAGTTCGGCGACGTCGATGAGCTTCGCGAACGCGCGAAAGAGCGCGTTCAAATGCTGCAAAATCGAGGCGTGGACGCATCGCTCTACGGCGCGGACGATGTCGGCGGCGGAGTGGGATCGCTCAACGCTTTTTTCTTACTTACCGAGCGGCCCGAGACATACAATCTTCCCGCGCAGCCGGTGCTGCCATCGACTCGCCAGCCGGCAGGTTACGCGGCCGCAGCGGCCGCAGCGGCCGGCCTTGCCTTAGCCGGCTGGGTGATCTTCCGGAATGCGTAACGTCGCGCGTCCCGACGACGCATTCGGCGGCGCCTCGGATCGCGACGAATTTCCGGCGTCGCCGACGTACTTCGAGCGCCCGCTGCTTAAGGCGCCGCATTGGGAATGGAACATCGTAACGTATCTCTTTCTCGGCGGCATCATGGGCGGTTTGGGTCTCATCGCCGCACTTTGCGATTCCCGCGACGTCGGCGACCGTCGCCTTCGCCGCATCGTGCGATTTGCTTCGCTCGCCTTAGCCGCTGCAAATCCGGCGATTCTCATATCGCATCTTGGACGGCCGGAGCGCTTTCTCAACATGCTGCGAATCGTCAAAGTAAAATCTCCGATGTCGCTTGGCGTATGGGGACTCGTCCTCTACTCGACGGCGGCGACGGCAACCGCAGTACGCGAGCTTGCGGAGATGCGCGCGCTTCCACCGCAATTTCGATGCGTCGCGCCCGAAGCGCTGAACGGAGCACAAGCGCTGCTTGGCGCGTTCCTAGCGGGATACACGGGCGTGCTGCTCTCGGCAACGGCCAACCCGTTCTGGGCGTCCGGCAAGCGGCATATTCCTGCCGCGTGCGTTGCCTCCGGAGCGGCAGGCGCGTGCGCGCTTGCCGGACTGCTCTGCGAAATCACCGGCAACCATCGCGTGCGCGGTAAACTCGAAGCTCTCGAGATGGTCTCGGGCGCGGCCGAACTTTTGATTCTCACCGACTTCTCGCGACGTGCCGGAGCGTATGCCGCTCCGATGTTCTCCGGCACGTGCGGACGACGTCTGCGCATCTACACCACGATCGGCGGGACGCTCGTACCGATTGCACTCAATACGCTCGGCCGTGCGTTCGCGCTGCCGAAAAACGTTGACGCGATACGAACCATAGCGGCTTCACTGCTCACCCTTGTGGGAGGATATGTGTTTCGGCTGTCTCTCATCGATGCGGGAAAGGCATCTGCGGGCAACCCGCGCGCCGCATCCCGCCAACCCAAATGATAGGCTCAACCGACGTGCTCGTACGCGCATACGCCGGCAACTCCGCCGTGGAGAAATTCGATCGAGTTGTTTGCGAGGAACCGCTGGAATTGCGCGCTACCGGTGATTTCGGCGCGCGCACGCTTGCGGTCACGATGCGGACCCCAGGTCACGATTTTGAGTTAGCGGCAGGGTTTGCATTCGCGGAAGGCGTCTTCGATTCACAGGACGATCTTGAGGGTTTGAGCTATTGCGTCGATCGCAGCGTCGCCGAAAAGCAAAGGTTCAATATCGTCAATATTGCATTGCGCGCGGCCATTGCGCCGGTACTGGAGCGGCACGAACGGCATTTCGTAACGAACAGTTCATGCGGCGTCTGCGGGCGCGCATCGATTGAATCGCTCGAAGAACGCGGCATAACGCCGCTCTCAGACGGTACGAGGGTCTCTATTGAGACCGTCTACGCACTTCCGGACCGTATGCGGGAAGCGCAGCGCGTGTTCTCCTCAACCGGAGGGCTGCATGCGGCCGGCATCTTCGAGGGAGACGGCAGCCTTATCGTCGCGCGCGAAGACGTCGGCCGCCACAACGCCGTGGATAAGATTATCGGCTGGGCGATAATGCAGCGGCGATCGCCGCTCACCGGAACGATTCTGTGCCTGAGCGGACGCACGAGTTACGAAATAGTGCAAAAAGCGGCCGTGGCGCGCATTCCGATTCTGTGCGCGGTCTCGGCGCCGAGCAGTCTGGCAATCGATATGGCACAACGCTTCAACATCACGCTGCTCGGGTTCGTACGCGACGGCCGCGCGAACGTATACAGTGCGCCCGATCGAATATTTTCGCGGTCCGGCGCCGATTCAGCGATTGCGGGAACGTAAGAGCATTCCGAGCGTTGCGACGACATCGCTCACGAGCACCGGTCGCGGCAGCGTTGCATATGCGCCTAGACGCGCGACCGGCTGATCGCCGATCGCCACAATTGGAATCGATCGCTCGCGCCCAAACGCGCTCAGTGCGGCGGTATCCGCGGCCGTAAGTTCACCATTAGGCATCGCGACGATCAGCGCATCGACCGGCTGCGACCCCGCAATTGCGGGAACTTCATCGAGAGCGGCTACCGCTATCGCGTGATAGCCGGCCTCTCTAATTCCATCGGCGATAAACGAGCCGTCGAGCTCACGATCGAGGACGATGACGGTTCGCGAAAGGGCCCGACGCGCGGGCTGCCGCGGTAAGGTCGCGGTTATGGTCGTTCCGCTGCCCTCGGCGCTTTCTGCGGCGATCGTTCCTCCGTGCAATTGGATCAACTGCTTCGTAAGAAAGAGCCCGAACCCGGTTCCCCCGATTCGCATCTTGCGCGCGTTCGACGCCCGCGTAAATCGATCGAATATGCGGCCGACCTCTGCGGCCGGGATGCCGATGCCGCAATCGCGCACGCTCACGATAACCGATTCGCCGGTACCGTTCACTTCCACGTCCGGAGACGTTCCATTGGGCGAATACTTAATCGCATTGTCGATAACGTTCGCGAATACCTGACGCAACCGGTCGATATCCGCGGCGACGTGGACGTTGCCGCTGCTGCGCAAATGAACGATCCGCCTTCCCGCTTCCTGGTCTATAATCGAAGCCAGCAGCGATTCCACGTCTACGTCGCCGAACTGCAGAGAAACCTCGTTGCGCTCCAGACGCGAAAGCGTCAACGTGTCGGTGGCAAGCTCGGCGAGCTGAAGGGCCGAACGCTTTATTGCGTCGAGCGATTCCTTCTGATCGCCGTTGATCTCGCCCAACTCTGCGATGAGATCGGAGAAGCCGACGATCGTGGTAAGCGGGCCGCGGAAATCGTGGGCGAGCATCGCGATGAGGTCGCTCTTCGTCTGGCTGAGTTCGAGAACGGCGCTGCGTCTTTCTTCCAGTTCGCGATAGAGGGCGACGTTACGAGCGGCAACCTGGAAATATTCTGCAATAAGATCGAAAACGAAGAGGTCTGCGTTGCGCAACACGTGCGATGCATGAGCGCGCAGCTCGATTACGTAGCGGGCATCACCGAATCCGCCGACGTACGTCACGGCGCGATCTCTTTTCTGCGCGGTCGTGCGCATCTGGTACTGGACCGATTGCGATACGAGATCGTCTTGGAACGCGTCGGTCCAGTCGACATTTCCGAGCTCCTGTACTTCGATCGACCGCTCGTCATGCGAAACGGCCAGAACGCGCGCGTGGGCCGAGAGCAGCTCCCGTACGACGCTGCGCACGGTTTCTACCAGCGATCGCGCATCGAGCGCAGTGAAAAGCAGCCGCGCCGCCCGCGTGAGGGCGAGCACCCGATCGTGTTCTTCCGCAAGCGCAGACGAACGCGCGACTTCTTGCGTAACGTCGCGCTCTATTGAAATCCAATGCGTTATTTTTCCGGAACCGTCGCCCATCGGATGCAGCGTCACCTGGTTCCAAAACGTGGACCCGTCTTTACGATAGCTAACGATCTCCGCTTGAACCGGACTTCCCGCGGCGATCGCGCCGCGCACCGCCCGCATACCCTCGTCGTCCGGCATCGCGGCACGAAACGATTGAAGATTGCGTCCTATTGCCTCAGCGCGCGAATACCCTGACTGGAGCGTATACGCATCGTTCATGTAGGAGAGGCGCAGCTCGCCCGAGGCATCCATGCTATACACCAGAATCACATCGCCCGCAACATTGATGGCTTCCAGAAGCAGAGAAATCTCACGCTCCCGCGCTTTGCGTTCCGTCAAGTCGAAGGCTATTGCGAGAAGGCGCGCGGAATTTTGTTCGTACGTGAGGTCCACGCGCAGTTCGATCGGATACGTGCTCCCGTCGCGCCTCCGCATCTCGGTCTGCATGATGATTTTTTCTCCCGCTCGAAGGCGATGCTGCCAATCGAGAACGTCAGCGGGCGAAAATGCGGGAAACACGTCGCTTGCGGCGGTTCCTCTGAACTCGTCGATTGAGTATCCAAGGTGTTCGCGGGCGGCACGCGATCCGAATAGCACGACGTCGTTTGAGGGATCTATCGTAAGCGCGTCAACATTCGCGACGTCGAAGATCGTTCGGAAACGCCGCCTTGCTTCTAGAACGACCAGAAGCGCGCGCGCAAGCGCTTCGAGCATCTGTATCTGTTCGGGAGCCGCGTCGTGCGGTTTATCGTCGATCGCGCAGAGCGTTCCGATCGTATATCCCTCGGGTGTAATAAGCGGAACGCCGGCATAGAATCGGACGTGCGGCGTCCCGGTGACCAGAGGGTTGTCGCGGAAACGGTCGTCCTGGAGCGTATCGGGTACGACCATGGTCCGTTGAGTCGTTACGACGTGCGTGCAGAGCGCCACCTCACGCGGCACTTCTTCAGCGTTTAGTCCGGGATGCGACTTGAACCATTCACGTCGGTCGTCAATGAAACCGATCGCGGCAATCGCCGTTCCCATAACATATCTCGCGATCTCGGTGAACGCATCGTACGCGGCTTCTTCCCGCGTGTCGAGCAATTGATACGCAGCGAGCGCGGCTACGCGATCGGATTCGTTCAATGCAGAAACGCTCCCAGCAGGTCGTTAAATGCCGCGGGATTATCGGCGTTCGCCACATGTCCGGCCGCAGGGACTAGCGAGAACTGCGAGTGGGGTATCCCTGCCGCCAGCGCCTCCGAGAGCGCCGGTGGAGCGATGGAGTCGTGCTCGCCGCACGTAACCAGCACCGGAACGTCGATGCTTGCGAGGACGTGAGAATAATCCCCGGTCCACGTAGCCTCGGTAGCGGCGAGATACGATTCGCTGGTTTTTATCGCCATCTGTTCCACGGTTTCGCGCACGCGCGCCTCCGGAAGACTCAGCTTACCGGCGCGCCGGCGCGCGAACTCCGGCATGCTCCCCGCCGTTTCGACTGCGTCGCCGATCGTCCGAGCGTAGGCGATTCCATCGGGATATGCGGCGAAACTTCCGACGATAACCATGGATTCTATTCTTTCGCGGGCAATCGTCCAGAGCTCGAATGCCACAACGCCCCCAAGGCTGCATCCTACGAGAGTAAAGCGCTCGATTCCGGCGTGCTCGCAGACCGCCAGCACGTCGGCGGCATAGCCGGCGCGAGTGATGAGCGACGGGGACGGCTCGGGCTTCGGGACGCCGTTGCCGCGAAGTTCGATTGCGTAGCAGCGGTAGCGGTCGCCGAACGCGAGCAGTTGGCGGTCCCAAATTGCGGCCGTAGAACCCACCCCATGAACGAAAACGAGCGCGCGACCGCGCGATCCCGCCCAGCGTGCGCCGGTCGAGGCGCCGTCCGCCGCATCGAGCGCGATCGTGCCGATCACGGCGCGCGGCGCTTGCGCTGCACGAACGCGCGAACGTCCGCCAAATCGCGAGCGTTTAGCACGTCGTCTTTTGTAAGTCCGGCGCGCCGCGCCTGGCCGACAGAAAGTTCGACGTTTTGTAAATCGCGCGCCTCATGAGCATCGCTATCGCAGGTGAAGGTGACGCCGAATGTTTTCGCGCGCCGAACGAGTGGCGCAGGAAGATCCAAGCGAAGCGCCTGTCCGTCGATCTCTAAAGCCGTACCGGTACGCGCCGCCGCTGCGAACACGGCGTCGTGATCGAAATCATATCCCGGAAAACCATCGAGCATGCGTCCGGTGGGATGTCCGATAATCGATACGTAGCGATTCTCACAAGCGGCGATCAGTCGGCGCGTCATCGCATCGGGCGAAATATTAAACGCCGAATGAACGCTTGCGATAACGATGTCGAGCTGCGCGAGCACGCCATCGTCGTAATCCAGCGTGCCGTCGGGCAGAAGGTCGACTTCGCTTGCGCACAACGTTGCGATACCGTACGACTTCCCGAGTTCCTCGACGCGCTTGCGCTGTTCCAGCAGATCCGCGGGATCCAGCCCGTAGCGCTTTCCGCGACCGAAGGAATGATCGCTGATCGCATGATATTCGTAACCGCGCGCGGCGGCCGCAGCGATCATCGATTCGAGCGTGTCGCGTCCGTCGCTCCAGGTGCTGTGCATGTGAAAATCGCCGCGTACGTCGCTCAATTCGACCAATTCGGGAAGGGCAAACGCGCGGGCCAGCTCCACTTCGTCCGAACCGCTTCGCAACTCCGGAGGAACGTACTGCATTCCGAGCGCCGCATACACGCCGTCTTCTTCAGCGCAAGTTACGACGCCGCCCGTTTGTAGATCGAGTATCCCGTTTTCACTAACGCGCAGCTGAGCGCGCACGGCGTGTTCGCGAAGCTTGATGTTATGGTCGCGGGAGCCGGTAAAATGCTGGAGCAGATTGCCGAAAAGATGGTCCGGTAAGACGCGAAGGTCGATCTGAAAGCCGTTTTCGAGCCATACGCTCGTTTTCGTTGGGCCTTCGGCGAGCACGGCGCTCGCGCGATCCCAGGCAGCAAAATATGTGGTAACGGCGGCTGCATCGTCCGACGCGCATACCAAATCTACATCGCCTACCGTCGCTTCTTGCCGCCGCACGCTGCCGGCCGGCATCAGCCGCCGATGAGCCGGTCCCGTGCGCAGATATGCGATCGCTTCCGTGGCAATTTTTATTGCGCGTGCGAGGGGCAAGCGTCTCTGGCGCCCCTTGTACGCGAGGATTCCGCGACGCCAGTTATCGATCGTCTTAGAGCCGAGACGCGGAACCGCCTCGAGCGCTCCACTGGTAATAGCGGCTTCGAGGTCGGCCAGGCTCGCAATTTGATAGTCGTTCCACAACATCGCAGCGGTTTTCGTGCCGATTCCGCTTACGCCGAGCACTTCAACGATCGTTGGCGGAAATCGCTCGTAAAGCGCATCCAGAACATCGGCAGAGCCGCGGTCGAGTAGCTGTTCGATGACCGCCGCGATCGATCTCCCGATACCCGGTACCGACGTCAACTCGCCCGCTGCGATGAGGCCGGGGAGCGGGGACGCGTTCTCTATAGACGCTGCGGCCTTTTCGAAAGCGCTGTATTTATAGAACGTCTCGCCCGCCATCTCCATCAACGTCCGAATTTCGAGGAGTCTGCGCGCGACGCCGGCATTATCGAGCATCGCGGATTTCTTCGCCTCGCGCCCGAAGTGACCTTATGATGCCCGCGACCCGGCTCAACGCTTCCGTCTTTCCTCCGCCCTCGACCGAAGGAACGCTCCGCTATCCGGCCAGCGTTCCGCAACTGCTTCACAACGTTGTCGCGGGAGAGCCGCTGCACCGGAAACCTCACGCCGGAAACATGCGATGAGCGCAACGGTGTTGCGGATGCGTGACGTTTCTTATGTGACCGGCGGCAGAACCGTCGTTTCGCCGACGACGCTCGATGTGTTCGCCGATTCACGTATCGCGGTCGAACGAACGGGCGCACGCGAAGCCGAAGTCTTAGCGATGCTCGCCGCCGGCGTGGCGCGCGCATCGCACGGCAGCGTGCTGATCGGGGAGTTCGATCCCAGGGTTCAGCCCGTGCAATGCAAACGCATCGCAGGCTTCGTACCGCACGACCCGCTTGCGCTATCGCCTGCGGCCTTTTCACGTTACATCGACTATCGCGCGGCATTGTGGGATATCGACGTGCAACGCGCGCGCGCACTCGCTTGCGTCCTACTCGAACGCTTGAGCGGTGTGCACGAAGCTTTTGCCTATCCGATCGTAGCGGCGTTGATCGCTTCTCCGGAGATGCTCGTATTGGACCGTCCGCCTCTTGCGTACGCGCAGGAGGTGCTGCGGGCGGCAGGATGCGTTGCGATATTCTCGACGCACGTCGATCCGGCGTCGCAGCGCGCATATTGCGCCTTGCCGCCTATGAGCGACGTCCTGGAACGGCGCGCGTGACCTTTCGCAGCCTTCGCGCGATCGTATCGGGACGCTTACGTGCGGAACGGCGAACTCTCGGTTTCGCATGTGCGACTGCGGCCGTCGTCGGATTCGTGCAGCCGCACGGCATCACGGCGATAACGGATCCGCTCGGAGCGGATCTTGCGACGCGAAGCGTATGGCTCGCCGGTCCGATGTTTTTCTGCTCGACGATCGGATTCGCGGTGGCTCTGCTGCAGGGTCCGGGGCGGCACGTGATGCTCGATGCGAGCGAACAAAGCGCCCCGTTATTCGGCAGAGAACTCGCCCGCGCTAAAGCCGTAGTCCCGGCGTTAGTTACGATAACAGCGGCGTTCGTGTATTGGTTTGCGCAGTTCCTTACGGGATTTGCCGCGCCGCCGGTTTTTTTCGCCTTAGCGCTGTTCTGCGTTCTCGCAAGTTCGGCGGTTTCGCTCAACGCGACCCTGCGCGAAGGCGCGGCGCGTTGGCTCTACATTGCGCTCGGATGCGCGACGGCCGCGAGCGCCTATTGCCTAGCGGTCTACGGTGACGCGATCTTCACGCGAAGCGGCGATGCAGTCGGCGTTGGAACCGAAACGATCTTTTGCGCGCTCGTTGGTTTCATCGCGCTTCGCCAGTACGGCGAAGCACTCGCGCGCTACGATCCTTAAGCGGGATAGTGTTCCACGAGCGTAAAGGCACGCGCAAGAAGCCTACCCCCTCGAAATCTAGCAGTTAGACGGCAGAGGCAGCGCCGGCCGCGGCAATTTTTTCCACCATCGCGCGGTTGAACTGCGGCATGTCTTCCCCGCCGCGGGTGCTCACCCAATTCGAATCCTGTACCGTCGGCTGGTCGCGATAGAGTCCGCCCGCGTTGCGGATGTCGTCCGCAATGGAATGAGCGCCGGTCACCTGGCGTCCGCGCGCAAGCTGCGAGGAGATGAGCACTTGCGCGCCGTGTCCCACCGAGAACATCGGTTTCTTCGCCGCATCGAACTCGCGCACGAAGCGCTGCACTTCCTTATCGGTTCGGATGCGATCGGGCGACGTGCCCCCCGGTATAAGGACGCCGTCGAAATCCTCCGCCGTACAATCCGCGACCAACTCTTCCGCCTTTACCGCTTGGCCATTTTCAAGCCCGCGCTTGCCCTGAATCGAGCGGCGCGAGCGATCGTCCAATCCGACTATTGTCACGATTGCGCCGGCGTCTTCGAGCGCCTTGCGCGGCTCCATGAGGTCCGCTTCTTCGAAGCCATCACCGATAAGCGCGGCGATTCGCTTTCCGTCCAGTCCTTGCATCGTTTCCGCGGATTCGATGAGCGGTCTAGAGTGTCCCACCCGTATGTTGAACGGCCACGCGCAACAGGTATGCCATCTCGACTTCGAGCTTTCCGAGCGAATCGAGAAGTTCGTCGTCCGCGACGGTTTTGATCGTAACGTTGCGCTTGGTCATGTCGCCCTCCGGCACTTGGTGGCGCGGATTGATCTCCCGCATGTAGATGCGAGCGGTATAACGTAGCGGGCCTTCCGGTAAGAAGTAGAGCGGGTCGAGGCCAAAGGCATAGGCGCCAAGTGAGAAGATGCCGGTCTTCTGAAAAAACTCGACCGGTCGGGACCGAAGCGCCTGCGCGATACGCGCTATCGCCGATATGCCGACTCTCTCTCGGCCCTCAAGAACGCCCGTTATGATTTCAAGCGGAAGCTCACATGCTGCGGCAAGGCGATCGTTTGCAATATCGCGTTCCGCTGCGAACGCGGCGAGTGCCGTTCCGAACGCCGGGCCGCCGGCGGTTCCGAGTATCCCGTCCCATGCAGGTTGCTCCATCATTGTGCGAGCGGTTCGCTAGAAACGAAGATCGCCCCGTTCTCAATGCGCACGCCGAACCGGGCGACGGTCGCAAACTCGCCGAGCGTCATTTTCCCGGAACGAACATCGAAGCACCACGCATGCCAAGGACACGTGACGAACGGCCCTTCCAAGTATCCGTCGGCGAGCGGCCCACCCTGATGCGGACACGAGTTTTCGATCGCATACACCGTCCCGCCGACATTGAACAATGCAACGTCGTAGCGTCCCGCGGCGACGGGCATGCCGGTTCCGTTCGGAAGATCGTCAATGGCCGCAACACGGATGTAATGCGAAGTCATTTCAAAGCAATAACGCAATGCACTATAGCGAAAGTTTGCCACGAAAATTTCGTTACGTCACGCCGGCGCCGGTGAAGAAAATATAAATCGTTGTCGTTTTGAACTTTGAAGCGAAGCGCCCGGATGCAATTTAGAGCATTATGGAGGATTAGGACGTGCGAATGCTTCCGCGAGGGCTTCAGTACAGTGATTTTATGAGGCCTCCGTCGATTGCGATCGTTTGGCCGGTTACGTACCTCGCCAGTTCGCTGCACAGGAACACCGCCATCGGCGCATATTCATCGGCGGTTGCGACGCGTCCGATCGGGATCTCGTCTTTTGCGGCTCGCTTCATCGATGTTTCGTCGGGATAAAGCTCCCGCAGCCGGTCCGTATCGACGCGCCCGGTTGCGATCGCATTCACCGTAACGCCATCGGCGGCGACGTCCATAGAAAGCGTCTTGAGCGCCGAAACTAGCGCGACACGCATGCTATTGGAGAGTGCCAGCGATGGTATCGGCTGTTTCACCGACGAGGACGCGAGCGCGACGATTCTGCCCCACTTCCGACGGCGCATGGATGGAACCACGGCGCCGGCAAGCTCGAGCATATTGCGCAGCATGCTGCGGTACGCATCGTCCCAGTCTTCGAGCGAAACTTCGGATACCGTGCCCGGTTTGGGACCGCCTCCATTAAGAATGAGAATGTCGGGGGTTCCATAGTCGCTCTCGACCCGTTCGAGAAGCGAGTTCACGCCTGACCCATCGCTCAAGTCGACATCATAGGCACGTGCCTCCTGAGCCCCGCGTTCACGTGCAGCGCGAACGACTTCTTCAAGGCGTTCGCGGCGGCGCGCGGCTACGGCGATTTTCACGCCTTCGACGGCAAGGCCAAGCGCAATCGCTTTGCCGAGACCGGCGCTGCCTCCGGTTACGAGCGCGACGCGGCCGCGAATCTTCAAGTCCACGATATCACCGTGTTCGCGCCGCTGACGATTGCAATAACTCGTTCGTCCGGTTGCGGTGCGTATTTCCCAGAAAGCAGGGCGGCGAAGGCAGCCGAACCCCCGGGTTCCGCGATAACGCGCGCTCGATCCCACAGCGCCTCGCGAGCAGCGATGATATCGTCATCGCTTACCAAGACGGAGCGGTTCACGTACCGGCGGGCGATTTCGAACGTGAGGTCCCCGATGCGTTTAGGTGCCAGTGAATCGCGCGCGACGCTTCCCGCCGGCGCATCGACCGGTACGCCCGCTGCGAGCGCATGTGCGAGCGTCGGCGCGCCCTCGGGCTCGACCGCAACGATCTTTACGCGCCCCGCATACCACGCCGATATTCCGCCGATCAAGCCTCCACCTCCGACGGCGGCAATCACGGTATCGACGCTTCCGTGCAGACGCTCGATTTCCAACCCGATCGTTCCTTGGCCGAGCACGGTCTCGATCCGATCGTATGCGTGCACGTTGAGCGCCTGCGATGTGCGCGCGTACCGTTCGCTTGCCTCAAACGCATCGGAATAGCGATCTCCGACGATTTCGAGTTGCGCTCCGTATTCACGAATGCGCGCTATCTTTGCGGGAGACGATACCGTTGGAACGAAGATCGTGCACGGTATGCGCAAGCGCATCGCCGCATACGCGACCGCCGCTCCGTGGTTCCCGCCGGACGCCGCGACGACCCCGGCGCGCGGAATTTCACGAGAGAGCAGGTTTGCGAACGCGCCGCGCGTTTTAAACGACCCTGCGTGCTGCATCGATTCAAGCTTCAGCGCGATCCCGTCGATGTCAGCGACGGGAGTGCGACGAATGTAGCCGTCGAGCGCTTTGCTCGTCTGCTCGATGCGCTGGGGCGTAATTGTATCCGCGACGCCGTGCATACTGCGGGCGATTGCGCTTCGTGCGCGGAAACCCTACGTTGTATGCACGACATCGAGCGAATCGTCGAACGACGCACCGAAGTGGTGTTTCCGAACGAAACAAATCAGTACGGCACGCTCTTCGGCGGCAAAGCGTTGGCAATGATGGATGTGGTCGCATCGATTGCGGCCATGCGCGCCTGCCGCAAAACGGTCGTTACGGCGTCCGTGGATCGCATCGATTTCAAAGAGCCGATACGCGCCGGCGAGTTCGTCGAAACCATTGCAACCGTAGAACGAATGGGACGGACGTCGATTGCCGTGCAGGTGGAGCTTTGGGCCGAGCATCCGACGACCGCACAGCGGCGGTTATCTACGGTAGGGCGGTTCGTGCTCGTCGCCGTCGGACCCGACGGCAAGCCGACACCCGTGCGCGACGAGCCCTAGCCGGCACTACAGCCTTGCATGCAAGAAGAGTTCCTGATACGATACGCCGGTCGCCGGAGCGGAGTTTGCCCTGCATTCCGGTCGAGTCTATCCTGCATAAGGAGTTATCCCCATGCCTTTAACCAAAGAACAAAAGTCCGAGATCGCCGCGAAATACGGCCGAGGATCGAACGACACCGGCTCCGCCGAAGTTCAGGTCGCGATCCTCACGGCGTCAATCAATCATCTCACCGAACACCTGAAATTTCATAAAAAAGATCATCACAGCCGTCGCGGACTTCTCTTGCAAGTCGGGCAGCGCCGCCGGTTATTGAGTTATCTGCAGCAAAAAGATATCGAACGCTACCGCTCGCTGATCTCCGATCTCGGATTACGCCGTTAGCTTTCCGAGCAAACCTTTAGCATTATTGCCTCATCGTTCGTACCGAGACACGAGCAGCTCTCTGCTAGGATAATTAAATTGCCGAATGTGATCCGTAGCATCGCCGTAGCGATTGCGCTCGCCGCTCCCGCCATGTTGGCCTTGCCGACGCAAGCTCAGAGTGTGACTCCTTGCGAACTTTTGCGCATTGCCACCATTACGATGCCGAAGGGACCCGCCCGGTATCAAGCCGGAGTCATTCGGCTTTCTAACGGAGCGTCGCTGGAGCTGGCGGGAGCATCGAGCGATCCTAGCGTGTATCCGGTTAAACAAATGCATTCCAATGACGCCGTCGCCGCCTGCTTCAGCCGCATTAAGACGTACGCCGATGCTGGGCCGTCGCGAACCATTACGATCTTGGATCTGCGCACTTCCGGCTACTACGGAACCCTTATCGGAACGTGGCCGTCGCGATAAGTGTGAGCGCCTAACTACTTACGCGCGCGGACTCGGCGCACCGCATCTTTTATCGCGTAGGTGCCCATGCCGTAAAACTCAATAAGTTCCGCCGGATCGCCTGACTGACCGAAGCTGTCATTCACGCCGACGAATTCGATTGGAACGGGGCGCCGCTGCGCGACGATCTCCGCCACGCGGGAACCCATCCCGCCGTGGATCTGGTGCTCTTCTACGGTGACGATGGCACCACACTCGCGCGCCGCAGCCACGATCGCCGTTTCGTCCATCGGTTTGACGGTGTGGTTGTTTACGACGCGACATTCGATCCCGTCTTCGCGCGCGAGTTCGTCGGCTGCCGCGAGCGCGTTATAGAGTAAGATCCCGCAAGCAACGATAGCGACATCGTTGCCGTCACGAAACGTCTGCGCTTTTCCGATTTCAAACGGCGTCTCGTCGGCCGTGACGACTGCCGATTTGTCGCGTGCAAAACGCAGGTATGCGGGCCCCTTTTTCTCCGAGAGCGCCAGCGTCGCTTTTTTCGTTTGTATCGAATCGCACGGCACGACTACCATCATGTGCGGGATCACCCGCATGATCGCAATGTCCTCGATCGCTTGATGCGTCGCGCCGTCGGGACCAACGGAGACGCCTGCATGCGCTCCGGCGATCTTAACGTTGGTTTCATTGAGCGCCATAATCGTGCGAACTTGCTCCCACGAGCGGCCCGGATTGAACATGGCATACGAAGCGATCCACGGTACTTTGCCAGCAGCGGCGAGACCGCCGGCAAGCGCGACGAGCATTTGTTCTGCGACGCCGATCTCGAGATATTGGGCCGGGTGAGCTTTTTTGAAGCCTTCCATGCGCGTCGATTCGGCGAGGTCCGCGCAGATCGCGAGGACGTTCCCGTTGCGCGTTCCCGCCTCGATCAAACCTTCGCCGAAACCGTTGCGCGTCGGAACGAGTTTAAGCGCTGCTTGAGCGCGATAGTCGACAAGGCGCATCGATTGCGCGGCGGAATCGATAACGCTCGAACTAGACATCGGCCAGAATCCTTTCACGCTGCGTTTGCAGCTCGCGAAGCGCCGCTGCGGATTGTTCGGAATTCGGCGGCTTTCCGTGCCATGTGTAATCGCCTTCCATGTAGCTGATGCCCTTGCCCGGAACGGTGTGCGCGATAATGACTTGCGGTTTCGCGGCCACGGCTTTGGCGCGTTCGACCGTCTCGATAAATGCGGCGATGTCATTTCCGTCGCACTCGAACACTTCCCAATTAAACGCTCGATATTTGTCCGCGAGCGGCTCGAGGGGCATAATCTCTTCGGTGCTGCCGTCAATCTGAATGAAGTTTCGGTCGATTATGCAGGTAAGATTTCCCAGTTTGAATTTTGCGGCCGTCATCACGGCTTCCCAGTGCAACCCGCACTGATGTTCGGCGTCGGATGTGACGACATACGTGCGCCACTGCTTTCCATCCAGTTTGGCGGCGAGCGCCATCCCGGTCCCCTGCGCCAAACCTTCGCCGAGCGGCCCCGACGTCGTTTCCAGCCCCGGGAGCTTGGTACGTTCGGGATGGCCTTGCAGACGCGAACCGAACTTGCGCAGCGTCAGCAACTCCTCAACGGGGAAATAGCCGAAGTTAGCCATCGCGGAATACCGCACCGGAGCGATGTGGCCGCAGGAAAGCAAGAGACGGTCGCGCTCCGGCCAATCCGGATCTTTCGGATCGTGACGCATGATGAAGCCGTAGAGCGCCGTGAGTATGTCGGCCATGTCGAGCGACCCAGCGGAATGTCCCGACCCGGCGGCGGTAAGCGCGCGAATAATCCCCTCTCGAACGGCGTTTGCCTTCAGTTCCAGTTCGGTGCGGCGTTCGTGCGAAAGGGTCTGCATAAAAGCCGTTATACCAAAGCTTCCACGCCTACACCTATTGCGTAGGTCGATTTGGTTCTATACCCGGCGAGCGTGCGCAAACTGGCGTGCGGTTTCCAGACGGTGACACGGTACGCACAGCGTTTCTAAGTTGCCGATATGGTGGAGGCAACTCAAACTTCCGTGCTTTCCGCCGGCAGGGACGATGTGATTGACTTCCAGGCGCGCAGTCTTACGCGTTTTCCGCCACTGCTCCGTGCCCCGTTTTGGCGGCTTGTGCCCGCACCGCGTGCAGCGGTATTTGTCGCGACGTTTCGCGGCCCGACGCGCGAGCGTCCACCAATGATTGGCCCAAAAACCGTCCGCGCAGCGGTCACTGCACCACATCCTGCGCGCTTTGGGCAGATCTGCGCCGCACCAGGCGCAGCCTCCGTTCGCATGGGCGAGCCCACATTGCGCCAGAAGGGCAACGCTCTTGCTCGCGTTAGGGTTGCGCTCACTAATAACCAATTGCGGCGCCCGCCGGATGGCGATCGTCGGTGCCGCCGTAGAGCATACCGGTAAGGGGATCGACGGCAATTGCCTGCGCCGATCCCCAAGACGGGATTTCGTGAAACGCATACCCATTGACGCGAAGCTGCCGGATCGTTGCGGTCGTAAAAGCCCCCGGCTCGTACTCAACTACATCCGGAAGCCACTGCATATGAACGCGCGGCGCATCGACTGCCGCTTGCACGTTCATTCCGAAGTCGACCGCGTTGAGAATCGTTTCGAGGACGATCGTGATAATACGCGATCCCCCGGGACTTCCGGTCACCATCGTCACTTTGCCGCGCCGCAAAAGGATGGTCGGCGCCATCGACGACAGCGGCCGTTTTCCGGGTTGGATGTCGTTGCGGGCTCCTTGGACGAGTCCGAACATATTCGGCACTCCGGGCTTAGACGTGAAGTCATCCATTTCGTCGTTTAGAAAAAAACCGGTGTCGCCTGCGATGACGCCGGAACCGAACCAGTCGTTGATTGTATACGTCGTAGCGACGGCATTGCCGTCTTTGTCGACGATTGAATAATGCGTGGTGTCGCTGTTTTCGTTGCTCGAAACGCTGACGCCCGGTTTCACGTCTTTCGACGGCGTAGCGCGCTCCGGCTGTATGCCCGACCGAAGACGCGAAGCGTAGGCCGGGTCGAGCAATTTTGCGACGGGATCCGCTACAAACATCGGGTCGCCTAAATCCGCGTTGCGGTCGGCATACGCCCTCCGTTCGGCTTCGATCAGAACGTGCGTTTCTCGAACGCTGTGCCGCCCCCACGCATCCAACGGATACGGCGCAATGATGTTGAGTATTTCGCAGAGCGTCACGCCTCCGGAACTCGGCGGCGGCGCTGAAAGAATCTCGTATCCGTGATAACCGCAATGCAGTGGTGCCGTTTCGTCGATTGCGTATCGCGTGAAATCCTGCATCGTGAGAATGCCGCCGTGTGCCGCGCTCGCCGCGACGATTGCCCTCGCGAGCGGACCGCGATAGAATGCCGCATCGCCGTCCATTGCGATGAGTGAAAGCGAGCGCGCGAGATCGCCCTGCACGATGCGATCGCCTGCAAGCGGATATCGTCCCTGCGGCATCCAGATCGCGCGCACGTTGCGTTGCCGCGCAAAAGAATACGAACCGCTGTATCCTTCGCTCTGCGAACCGCGAAATGGGATCAAATCGCCCGCTCGAAGCGTGAATCCGCTTCGCGCGAGCGCAATTGCCGGCGCCATTACATCGCGGCGCGATTCTACGCCAAACTCCGAAAGCGCGCGGTCCATTCCCATCACGGTGCCCGGCACCCCGACGGCGAGCCAACCTTTACGCGAGCGCTCCGGTGCGTCGTTGCCGTTGGCGTCGAGATACATGTCGCGCGAAGCGCGCAGCGGCGCCTTTTCGCGAAAGTCGATGAACCGTTCGCGTCCGTCGTGCATGCGGATAATCATGAATCCGCCGCCGCCGATATTTCCGCAGCACGGGTCGACAACGGCAAGGGCGTAACCGACCGCGACCGCAGCGTCGACCGCATTTCCGCCACGGCGCAAGACATCGACCCCGACTTGCGTCGCGAGACGCTGCTCGGTCACAACCATCGCATGCCGCCCCGAGACGGGCGCCGTTGCCGCGCTCGCATTCTGTGAATGCATAGCAAGCGCGGTGGCAATGGCTACGGCGCGAAACACATGACGGCACATGCTCCAAGCTTCTACCGTCCCAAATCGGCCCCCCGCGTCGATTGCGCGGCCCGCCAAGGGCCGCCGGGTTCTTTGCACGAACCGCACCGCGTTGCAATATTAAAGAGCAAATAGCGAAAATTTAGGAGTAACCGTGCCCGAATCCGTGACCTTAGAGGTCGGCGGGCGCACGATGATCATCGAAACCGGCGAACTTGCGAAGCAGGCCAACGGCTCTGCCCTCGTTCGCTACGGTGAACAAAACGTCGTGCTCTGCGCCGTCACCGCCTCCGCCAAACCCCGCGAAGGCATCGATTTCTTTCCCCTCACCTGCGACTTCGAAGAAAAGATGTACGCTGCCGGAAAAATACCGGGAGGCTACATCAAGCGCGAAGGACGTCCACCCGAGCATGCCGTGCTCAGTTCTCGCCAGATCGACCGTCCGATCCGCCCCCTCTTCCCGGACGGTTTCCGCAACGACGTGCAGGTCGTTGCAACGGTGCTTTCCATCGATCCCGAACTCGATGCGGACGTGCTCGGCGTCTGCGCGGCGGGCGCAGCTCTCGCTCTTTCGGATATTCCGTTTGATAAAACCGTCGCTTCAGTTCGCGTCGGACGAGACGAAGACGGCGAATACATCGCCAATCCGACGCTGCCGCAATACGTCACCGGCGGCATGGACATCATCGTCGCCGGTACGGCGGACGCCGTGATGATGGTCGAAGGCGGCGGCGATGAAATCAGCGAGGAAGAGTTTCTCGACGCGGTCGCGTTCGCGCACGGCGAGATTAAGAAAATCGTTAAGTCGATCGATCAGCTTGCCAAAAAGAACGGTAAGAAAAAACGGGTCTACCCGTTGCTGGCCATCAACGGAGAACTCGACAAGTGGGTCCGCAAGACGTTTGCAAAAGACGTCGCAAAAGCGATGCGTGTTGTCGAAAAGGGTGAACGCGAAGAAGCGTTCGGCAAGCTGAGCCGTGACGAAGCGATCGCGCGCTGCAGCAAGAAAGACGACGCGATCAAAGCGTTGCTCGTAGATTCCGCGTATGCCAAAGACTTCGGAAAAATTATCAAGTCGATGGAAGAAGACGAACTTCGCACGATGGTCGTCGACGAAAAAATACGCCCCGACGGTCGCAAACCAAACGAAATCCGTGCGATCTGGTCGAAAGTTCACTACGTGCCGCGCGTTCACGGTTCCGGCGTGTTTACACGCGGACAAACGCAGGTATTTACCGCCGCTACGCTCGGCTCGACGAGCGACGCACAGCGCCTTGACGGGATCGTCGCGCTCGAAGACAAGCGCTACATGCATTTTTACAATTTTCCGCCGTTTTCGGTCGGTGAAACGCGGCCGATGCGCGGACCCGGCCGCCGCGAGATCGGTCACGGCGCGCTCGCAGAACGCGCATTGATCCCGGTGCTTCCGCCGAAGGAAGATTTTCCATATACGCTTCGCCTGATGAGCGAGGTCCTTGAATCGAACGGTTCTTCTTCGATGGCGTCGGTCTGCGGGTCTTCGCTCGCCCTCATGGACGCCGGCGTGCCGATTAAAGGGCACGTTGCCGGAGTCGCGATGGGGTTAATCCTCAAGGGTAAGGACTATGCCGTTCTTACCGACATTCAGGGGCTCGAAGATGCGCTCGGTGAAATGGATTTCAAGGTTGCCGGTACGAAAAACGGCATCACGGCAATCCAAATGGACATCAAGGTGCAGGGCATCACGCTCGACATCATGCGTGAAGCGATGGCCGAAGCGAAAAAGTCGCGCTTCTTCATCATCGATAAGCTCGCCGAAACCATCTCCGAGCCGCGCAAAGACCTCTCGAAGTTTGCGCCTCGCATGATCGTCATCAAGATCAACCCCGATAAGATCAAAGATGTTATCGGGCCGGGCGGAAAGATCATCAACAAGATCATTCAAGAAACCGGCATCGAAAAGATGGATATTGAAGACGACGGCACCGTGTTCATTACGTCGCTCGACGGTGAGAGCGGCGAGCGAGCCAAGACGATGGTCGAAAACATCACGAAAGATATCGTCGTCGGAGAGACGTACACCGGGGTCGTCACACGCGTCATCGCAATCGGCGCGTTCGTGCAGATCCTTCCCGGAAAAGAAGGCCTGGTTCACATCAGCCAGCTCGCGCCCCAGCGCGTCGAGAAGGTTGAGGACGTCGTCAAAGTCGGCGACGAGATTCAAGTCAAAGTCATGGAAGTTGACGGTCAAGGCCGCGTCAATCTATCGCGCAAAGCGCTGCTCGGCGGCGGCGACGGAGGCCGCGGAGACGGCGGCGGCCGCAGCGGCGGCGGTAACGGTGAATTCCGACCGCGTCCCCGCGAAGCGGCGCCTGAACCGCAGCGCGAGCTGCCTCCGCCTGCCGACGCTGAAGGTGCGCCGCCGATGCGCCGCCGACGGCGGCCGGCGGGTCGCCGCGAGGATTGAGTCCCAGGGTCCGCAGCAATGCGGACCCTCGTTCGATCGTACTGTGTCCCCGAGGTATCGCTATTGTCACTATGTGTTCAAATGAACGTATGCTCGGCACGACAATGTTGGAAACGGCGCAGATTCGCTTAGAACGCCTCTCACGGGCGCACCTGGGCGATCTTCGCAGGAACGCGAACGATGAGGCGCTCTGGGCGTACACATATTCTACCAACCCGTTCCGTACTGAACGCGAATCGGCGCAATGGCTTCACGAAGCGCTGCACAGCGGTCATATCGCATTCGCAATCGTCGATAAAGCAAACGGCGAAGCCGTCGGATCGACGCGCTACTTGAATATCGTGCCGGAGCACCGCAAGCTTGAAATCGGTTCGACGTTCATCGCCCGGCGGCTATGGCGCACGCATGTGAACACGCATTCCAAATACCTTCTCTTCGAGCATGCCTTCGAAGATTGGAACGCCGTGCGCGTATCGCTCAAAGGCGAAGCGATTAACCAGCGCTCCCGCGAAGCGATGGTGCGAATCGGCGCATCTTACGAAGGGACGCATCGAAACTACCGCATTCACCCCTCAACGGGGCAGTTGCGTGACGTCGCCTTTTACAGTGTGATCGCAAGCGAATGGCCGGACGTCAAGTCACGATTACGGACTTATATCGGCAATAACGCCGTAGTCGATTCCGGAGTCGCGCCGCCGGGCGGAGTGACTGAATCGAAGAGATAACGTAAGCGTTGCCATGCCGTATGATTCGTTGCGCGCCTTCGTCGATTCTCTCAATAAAGCCGGTGAACTCCATACGGTTGCCGCCGCCGTCGATCCGTATCTGGAGATTGCTGAAATTACGAATCGCGTCGTCAAGGCTGGCGGTCCGGCGCTCCTCTTTACCAACGTGAGAGGTAGCCGCTTTCCCGTACTCACTAACCAGTTCGGCTCTCATCGCCGCATCGCGATGGCCTTCGACGCAAAGCACTTAGACGAAGTCGCCGGACGTCTGCGCGAACTGCTCGACATTACGCCGCCGGGGCCATCGCTCGGCGCGAAGCTCGCGGCGCTCAAACATTTCGCACCCCTCGTTAACGCGATTCCCAAAATCGTTCGTACCGCTCGCGTTCACGACGTCATCGTAGAGCATCCCGATCTCTCGAAACTGCCGGTGCTTACGACGTGGCCGCTCGACGGCGGCCCTTTCATCACTCTCCCGCTCGTCATTACCAAAGACCCGCTTACGAATCGTCCGAACGTCGGAATGTATCGCATGCACGTGTACAGCAAACGTGAAACCGGGATGCATTGGCAGCGACATAAACAAGGGCGAGCGCACGCCGATGCGTGGGGAGAGAAAATTCCGGTAGCGGTCGCAATCGGCAGCGACCCCGCGCTCACCTATGCCGCGACCGCGCCGTTACCCCCCGTATTAGATGAATTCGCTTTCGCCGGACTGCTTCGCGGAAGACCCGTCGAACTCGTGCAGGCCCGCACGGTCGATCTTCGCGTGCCGGCTAGCGCAGAGTTTATCCTTGAGGGGTACGTCGATACTACCGATCTGCGGACGGAAGGACCGTTCGGCGATCACACCGGCGTCTATAGTCTCGCCGACACCTATCCAACTTTTCACGTTACGTGCATCACGCACCGGCGCAATCCGATCTACGCGGCTACGGTGGTTGGAAAGCCGCCGATGGAAGACGCATGGCTGGGCAAAGCGACGGAGCGTATATTTCTGCCGCTCTTGCAGATGGTGCTGCCCGAAGTTATCGACATGAACCTTCCGGTTGAAGGCGGATTTCACAATCTGGCAATCGTATCGATTCGCAAGAAATATCCCGGACACGCAAAGAAAGTCATGAACGCGCTTTGGGGTCTCGGGCACATGATGATGCTGACGCGACTGCTGGTCATCGTCGACGACGACATCGACGTGCAGGATGCACGAAGCGTTGCCTGGTTCACGCTCAACAACATCGCGGCGGACCGCGACGTTGTGATGATGCCGGGACCCCTCGACGACTTGGATCATGGGTCGTACAACGTCGCATATGGCGTTAAGATGGGAATCGATGCGACGCGAAAGACCCGGGCCGAAGGGTACGAACGCGACTGGCCGCCCGACATCGTTATGGACCCGCAAACGCGTGCCACGGTGAACAAACGCTGGAAGGAATATGGCCTATCCCGGCTCGGCGACACGGGCGTTGCCGATGCGTGGTCCGGCCAAGGACGAGCCGCGTACGAACGATCGATCCGTGATTAGAGTCTTTCTCAAAGAAATTCGGATCGAGCACACGCTTTTTGCGCTGCCTTTCGCGTACACCGGCGCGGCTTTCGCCGCGCGCGGCATTCCTTCGTTCTGGGCCCTCCTGTGGATAACTCTGGCGGTCGTCGGCGCCCGTACCGCCGCAATGGCAGCAAATCGTTACTTCGATCGCGACATCGACGCACGCAATCCGCGTACCGCACGACGTGCCGTTGCAAGCGGAATTCTTTCGCCCTACACGATGCTTTGGGCAATTTTTTTGGGCCTCGCGCTCCTTCTGCTGGCAGCGTGGATGCTCAACCCGCTCTGCGTAAAGCTGATGCCGGTAGCGGCCCTGGGAGTGCTTGTGTATCCGCTGTGCAAGCGCTTTACTTGGCTCGTACATTTCGTGCTCGGAGCGCTCGACGGGCTGGCACCGCTCGGCGCATACGTCGGCATACGAGGACGCGTCGATACGGTCGCCATCCTGCTGTTTTTGGCGGTAACCGTTTGGGTTGCCGGCTTCGACATCATCTACGCGCTGATGGATCTCGACGTCGATATCTCCGAAGGCATTGCGTCCCTTCCGGCCCGCTTCGGGGCAGCATCGGGACGGACGCTGCCTTTAGCGATGCACGCTGCCATGGCACTATTTCTCACCGCAGCGGGCTTTCTCGTGCACGCCCGCTGGCCGTATTATCTGGGCGCCGCGGCGTGCGCCGTGCTGATTGCCGGCGAGGCTCGTCAGTTCCGCGTCTCGGAGAACTATTTCGTGCTCAACGAACGTATCTTTACCGGTAACATGGCATTTTCACTCGTATTCCTGGCGACCACCGTTGCCGGATTTTGGTAGGCTAATGCGTCGCCGTGCATTTCTGGCTGCAGCAGCGGCCGCCGGAGCTCCGGTTTTCGTACGTGGGCAAACGTTCCCAACGCAGCAGGCGCGTCAACTGACCGTGGGCGTGAGCGTGCCGCTTTCTGGACCGCGCGCACAGTACGGCCAAGAAGTGGTGCGCGGCGTCCAAGCGGCAATCGATGAAACCAACCGCTTCATCACTCCGCTGCAGCGTGCTTACGGCATTCGCGCGTTCGACGATCAGAACTCCGGTAACATTGCGACGACGAACGTGGCAATCGCTTCCGCAGACCCGAGTATCGTTGCGATGATCGGAAATCTGAGTGCCGACGTTACGTTACAAGCGCTGCCGCAGTATGCCAATGCCAACTTCGCGCTCATCGTTCCGACGATCACCGCGGATGCGATCACCTCACGCGGTTTCCACAACGTCTTCCGGCTTCCGACCAAAGACTCGACGGAAGGCGTACTGTTCGCGCGCGCGGTCCTCCAGGGGCGCAAACGGATGCCGGTCGTTGCAATAACGATCGACGGCGACTACGGCGCGGACGTCGCTCGCGGCTTCATCGATCAAGCGAAGGCTGATAAGCACGACGCGCAAACGACCGTATTGCCCGACGGATTCGACCCCGGAACGATCGTCGAAAAGCTGCGCGCCTTAGCGGCGTCGTATATCTTTCTCTGCGGGAAACCCGACCGCTTAGGACCGCTCGCGCACGGACTGCGCGCGAGCGGATACAAAGGCGAATTCGGCGCGAGCGACGGTTTCTACACGCAAACAACGATCGACAAATTCGCGAAGCCGCTCGACGGAGCGCTGGTCGCATCGTCGCTCCCGCCGCTCGGGCGCATCCCCTCGATTTTTCAATACTATAACGACTTCTCGCGCTACGTCGGCGCGATTACCGCGTTTAGCGCATATGGATACGCAGCGATGCAGCTTCTTATTGCGGCCGCCGGGCGAACGAGCGTGCCAAATCGTTTTGGTATACTGAACACGCTGCAGAACAGGGGGACCTACAACACCATCGTCGGCCCCTACTCGTTCAATTTTTCCGGAGACGCCACGTTCGCAAACATCTATCTTTACGCCGTGGCCTCCGACGGATTCAAATTCGCAAAACCCGCAATCGCTACGGGCTTCGTCGTTTAGAATCACGCGAAACCGCCGATTGCGGCAATGCAAGAACCAGCGGGAATAGTTGTCCGGAATGTCGCGTTGAGCGCTTTGAAAATGCGGCTCTGCATGAACGTTGCCCAAACCGCCCGCGGCGTCGCCGTTCTCAGGCTCAGCCAAACCGGCGATCTCTTCACGATCCTTACAACGCGCGGCGACGCTTCGTTGCTACGCTCTCACATCGTTCGCCGGCGCGCGCAGCCGTCGTCTGCTACGATGCGAACCCGGTGCGGGATTCGCACGTTGGGCGCGTCCGGCGCGTCCACGTCCTCTACTGCGATGCAGAACCGGAGTCTCCACGATCCGAGCGTTAGAGAAAAGTTTGTGCCGAGAATTTCCATCGCTTTAGGCCTCCACGCGCTGCCACTGATAGAGTGCAAGCGCGACATAGACGAGTAAGAGAATCGTTTCAAACGTTATTCGCGAGCCGAAGTCAGGCGAGATCGATGGTAAGTTGTCAAGCGCCGGCTGAGCCGAGATCGAAATATACGACAGCGGGTCGATGCGAGAGACTATCCAGAAGATCTCGTGCACCGCGCCAGCGAGCAGCGAACTGCCGAGCGGGATCTTGCTAAAGACCAGCACCAGAATAGCAACCGGCCAAGCAAACCCGATGACGGCGCCGTAGCCGCGTTTTAGCGATGATGAAGCGGCCGACAGCATTGCATACCACGCCAGCGGCAAGATGATGCCGACGATCACCGATTGTGAATTAACGCCGCTGAAGTCAAAATGCGGCACTTCAAACATCGCTTGGCAGATAATCAACGCCACGATCGTCATGGCCGCCGCCGCCAGAATGCCGACGGCGTCGACGCCCATCGTTCGCAACCCGAGTTCGAGACGAGAGGCGGGACGCATGAGCGCCGTTTCGAGATGCCCGTCATTCTCGCGAGCGAAGGGAGCGCCAAGAATCGTCGCGACGAGCAGCGACATCAGAACTGCTGCAGCCATATAGTAGGCAAACGGTACCGCGCTGTTCGTATCTATAACGGTCGTCGAGACGTCACCGTGCTCGTGTTGCGTTTCGAACACCCGCACGCTTCCGATTATGATATGGTCGTGCGTATGGCTGCCGGAACTCGGCTCAGTAATCACGATGTGCCGGCCGCCGTATCCCAGGTTGTCAATCGTTACGTGCGTTTTATCCGCAGGGTCGTCGATGATCGTTTGCGCTACGCCGTTCGATAGGACAACATGGGAAACGACCGCGCCGTGCTGCATCTGAATGTGGCTTAAGAACTTCGAGTCGTCGTTAAGGTAGCCGGCAAATCCGATTCGAAGCGCGAGCGAGGCAAGCACGAGTATTCCGAGCACGATGCCCAGTACGCGCAGCACGTTACAGACGCGCAGCCATTCAACATAGCTCATGTGTGTTGTTCCTCGACAACGTCGGCTTGGGCGCGCGACGGCGCGACCGCATAGAGAAAGATGTCTTCAAGATTAAGATCGACGACGCGCACTCCGTTGGCTCCAAGCGCGTCGAGTTTTGCGGTGAAATCGGCAGCGCCGTCGGTTACGAGCAATCGCACGACACGGCCGTTGACGTCGACGCGTCCGATCCGCGGGTCGCGGGTTAATCCGTCGAGCGAGAATGCCTCCGAAGGGAAGATGCCTTCGACGACCTTTCGGTCCGCTTTAAGATCGTCAACGGACCCTTGGAGAGCGAGGCGTCCGCGATCGATGACCGCGATGCATTCCGCTGCCCGTTCCACCTGACCGATCTGATGCGATGAAAAAATAACGGTCGCTCCGCGCGATGCTTCGTCGATAATCAAGTTGAGCACGTTGCGCTGATTCACCGGATCGAGACCGCTCGTGGGTTCGTCGAGAATGAGAACCTCGGCTTGGCGAGCGATCGCAAGCGCGACCTGCGTAGCGGTGCGCATGCCTTTAGAGAGAGCGCGCGTTTTTTTACGCAGATCGATGCTGAAAAGACGGAGCAGATCGCGTGCTTGCTTCACGGAGAAGGATGCAAACGTCCGTCGCTGCATCTCGACGTGTTCGTCGACCGTCATCCACTCGTACAGAACGCTTTTTTCGGGTACGTAGGCGATGCGTTGGAACGTCTGTGGCCCAAGCGCTTTGCCGCCATAGAGAACCGCTCCAGACGTGGGCCGGGCGAGACCGAGCATACATTTGAACGTCGTCGTTTTGCCCGCGCCGTTAGGACCGAGCAAACCGAAGACCGTGCCCGCGGGAACCGTCAGGCTAAAATCGTCGACGGCGATGTATCTGCCGTACGTTTTGCGCAACCGGTCGATCGTAATCGCGTTCATAAATTCTCCTCAAAACCACCGGTCGATTGCGGCGCTAGCTAATTTGCGGATGTCGTCGGCCGAGAGACCGATCGATTTTGCCTCTCGCACGGCCGCTTCAAAGGCGCCGCGCGCGATATCGCCGGCGGCGGATCTTACCGATTCGGCCGAACCGTTGGTCCGAACGAACGAGCCTTTTCCTGCAGCAGTCTCGATGACGCCGTCGCGTTCCAGTTCTTTATACGCCTTAGCGACGGTATTAGGGTTGATCGTGAGATCGAGCGCGAGCTGCTTTACGGTCGGAAGCTGTTCGCCGGCGCAGAGGATTCCAAGAGCTACCGAGCGCTTGATCTGTTCGATCACTTGCAGGTAGAGCGGCACCCCGCTGCGCGGGTCGACGGTAAGTACGGCCGGCATGTTAAATTAGAACTTCGGACCCCAGCCCTGGAAGATCGGCGAAGCGAGCTGTTTGGGGATACGGACGCGTGTTTCGCGGAGTTCGGTCATGTCGTTGGGATCGATTGAGCGTGTCATGGTATGTCCTTCCGTTGGCGTACCAGTCCGATATCGTACTAGTACATTAGTACAATAGCACAATATACCGCGGCGTCAAGTACATTCGCAAATTCTTTTCCCTGGGTGCGGCTCGCGGAAGGAACGCCGCTTTAGGGGTGCACAGAACGAGTCGTGCCGCGATCCCTTTTTACCGGTCCGCAATCGCTTCGCCACCCGCGCGAACGCCTCGCCTTTATCCTAACGCTCGTCTTCGCCTTACCAGCGGCTGCAGCGCTCGGCTTCGTCATTCACGAAAAGATCGGCCTCTCCGAAGTTGCGCTCTTTATCGTCATCGCGATGATCTACGTGACGCTTGCTAGAGGACGTCTGATCGGATCGTCCGTGATGATTCACGAAACGCAATATCCGCGCGTGTTTACCATCGTAAAGGGGGCTTGTGCGGCGTTGGATATTCCAATGCCGCTGATCTTCGCCCGTGAAGACTACAACGTCCCGGTCGCCGCTCTGGGATTTGGCGAACCGTACGCTCTCGTCTTTTCGAGCCACTGGATCGAGCAGTTCGAGGATGACGAACTTGCGTTCATCGTCGGACGTCAGTTGGGACATATCGCCGCCGGGCACACCCGCTATCTGTCCCTGCTGAGCATAAACGGTAACGAGAATGCGCTCGTCGCGCTCATTTTTGGAGGGTGGCTGCGAACCTGCGAACTTACTTGCGATAAGGTCGGGCTGCTCGTATGCGGCTCGCCGGATGCCGCCGCGCGCGGCATCGCCGTCTCCTCGTTCCATCATTTCGGCCGAACGGTCGCGCTGAAACAATTCGCCGACCAAGGCCGCGAGATCGTTCACGATCCCGTTCTGAAATTCGGCGAGTGGCTCGGTGCCGAGCCGTACGCGACGCGGCGTATCGCAGATATGGAACGTTTCGCGCTGACGCAAGAATACGCACGCACGGAAGAGTGGTTCTTACGCGAAGCGGCGAGCGAACCGCCCGCGCTTCCCACAAGCGTCAACGCACGCGTGCAGCGAAGCGATTGCGCGGGATGGTGGCGACGCTGCGTCGCGGTCTCGATCGATTTGATTATCGTTACCGCGCTGCTCGGCGCGTTCATCGGAAAAGAACCGCAACTCGTCCAAGTGACGACATCGCTTGCATCGCCGGCGCCGAACGCGCGTGTGAAAGCGGCGACGGTCTACACCGGAAGTGACGCAATGTCTTTTGAGTACGGAGCAATAGCCAAGGCAATCGGTCTTTCGGGGAATACGGCAGCGGCGCGATTCCTTCGGGCGGTGCTTCGCTATCTCGGAATCGACGGCGGAACGCCGTTCTGGCTTGCAGCGCTCTATTTCATCGTACTCGTCGCGCTGACGGGACAGACGTTCGGTATGATGATCGCCGGGCTTCGCGTCGTCGGACCCGACTTTAGACCGCCGGGATTTTGGCAGACGGTCTTGCGTTACGCCTTTTCCCTCGCTCTATGGCCGCTGATCCTGCTCGCAAGCATCGCTACCCACCGGATCATGCTGCACGACCGCATCAGCAAGACTCGCTTGATCACGACGGAACGTGCGATGGCACGTCTCTCGGCTCCGACTGCATAGTTTTGCCGAACGAGCGGGCGCAAAGGCTATTGCGGTAAGGCGTTTGCGATGCGGCTCACATAGTTGTTGAGTCCGATAACCGCGAGGACTTCGATGCGCGAGCCCTCATCGTAGTACGCGCAGAGTTGCTCCCACAAGGCCGGCGGCAGCGCGCGTGGTTCGCGCGTCAGCGAAACCGCAGCGGCGAGAGCCGCACGTTCGGCGTCGCTGAACTGCGCGCTGTGTGCGAAGTCTCCCAGCGCCGCCAGCGTCGCGGTTTCGACTCCGATCTCTCGAGCGACGTCTTCGTGAACGCACGTGCAATAGTCACATGCGTTGAGCCACGCAACCATGAGCGCAATGAGTTCCTTGGTGCGCTGCGGTACGGTGCCTTCTTCGCCGACCTCGCGCACGTGAGCCGCTAGCGAACGAGCGAGTCGCGGGCGAGCCGCGAGCGCTTCGAACAGCGACGGCGCGGCCCGCATTTTATGCTTGCTGTTCGATCAGCCGGAATTGTGCGTCGCCACGCATCGCATCGAATCGCGGATCGTTTTCGATTGCCATCCACGACATCTGTCCGCGCACGCGGCGCAACATCCCTAGGGCGACATCCCGCTGCCCGACGGCTGCGAGCGCGAGTGCGAGGTCTTCGGGAACGACGTCTTTTGGTCTCTCACGCGCGATCGCAAGCTCGGCCCGCGCATCGTCCAACCGCCGTACGCGTGCGTAGGCGTGCGCCAGCAGCGCGGCAGCTTCGTAGCGACAACTCGCGTCGTGGCTCGCATAACGCTTATACGCATCGATCGCACGACCGTAATTGCCCTGCGCTTCATACGCTTCTCCAATGACGGCGTACAAGTCGGCTCGCTGCGGCGAAAGGTCTAGCGCTTGACGCGAATACGCGATGGCATCATCGAAGTGCCGATCGAGATATGCGGCGGATCCGAGCCACGCAGTCGTCGCTACCGAAAGCGGGTCGAGATCCGCCGCGAGCCGCAGTTCGCGCACGCCTTCGTGCAAACGATTCCGGTTAAGCAGGGCAATCCCGTACCATTCGTGCGCGGGACCGTAGGACGGATCGCTTGCAATCGCGCGCGTTAATTGGGCGATCGCCGCATCGGTCGAATTGCGATCGAGGTCGATCAATCCGAGAGCGGCGTGCGCTTCGGCCGAATTTTCATCGAGGGCCAGCGCTTTCTCGGCGTACGCTCGCGCACGAGCCAGATAGACGTGCGCCGCCAAGGGTCCGTAGTGATAGTCGGCCATCATGGCGTTGGCTTCCGCAAGTGCCGCATATCCACGAGCGTCGCGGGGGTCGGCGTCGATTACCTTCGTGAAATACCCGACGCTCTTTTCAATTCCATCGCGCGTTCGAAGGTTCCAATAGTATCGGCCGATTGCGTAGATTCGCGCGCCGCCCGCGGAAAGGCGCGGCGAAACGACGCGCGCAGCCGACGTATGCGAAAGGCCGGCGATCATGCAGGCGATGAGAAATGCCGCGCCGGCAATGCCCACTGCGACGCGACGCGATAATGCGGCACGCGGCTGCATCGGGACTTCCGGCGATACGACCGAAGGTCTCTGCTCGACGGAGCGGACGGATGAGACGAAACGATAACCGCGACGCGGAACGGTTTCGATCGCCTCGACGTCCCAGTGTGCTTTAAGTATCTTGCGCAGCACGTAGATGTTTTGCGTGAGATTCGCCTCTTCGACGAAGCCTTCAGGCCACACGCGATCCAGCAGCGCATTTTTTGCGATCAAATCGCCGGGATGCTCGATCAGCGCGAGCAGCGTTTCGACGACTTTTGGACCGAGGCCGACGGGGTTGCCACTATGTAAGAGCAGCAAACGTTCGGCGTCGAGCCGGAACGGTCCAAACTCATAGAGACTCATCGCAGACATCCTCTTCGCCCGAAAATATTTTGATTCGATTCTGAGGACCCGCTTATCGCATGTGCACGATGCTCGTTATGCGATGAAACGCTGCCTCCTAATCCTCTGTACGGTCTCAGTACTGATGAGTTTCGCTCACCGGGCACCTGCCGCCGTTCCGGCAACGTTTTCGTTCCCGGCCGCCAAAGCTCCCCATGCCCTGCCGCTCGATCCCTCGCTGAAAGATCCGGCGTGGCAAACGGGCAAAGTTCCAACGGCCGGCGCATGGGAGAACGTGACCGCGCGCAGACCGGTGGCAGAGACGAACGCGACGACGGTCTACTTGCTCTACGACGACCGGGCGCTTTACGTCGCATTCGAGGCCAAACAGGGCGGAGCGCCGATCGTAGCGAGCCAGACGACCAACGATGTCGGGTTCGGCTCCGACGACTTCGTAGCGCTCGGGATCGACACGAGCGGCGCCGGCTCTCAATCGTACTTCTTTGAAGCGACACCGCGAGGGGTGCGCTACCAGCAAGCAAGCGAAAATGTTCGATACCGGCCGCAATGGCTGAGTGCGGGCAAGATTCAAGGCAATTCGTACAGCGCAGTAATGATCGTTCCGCTTTCGGCAATGCGCATTCGTCCCGGGTCGCCGCAAACGTGGCGAATCGGGTTCTTCCGGCAGATAGCGTCGTCGGCGGATCATCTCTCCTGGGCTTTCGACGGCCTCATGCAGGATCAAGGTGCGGGCAATTGGCCAAGCTTCAACGATCTGCGTTTTTGGCCCGCGGCGACCGGTTTCGCGCTGCACTCGGGCGCCGCCCGTCCCAAACCGCGCGTGGAGATCTACGGCCTGCAAAGCATCGGCGGCAATCGCGCCCTCTTTCAACAAGCCGACGGGACGTTCTTGACGCAACAAGCGCGGCCGATTGGGATCGACGTTAGTTATCCAATCACCCAGACGATCAATTTCGTCGGCACCGCAGATCCCGATTTCTCGAACGTAGAGATCGATCAGCAGACCATCTCTCCCCAAGAATTCCGGCGGCAGCTCCAAGAATACCGGCCGTTCTTCGCGCAGGGCGCGCAGTACGTCAATCCCAATCCGTCGGCGTACTCCAATTTTAATGGACCACCCAACGAGGTCTTTTACTCACCGAGCGTCGGGCCGTTCGACCGGGGTGAAAAGATCGAAGGTACGCGCGGTCTGCAAAGCTTCGGATTGCTGAATTTCCGCGGCTTCAACCAGATAACAGGCGATACGTTCGACGACACGGCCTACGGCTTCAAGCACGCGCTGCAGGATCAGACGTTTATGTATTGGAGCGACGGAGTGCTCGCACATCACAGCATAAGCGGTACGGATGCCACGTTCGAAGGCGGCGTAAAAGGGAGAAACCTGCGCAACGGCTTCGTTTATTCGATCAACACCGCGATCGAGAACGGCTCTTGGGTTCCACAACGTTCCACGCGCGAAACAAACGCATTCGTCGACGTGCACAAGCCCAACTACGAATGGCTGTTGGGCTATGCCGACGTCGCTCCGAATTTTAATCCGATTGACGGATACACGAGCAACTCCGACGTACGCGGCTTCCAGGGATTCGCCCAGATCAACGGTAGCCTGCCGGAAGTAAAAAACTGGTCGCTCAACGTCGTGGGAGACCGCCTGTTCGACCGCAGCGGCGCGGTGCATGAAAATGATGCCGGCGCATTTTTGAACGCTACCTTCGCAAACGGTTTCTCGCTCGACGGTGTAGGTCCAACGATTAGCGGATTGCGCGGTTACGACGTTCCCGCCTCGGCAAACTGTGGAGGCCCTTCGGCTGGAACGACCTTTTTTACCGGTTTTCCCTGTTATCGCAACGGAGCGAACGTCCCATTCAATCTCATGGGATTGCCGATCGGATACCGTGACGGAACGCCTCGGCCGATCGACTTTTCCGCAAACTGGGGCCAGTTCGGCTCCAATGAGGTTCATTTGTATACGCTCGGTTCGTCGCAGCCGCTCGGTTCGCATTACACGCTTGGGTTGGAATACGACGGCAGCTACGAGCGCGATCGCACTACCGGCATCCTAAATTCGCAGTGGCTGCGACGCGTATCGCTCGGCATCGATACGGGAAGCGACAGCAACTTCACGATATCGCTGCGCGACATCAACGGCCTCGGCGGATTCGCCGCCCAAACCGGCTTAAACGTTGCAGCTGCATTTCACTTGCGAATGCGCAACGGCGACCTTTACCTGAACTATGGAACGCCTGCCGCATACGCAACCCTCGATCGCTTCATCGTAAAATACGTTATCCGGGCAGGATCCGATCCGGGGACCTAAACGCGTCAAAACGGAATGCCGGTATAACAGTTTTTCGCACGTTATGCAGGCGAAGCGTCATGTTGAACGTTTTGAAACAAAGGTCATATGTACGCCGTAACCTTGGATGTACAGTAACGATGCAGACGCGACAATGCGCTTGTAAAGAAGTTTACGGAAGGACTCAAAGTGAAAACCGCACCGCGGCCGCCAATAGAAGCCGCGCAAGAACAACCGCCGACGATCTCGCTTTCACGCGTGATTGCCGTCGTCCCGAACAGCACCTCCTTCGGGGGATGGGGACCTAAAGTCAGCAGCTCGGGAGTGATTCCGCGACTGAATTAAATCGAGTCGACGGTTAAGTTCGATTCATGAACGCGATACGATCCCGGCGCGCAAGCTGCCGGGATTTTATTTTTACGGAAGCCGCACGAATACGCGAAGCGCCTTGGGACGCAGTTCGAAACGCGCGGGAGTAAAACCGGCCGGCTCCGCGTCGGCTGCTATATGATGCCGGTGCCGCGTTCGTATTTCAAAAGATCGCGCTCGAATGCAGCGCAGACCCGGTACGGCGCGCGTTTTCCCCGCAAAAAGTGCCTGAGCGATGAAGAACGCTTCGGAAAAATTGCGTATATCGACGCTATAGAGATCGAGCATTCCATCGTCGATTGCGGCATCGGCAACTTGCAGAAACCCACCGAAGCGATGACTGTTCGCAATCGTGAGCTGAATCGTGCGGAACTGCTCGGCTTTCCCGTCGTAGAGCACTTCGGCGTGCATCGCGCGCGAATGCCGGAAGGCCTGCAGCGCGGTAACGACGATTGCGAGGAAGCCGAACCGCTGCTTGAGTTGCGGCGTCTGCATTCGCGATATCCGGCTCGAGATTCCGATACTCGCTTCGTTGACGAAATACTTGCCGTTTACGCAGCCCACGTCGATAGCCCGTTCGGCTGCCGCTGCGATAACCCGTACGGCTCCTTCGAGATCGAGCGGAACTTCCAGCGTTCGAGCCAGTTCGTTAAACGTACCGAGCGGAACGATGCCGAGCGGAATGTTACGCTCGATTGCACCGGAGATGCAGCCGACGATCGTACCGTCGCCGCCCGCGCCGATAAGGCACCCTGCGTCTTCAGCGATGCGGCTTGGATCGGCCGATTCCACAAAATCGATCCCGGCATCGCGCAATGCAGCGCGGAGCGCCGGCGCCGATTCACGGCCCCGGCGCGAGTGCTCGTTGAGAATGAGTTGCGCTAACACGAAGCGGGGACGCGCGTCACGTCAGAGTTCGTCGAAATACCGACATGGGGCCGTTATACGAACTAACGGCGCTCGCACCCGCTTAAACGCGTAGCACCGAGTTAGAAGGCTGCGATTCCGTTCGGCGACCCCAGACCTCCTTGGAGAACGGATACGCCCGTTTGGACCGGGTTGAGCGCGCTGCCATGCTGATACACGTATTGCGCCGTTACGAGACTGGACGAATTCCCGGCAAGCGCGATAACGCCCGCGACGATGGGAGCAGCGACGCTCGTGCCGCCGTAGACGACCCATCCGCCCGCCGTCGAGTTATAGATGGCAACGCCCGAACGAGGATCGGCAACGGCCGCAACGTCGGCGATCGAACGGTTCGCGCCGCAGAAGCTTAACAGCTGCCATGCAGGCCGGGCGACATACGCGCTGCATCCGAAACCTGCATTCGCCCAACCGGCTTCATCCCAGCCGCGGGCGTTATATGCATCCCTTTGCAGGAACGTGCCGCCCACGGCGATGACCGAAGGTTCCGCCGCGGGCCATGAGACGCCGGCGCCGCTGTCGCCGGAACCGGCAACCACTGCGGTCCCCGGATGCACGAATGCGCCCGTTCCCATTTGGCTCATCTCGGAAGACTCCGGAATGCTCCAGCTGTTGCTGACGACGTTGGGATGAATCGAAACGGCGGTAAGTTCGGCAACGATCATGTCGTTGAAGCCGTCGCTTTGTGCTTCAACGACCGTAATTCCGCAGTGCGGACAGCTTGCGGAGACCATTTGCAGATCGATCGACAGCTCGGCCGACCACGGAGAATTGTTCTGCTCCTTTTTTCCCTTTGACCCATCGTGCCCGACAAACTGCAGGCAGCCCGAAGCGCTCGAACAGGAGCCGAGGCCGAACTTGTTGCGGTAGACGGCGAGATCGTTCTCCGCAGCCGGACCGTTGAACGGAACGACGATCGCGATGCGCTCTCCCGTTCCACGGCTGGCCGATGGAAGCGCATAGGCCGACTGCAGATCCGAGGGATGCAAACCGGGAATCGCTGAAGGCAACAGCGATGAGGAAT
>JALYTY010000057.1 GCA_030854045.1 Vulcanimicrobiota bacterium | reverse complement strand
CCGTTGGGCCGAGTGAAGCCGAGCCGTTTTGGACCGACTTTCTTGCGCAGCTTAAGCCCGTGGATTGCGCGGCGTGAAACTCGTGATTTCGGATGCACATGTCGGGCTTAAGGCCGCAATCGCTAAGGTATTCAAAGCGACGTGGCAACGTTGCCGCGTGCACTTCATGCGCAACGTGCACGCCTACGCCGGCAAGGGCCAACGGCAGATGGTGCTCGCACTCATTAACACGGTCTTCGCCCAAGAAAACCTCCCAGACGGCTCGTGTTCAATGGCGCATCGTCTGCGACCAACTGCGAGAAAAATTCCCTAAGTTGTCGGCCATGCTCGATGACGCCGAACCTGACCTTCTGGCCTACATGGATTTCCCGAAAGCGCATCGCACGCAGATTGCTTCGACAAATCCGCTGGAACGCTTCAACGCGGAGATCAAGAGGCGCACGAATGTCGTCGGGATATTTCCGAACGGTCCGTCGATCACGTGGCTCGTCGGCGCGTTGCTCTTGGAGCAGAACGACGAGTGGCAACTGCAGCGCCGTTACATGCAACTCGAAGGACTAAACTTCGTCAGCGATAATCAGGTCTCACGACTCTCGGCCGTGATTACCGCCTGATGGCCAAGCCTCGCGGAAGGCCACGGTTCATACACCACTCCGTGGGACACGACCACAAACAGCCTACGGGACGTTCTAGTTGTTACGCGAGGAACTTCCGCAATGTCGAGACGCAAACGCTAGTACGGGAAATACGCAAGGAAATGCTTGAAGTGAAACGTTCTGCGATCAGAAAATTAGCGCGGTCATGCGCGTAGCTGTCGTGGGTGCATCGGGGTTCATCGGGCGCTACCTCGTAGCTGCAATTCGCGCGCGTGGCGACGACGTTGTAACCGCTTCGCTACGCGATCCCCACTCGGCAGCGCAGAGATGCGCGGGCGCGGACGCCGTCGTGAATCTCGCCGGTGAACCGGTCGCGCAGCGATGGAGTACGGCCGTTAAAGAACGGGTCAAAAGCAGCCGCGTGGCGGCACCGCGGGCGTTGATTGCGGCGATCGCAGAGTCGCCTCAGAAACGGCGGCGTACATTTCAGCGTCGGCCGTCGGATACTATGGCACGAGCGAAACGAAAACGTTTACTGAGTCCGACGAACCGGGCAGTGATTTCCTCGCCCGCGTTTGCGTGGGATGGGAACGTGAAGCGCGCCGCGCCGCGGAGTGCGGAATGCGCGTAACAATCGTTCGCATCGGCGTCGCTTTAGGCTGCGATGGCGGCGCGCTCGAAAAGATGCTTCCCGCGTTCCGGCTCGGAGGTGGCGGGGTCGTCGGCAACGGCCGGCAATGGCTCTCCTGGGTGCACGTCGACGATGTCGTGGGCATCTTCCTCAAAGCGCTCGATGGTGCAACCGGCGTACTGAATGCGACCGCTCCCAATCCCGTCACCAACGCGCAATTCACTCACGCACTCGGGAGCGCTATCGGGCGCCCGACCCCCCTTACGATTCCGCCGTTCGCACTCCGGCTGATGCTCGGCGAAGGAGCCGCAGTCGTGCTGACCGGACAGCGCGTGCTTCCCGAACGCACGACCGCGCAGGGCTACACGTTTGCGTATAGCGAGATCAATGCAGCACTGCGCTCTCTAACTTAAATTCGAGGGCTTCGAGGAATTTTTCGGCATCCATAGCGGCTTTACAGCCCGAGCCCGCCGCGGTAATGGCCTGTTTGTAGCGCAGATCGCTGACGTCGCCTGCGACGAAGACTCCCTCGGCGTTTGTCGACGTGCCGTCGGGTGAATCGATGTAGCCGGCTTCATCGAGATCGATCTGCCCTGCGAGCATTTTGGTATTCGGATCGTGGCCAATCGCGATAAAGAGCGCGTCGGCATCAAAGTCAAACGTTCGATCGTAAAGCAAGTTTCGCAGCCGCAATCCCGTCACGTGCGTGTCGCCCTGCACGCTTTCGACGACCGTGTTCCACATAAAATCGATCTTTTCGTGTCCGTGGGCGCGCGCTGCCATGATCTTCGATGCTCGAAGCGATTCGCGACGATGTATTACCGTCACTTTGCGACCGAATCGCGTTAAAAACAGCGCTTCTTCCATCGCCGAATCGCCCCCACCAACCACAACGATATGCTTATGGCGAAAGAATGCGCCGTCGCACGTAGCGCAGGTTGAAACGCCGCGTCCCCGCAGCCGTTCTTCGCCCGGAATGTTGAGCCAACGCGCGCTCGCCCCGGTAGCGAGGATAACCGTTCTGCCGTGATATTCGTCTTGCGCCGTCCGCACGACGAGCGGTTGTTTCGAGAAGTCCACGTCGATTGCGTCGAAGTTTTCGATCCGTGCGCCAAAGCGCTCGGCTTGCTCGCGGAACTTAATCATCAGATCGGGACCCATGATGCCTTCCGGAAATCCCGGATAGTTTTCAACTTCCGTCGTAAGCATCAGCTGACCACCGTAAAGCCCACCCGCAAGCACCAACGGTTCAAGGTTCGCGCGTGCCGCGTAGATCGCGGCGGTGAGGCCCGCGGGGCCCGAACCGATAATAATGACACGTTCCATGGAGTTCGAGAGTTCGAGGGCTGCCTCCATGGTTCCGGTCATCCTCTGGTTTCGTCGCGAGGTAACGGGGCGCGTCCCGCAGTAAGCGAATCCGATGAGCAATCAGAGAGCGTTATTCTCACACGTCGATCTGCGCGTTCGCGATCGCGAACGGTCGGCGGCTTTTTACGACGCTCTTCTCGGGTCCTTCGGATTGAAGCGACGCGATGTTGAGGAGTGGACTTCGTATTACGATGCGTCGATCGCTTCGCCGGGCCCGGAAGATTTCGTCTGGTTCGGATTTACGCAAGATCCGTCCATTTCGCCCAACAGTAACCGGATCGCGTTTATGGCGGAATCCAGCGCCGACGTGGAACGCGTTGCAGACCTTTTGCGGACGATCGGCGCTGCGGACGTCGACGGTCCCAATTACGATGAAGGACCCGGTTACTATGCCGTATTCTTCTCGGATCCCGATGGCCATCTGCTCGAGGTATGCTTCCGAACGCAATAGTCGAACGTCCGAAGCATGCACAAAGAGATTCCGCTCGAAGACGAGTTTGCCGACATCGTCCGCAAAGCGCAGCGCGGCAGCGGCGCAAGCGTGAAAGCACTTGCCGCCGCAGCAGGGTGCGACGCCGAAACCGTCGCTGGTTGGCTACGCGCAGAGGTGCCTTCGCCGGATGTGATACGCGCAATCGCCCCGGTTTTAAGGCTGGATGCCGAGTCGCTTTGCGCGATTGCGTCGGGATCGTGGCATGCGCCCGATGTCGATACGGCCGGAGTACGCCATCACCCGCAAAATCCGCATCCGAGTAACGGCTACGTGTTCTTCCTTGAAGGCGGTAAGCGCGCCGCGCTCGTCGATCCCGCCGGAACTCCGCAGAACCTGCTGCGGATCCTTCGTGAGGGCGAATATCACCTTCAGTACATTCTCATCACGCACAAGCATGCCGACCATTGCGACGCAACGGCGGCAATAGCGCAGGCCTTTCCGGACGCGCAGATCGTCATGCACGAGTTGGACGTTGCTGCAATCGGCACGCTCGGTCAACACGCATTGCGCGTGCGCGACGGCGAGGCATTGCCGTTCGGAGATAACGTCAGCGTCCGCATGCTGCACACGCCCGGCCACACCGACGGATCTTCGTCTTATATTTTTAAGTCCAACGTCTTTACGGGCGACACGCTCTTCGCCGGAAGTATCGGCGGAGCGTACGGAGACGTAAGCACCTACGGCGATATTCTTAACAGCGTGCGTTCGAAGCTCTTCACCCTGCCGGACGCAACGGTAGCGATGCCAGGACACGGACCGCCGACGACAATCGGCTTCGAGAAAGAACACAATCCGTTCTTCCCGAAGGACCAGCCGGCATGAACGAACAGTCTCCCTGGTGGTATCGTACTCGAGGACTTATATTCGGGTTGATTTACATGCTGGGGTTTTCGCTCGGAAGCGCGATGTGGTCCATGAACGGACGGCCGTACGAATCGACCGCACTCTGGATCGGCACCGCGCTGCGGATGCAGGGCGCTGCACCGTTGCTCGGCATTGCTGCAGCGTGCACCTTCCTATGCTGGGCGCTTCGGGCGTGGGGCTCCGCATACTTACATGCCGACGTCGTGTGGAATGCGGATGCGGTTACGAATGCGCTCGTCGTGCAAGGGCCGTTCCGGCACACGCGCAGCCCGCTCTACCTTGGGAATGTTTTTATGGCCGTGGGCATCGGGGCACTCGCTACGCCATGGGGGTTCGCAATCATCGTCCTGGGCAGTATTGCATTTATCTTACGGCTCGTACGATATGAAACCCAGGAACTCCGCGCGCACTACGGAGCGCTCGTCGACGCCTACGTGAAATCCGTCCCCGCACTTCTATGGCGGATTTCAGCGATGACTTTGCAGGGAAGCGGCCATATTACGCCCTCCCTCGCGCAGGGCTTGCGGTCCGAAATATTCACGGCGTGTGTCTTCGCCGGCATGACGGCGCTGGCGCTTTTTGGAAATCGCGCGTATCCGGCTTTCACCGTCTTGCTGCTAGGCGGCTGGATCGCGCAGCATCTCGCCACCACGCGGCTTCCCTACAGCATATCGCCGCCAAAAGCGTAGGCCCGCTAGGCCCGCAGCTTATAGCCGGTTGCCGTCATTCGCAGAGCGATTGCGAGCGAGAGCACGGTCAAGAGCGCAATGGTCGCAATGGAGTACGGCAGCGGCAGATAGCTCTCTCCGGTATAACTGTGGCGGAACGCATCGATCGTATAGAAGATCGGATTGAACAACTCGAGGTTCCTTAAAACCGGCGGAAGCATCAGCGCCGATGTGAAGACGCCGCCCACGAACGTAAGGGGCGTAATAACGAACGTCGTCAACGCGGCCAGGTGATCGAATTTTTCCGCCATCAGACCGAATATGAGTCCAAGCGATGAGAAAAGAATCGACACCAACGTCAGAACCGCGAAATACAGCAACCAGTGGACCGGCCACGTGTGCACCAGCACCGCACCCAATATCGTTATCAGCGCCGCAATAACGAGCGCACGAACCAGACTGCCGAGCACGTACCCGAACACGATCTCTACCGCCGACATCGGGGCGACGAGCATCTCCTGTATCGAGTTCATGAAACGGCCCTGAAAGACCGAACTCGAGCACTCCCCGTACGATGAGTCGATCACTTGAAGCATGATCAGGCCCGGGATGAGAAACTGCGCGTAGCTCACGCCCTGGACGTTCTGTACGCGGCTTCCGAGCGCGACGCCGAAGACGAAGACGTAGAGCAGCGTCGAGATGATCGGGGGCCAAACGACCTGATTGATTACCTTCATGCTGCGGATCAACTCGCGCTTGATGAGCGTCCAAAGCGCGACGGAATTAAAGCGGGGTACGGCGGCGATCACGCGCGGGTAAGTTCCAGAAACACATCTTGCAAACTGGCGCCGTCGGCGATGAGTTCGGTCGTCGGCCGCTGCGTAACGAGCCGTCCTTGGCGGACGATGGCGATGTTCTTGCAGAGCTCTTCGGCTTCTTCGAGATAATGCGTCGTGAGAAAGATCGTCAGCCCGTCGCCGTTGAGTTCGCGGAGCAAATCCCACAGTTCTAAGCGCAATTCTACGTCCACGCCGGCAGTCGGTTCGTCCAGAATTACGAGCTTCGGTTCGTTTATTAAAGCGCGAGCCAGCGTCAGACGACGCTTCATGCCGCCGGAGAGCTTCGTGTACTCGTTCTTCGCCTTCGATGCAAGACCGAAGCGTTCGAGCAGCATGTCGGCACGTTCTTTTACTGCACGGCCGTGCAGCCCAAAGTATCCGGCTTGAAAGATAAGGACGTCGCGAATGTTTAAATACCGGTCGAAATTGTACTCCTGCGGCGCGAGCCCGATAAAACGGCGTGCGTTGCGCCAGTCGGACTGAGTATCGTGTCCGAAGACCCGAATCGTTCCGCTGTCCGCGCGGGCCAGACCAACGATCGCGTTGATTGTCGTAGTTTTTCCGGCACCGTTCGGTCCGAGAAAGCCAAAAAATTCGCCGGCTTCGACGCGAAGCGACACATCGTCCACGGCAGTGAAGCCGCCGTAACGTTTGACGAGATGATCGATTTCTATAGCGGGAGCGGGCACGGCTTAGGGAACGAATCCTTTCAAGCGCTTATATCGATGGCGACGCAGCGTCGCAATAAGATCTTCACTCTGTGGAATCCCGCAGGCTGCGAGCTGAGTTGCAACTTTCTTGACGTCGAAGTCGACGCGACGATGCTTTACTTCCCACCCGCCGTTTCGTTCGGTGAAGATGGCGTAGCAGGCGCGCGCGTCGCCGTCTTTGGGCAATCCCGCAGAAGCGACGTTCACGAGCAGTTTCCCACGCCACATTCGAACGTAGGGCAGATGCAGGTGCCCGAAGGCAATCGCGGTCGCAGGTTCTTCGCCGATCAAGCGCGCGAGCGTCGCTTCGTCGGCGTCGGGCCAGAGATGCTCGTCGTCGCTGTGCGGGTTAGCGTGAACGATTAGCAACTGGTTCCCATCGTCTCCGATGCGAATTGCGAAGGGCAGCTCGGCGAGCCACTGCAGCCACGCTTCGCCGACCTCGCGCCGCGTCCACTCGAGCGCGACGTTTTCCGCGGGCGTAAACATTTCGTCGGGCGCAGCTGAAAGATAACGGTCGGTGTTTCCGCGCACGCATTTGGCGCCGGCTTCTCTGAGGCGCTGCAGCACTTTCTTCGGCTTCGGACCATCGACGCACAGGTCTCCCGCAGCAACGATGGCGTCCGCGCCTCCTTGCGCATGCAGGTCGGCGAGACACGCATCGAGGCCGACAAGATTCCCGTGAATATCCGAAACGACGGCAATTCGCAAGTATGTTCCTCTAGTCGCGCTTGAGCGCTAAGACGAGCATCGAAGCCGTGATGCCGACTTTCTCGAAATCGTAGAGATCGATTCCTTCGACGACGATCCCCGCTTTGCGCATTCTCGCAAGCGACGTACGGTACCGGACGTCGGCGATAACATGGCGTTCACCAAGCACCACCACCCCGGCAGCCATGTCCTCGCCCCGCTCCAGGACGATCGTTTTGAAACCTTCGAACGCGGTGCGGTCGATCGCTCCGTCGGCCACCACGATGGTGTCTTTCGCTACCGCGCTTGCGAGACAGCGCAACGGTCGCGCGCCCAAGGGGAGCGGCACTTCCACGATGCGATATCCGTGCGCTTGCGCGACTTTGCCAAAACCGTTGCGGCCGATTGAGTTTCCTCGATCTCCCACGCCGACAAATGCGGTTCGATTCACGAGCAGCACGTCGCTGCCGTCGAAAAGTCCCGGTGCCGCGATGTGTCCCGCGAGCGGAACGTCGATGCGCGCGAACTCCGCTTCCATGCGGTCCGCCGCTGCGCGCCGGGACATGGCCGTTGGCCGCACAATCAGCGCACCATCTTCGAAAACGACTGCGGCATCGCAGGCCGCACAGTCATAGGGGTCCTCGCTGCCGGATTCCGCAACGATTGTTTCGACGCCGAAATATGCAAGCGTCTTGCGGAGAATCTCGTGCTGATCGAGCGCGCGCAGGTACACGGCGCCGGGTTCGCCCGGCAAAGCGCAGGCACGTTCGATGCTCGGACCCGGCCGAATCAGCGCTGCGGCACGAAGCGTTCCCGTGGGAGATCCCACGAGACGGGGACCGAACTGGATCGGCTCCTTGGTCATAAGTCCTTATTACGGCGTGGCGTGATACGGCCTCGGATACGGGACGGCACTCAGAAAATCCGCCATGTCGGTCGAGAGGAGATCGCCAAGAGCCAGGGGCTGCAGTCCCAAAAGCTCTTCTTCGGTCTTACAAACGCTCGCAACCGAAAGGTGAGCATGCCCGACGTATCCCGCTTTGGCAAGCGGAGAGACGACGATCGCATAACTGCGCGCACGATTTACGCGATCGGTGGAATTAGCGACGCCGTCCCCGACGATGAAGATCGCGGTCGAAGACCAGTGCGGCGTATGCGAGAGGAAGTCGACGATGCTTCCCAGGGCGCGATCGGCCTCGGGCAACCCGGCAGAGGTTGCGGCAACGGGTATCCAAACGTACGTAAAAGCCGGCTGCGCGTCGTCGGCGACGAGCGCGCCCATGTCTTTAATGAACTCGCGAGCCCGCGCAGCGTTGCTTATTTCGGGATTCGAGCCGGGATACGCAAGATCGACGTGTCCGGAAAGCGCCGCGAGTGCCGGCACGTCGAGCGTATAAAGGCCTCCTAATGGCGGTTGCGGCGGACGGTCGCGGCGACTGCGATCTTGCGATGCATTCGATGGCTGATAGCCCGAAAGGTTGAGCAAGCCGCCATAATCGCGAAACGACATTCCGTCGCGCGCAAGTTCGTTGAAAAGGTATCCGGCGCGCGCATAGTCTTCGGGGTCCTGCCCGTGGGCGTCGAGCGGGGAGCGGCCGACGTTGACGTGGAGCGTGCGCTGCGCATAGAGTGTCGAGGCGGCGCCCAGACCGTACTGCAGGTTCGCATCGACGTTCATGTCGTTTGCGTAAAAATTGTCGGCAAGCCCGTACGCTTGCGCCAGCGCGTGAAGATTCGGCGTACCGGTCCGAGACGCCGAAGGCCCGAAAAGCGCGTCGAAGCTTGCGGTTCCGACGGAAATATAAACGACACGATCGATCGTGGTGCTGCGCCGGTGCGACCGCAACGGGGGAACCGTTGCGTTATTTTTTGCGGTTCCGACGTCGCGATTGTACCGTAACGCCGAGAGCGTCGCTTTCATGAGCGAGAGCCTTTTCATATCGATTCGCTGCAGCATCCCCCAACCGTCAACGCCGCGCGCATCCGCAATATACAGATAGCGGCCATCGGGCGAAAGCGCGAGAGCGGTTGGATACCAACCGGTCGGAATCAGTCCGAGACGATGCAGTTGGCGGGGATTGCGGGCGTCTAAGACGGCGACGGCGTTGAGGCCCGCAAGCGCTACGTACAATCGCTTTCCATCGCGACTGAGCACTTCGGCCGAAGGCTGGGTTCCATACGGCGCGTTGACGAAGAGCCGCAGATCGAGGCCGGCAACGACGTGCGGCTGCGCGGAGGTGGCGACGGTTGCAATGCGATCGACATTCTCCATCGCTACGTAGGCGAATGTGCCGTCTCGCCTAGCGGCGATCGCTCCCGGCCTAGCTCCGCCGACGATTGTAACGCCGTCGGGCACGGCATCCATCCGAACGACGTCGTCTCCCGACCCGCTGAAACCTCCGGCGACGTCGAGACCCAGGGATGAAAGCGACGATGCTTCGTCACTTTGAATCTGCGGGGCGGCGAACGACGGCTCCGAGCGAGGCGGCGAAGCTGGCGCATAACGAGCAAGCCCGGCGTTGGAAACGTAGGCGCGGCCGCCGGCAACCGCGACGCCGTTTGGGAAAAAGCCGACGGTCCGCGACTGCATAACGCGGCGCGCGGCAAGATCGACGGACGTCACTGTGTCGCTAAGATTCCCCGTCACGTAAGCCGTTCGGGCATTGGACGCAACGTTCAGCGCCGATGGGAAACCGGCGACCGGGATGCGTTGCGTTTCCGTCAGCGTGCCGTCGTTCTCCAAGGCAAAGACGTGCAGTAAATTATCCGCGCCGCCGGACGCGACGACGAGGGTCCTGCCGACCGCCGAGGGATCAGGCACGGCCGCGATGCCTCCGAAAAACGTTTCGCCGTAACGGCGATAGACGCTCGCGACGCGCATCGTTCGCGTATCGACGACCGCAAGCGAATAGCCGGGCACGATAGCGCCTGCGCTTGCGGGCAAGGCGCTCGGGGACGAATCGTCCTGTTCGTCGTTGCTTACGATTGCCCAACGCCCATCGGCGCTGACGGCGACTCCCAACGGATTTGTGCCTACGAAGGTTGCTTGGCCCCTGGGCGCAGCGATGCGCCCGTCGGGCAGAATCGCATCGGTCGGAAGACTGCGCGAAGCGCCTGCCGCACGGCTTCCCGCAGGCGCCGAATATACGGTGGGCGTTGACGGACGCGGAGCCGCGCCCAACAAAACGGCGGCCAATGCCGCCGTAAGTGGTCCTCGCAAGTTCACTCCATAAGGCTACGAATGCCGGTCCCCGGCTACCTGCCCCGGCGCAACGCCGCTGCCTGAAGCAACCAACGGCTGGCATCTAGAGAAAACTACGTTGCATTCTGTACCATGGGAACGCTCCGGAATAAGCCAGTCCGGCACCCCGACGACCCGTCTTCACTTCATAACTCCTACGCATTCCTACGGGCGGTCGTTCGATTTCCACGTTATGTGAAGGAGTTCTATGAACCATCGCGTTCGATTTGGCGTGAGGGCAGCCGTCTGTGCGTTGCTCGCTATGAGTTCCGCCGGTTGCGGCGGGGCCAATTTAACGCCTCAATCGCTAGCGCCCTCCGCCCCGTACGCACGCACGTTCGACGCATCGAGCGGCTCCGGGCTCTCATCGCTTCCCGTTCTGCGCGACACAAATCCATCGACGTCCGGTGTCTTTCTGGGTGAAGTTTGCGACCAATCGAGCGTCGTTCCATGCCCTGCCTTTGAAAACACGTTTCGTCACGGCATAGCCGTTGGAACCGTGTACGCCGATTGGAGCGCCGACCTCGCCGACCTCGTAAAAAATCAAGCGCTGCTGTCGTGGCGCGCAGCGGGAATATCGCCCGAAATTACCTGGCAGCCGACGAACGCCGTAACTTTCGACGACATCAACCGCGGCAAGTACGATTCGTACTTCACGCTTTCGGCCCAAGAACTCAAGCGATTCGGCAGCACGATCTATCTACGCCCATTTCACGAATTTAACGGATCGTGGTATTCCTGGGGACTCGTGAACCAAGGCGCCGATGCTGCCGCCGATAGAGCGTTTGTCGCGGCATGGCAGCGCATGGTCGGAATTTTCCACAACGCCGGCGCAGCCAACGTTAAATTCGTTTGGTGCTTCTCTACCGGGGGCCTTGCAAACACCGAAGCGTGGGATAACCCCACGAACGTCTACCCCGGCGACGAATATGTCGATTGGATAAGCTTCGATACGTACAACCGCGGCAACAAAATCACGGGCACAAAGTGGAAGAGCTTTGATGAGATTGCAGCGGCGCCGTACCAGCTCGCGACTTCCATCTCAACAAAACGGCCTGTCTCGATTTCAGAGCTTGCGTCGACCGAGTATGGGGACGGCGGTTCGATGAAATCCGCATGGATCAAGCACATGCTCGAAGAGCTACAGTCGGCACATAGTCCCTATCCGCATCTTCGCCTAATCTCGTGGTTCGACACCGACATCAAGGGATACATGTACGATCTGCAGTCAACGAGTCCGGTGTACGGAACGTTCGTCAACGGAATACGGGGCCGGAATAGTCAAGGCTTGCTATACTTCCGCAGCAATGCCTCCGCGCTATCGAAACTTGTTTCGATCTAACTTGACGAATCGAACAGAAATCGAACGAAACACCAAACTTTTGTAAAGCACGTGTGTAGAACGTCTTAAGCCGCCGATTACCGACCTATCACCACTCTTGAAGGGGGCGTCATGGGTCGGAAACATCTTACGAACGGTCTTGTATTTCTTTGTGCGGCAGCAGCCGTTTCAGTAGCTGGTTGCGGAGGATCGGCTAACGGAATCGCGGGCGGAGCGATGCCTGGCACCGGCGGTTCTGCGGCGGTTCCCGACGCAAACAGCTTCGGCAAGGTTCACACGCCGACACCGCCTCCCACGCCGACGCCGGTACCCTTTCCAACAACGGATCCGGCGTCGTTACCCGTGCTCTCGGATACGAGCACCTCGACCGCCGGGATCTTTCTCGGCGCGGTATGCGATCGCGGAAGCATGGTTACATGCCCGAACTTCGCAACGACGTTCCGGCACGGCATCGCACTTGGGACCATCTACTCCGATTGGAGGTACGACATGGGCGAAGTCGTTAAAAACAGCGGCTTCTCAACATGGGTTGCGCAAGGCATAACGCCGGAAATCACGTGGGAGCCGACAAACGTGTCCTTCGCCGACATCAATAGTGGCCTGTACGATGCCTATCTTACGACGACGGCGACCGAACTCAAGGCATTCGGAAGCACGATATTCTTGCGGCCGTTCCACGAATTCAACGGCACGTGGTACACGTGGGGCCTTGCGAACCAGGGCGGAAGCTCCGCTACCGATACCGCCTTCATTGCAGCGTGGCAGCGCATGGTCACAATCTTTCACAATGCCGGCGCGACGAACGTCAAGTTCGTCTGGTGTTTCTCTACCGGAGCACTTGGCAACGCAACGACGTCCCCTTGGAATAATCCCGCGAACGCGTATCCCGGCGACGCATACGTGGACTGGATCGGCTACGACACCTATAACCGCGGCAACATCCTGACTGGCGCGAAATGGAAGTCGTTCGATACGATCTCGATGACCCCGTACCAGCTTGCGGTATCGATCGCTCCCAACAAACCCGTCGCAGTCTCCGAGATCGCTTCCAACGAATACGGCGACGGCGGTGCATCGAAAACGACATGGGTCACGGCAATGCTCGATGAATTGCAGTCTCCCAGCAATCCGTATCCGAACATCAAGCTGCTTTCATGGTTCGAACAGGATCTGCTCGGTTTCTCATACGATCTGCAATCGACGAATCCGGTGTACACCGCATTCGCAAACGGAATCCGCGCTACGGATGATACCGGCGTCCTCAAGTTCCGCAGCAACGGAGCAATCTTGGGCAACGTAACGCAACCATAATCGGCGTAACCTTAGCAAGTAAAAAGCCGCGCAGAGCCGCGGCTTTTTACTTGCTTCACTAATGGGAACAACAGTCGGTATGTTAGCTGCACTCGTCCTCGCAGCGGCGACGCGCACGCCGCTGTACGAACCGAAACGGTGCCTAGACGCGCAGAGTTCGACCGGCCTCGACCTGCCCTTCCGCTCCAAAGGCCTATACCTGGACACTATCGATCGCATCGACAAAGTCGTCCACGACGGAAATGTTGTCGGTTACATTTACGTCACGCTCGGAGGCGAACGGGCATACACGCCGCGCGCAGCGTTTCCTCCGCACTACATCCTTTACCCGTATAGCAGCCGCAAAGGTACGACCGTACAAGTCTTTCCGCCGCGCATCGTCGACGATGAAATGGCGATAATTAAGCTCAACAGTCTGCATTCGCTTTCGATGTCGTCGCAATCCGACCTTCGAGAAACGGTCGGCGGCGGGACAGGACCTATGTTCCTTTTTTATGGGCGTTTGCCGGCCGGCTTTTCGATCCGAAAATGCGTTGCTGGGAAGCGCATCGGTTAAGGCTTTTCTGCTTTTGCGGCCAGTGCCGAACCGACGCGGCGTACGCCTTCACGAGCCGTCTCGATATCGATGTGCCCGAACGACAGTCTCAGAGCGGGCGGCCCGGTACGGGACGGGTAAAACGGCTCGGCGGGCATGACGAGCACGCCTTCCCGCGCGCAAGCCTCGAACGCGGACTGCGTCGAGATGCGCGGCGGCAGCGGCAGCCACGCGTTTACGCCCGCCGCCGGTGTCCGGACGTCGGCCCACGGTACGTATTGTGCGAGCGCATCGATGAAAGCATCCCGCCGGTTGCGGTAAAGCGCGCGAGTAGCCCGCAGGTGGCGGTTGTAGGCACTCGAGTTGATGAAGCGCCACAATGCGCGTTGGGTGAGCGTCGAAGTGAAGACGTCCGCGCGCACTTTCGCAGCCTCGAGCGCTTCGGCAGTAGCACCTTTCGCGTACAGATATCCCATGCGCAGCGCCGGAAACATCGATTTCGACAGGCTTTCCATGAGGATTACGCGTCCGTCGGTATCGAAAGCGGCAAGCGGCGGCGGCGCGGTCGCGTCGTACGTCAGTTGCCATCCCGTCTGATCTTCGAGAATTGCCACGTCGTAACGCCGCGCGAGCGCCACGATCTGCTTCGCGCGCCGCTGCGGCAAGACGGCGCCGGTTGGATTTTGCGCGATGGGATTGATGTAAAACAATCGCGGCCGGTATTCCGAAAAGACGCGCTCCACATCATCGACGCGAACGCCCCCGGCATCTCCGCGCACCTCCGCATACGTCACGCCGCGCGCATCGAAAACACCGAGCGTACCGCAGTACGTAGGACTTTCGCTTGCAACGATACTGCGATCGTCGAGCAGTACCGAAGCGGCAAGGTCGGCGGCCTGCTGCGCCCCGGAACAAACGATGATGTCGGCCGCCGACGCTGCGCACCCCCGACGGTTTAGCAGTTTTGCGAGCGTTTCGCAGAGTTCGCGATCGCCCGTGGAGGAGCGGTATTGCATCGCTTCGGGCGGATCGTCGGAGAGCGTGCGATGAAAAGCGCGGGCAAAGTCATTGAGTGGAAAGGTTTCGGGCGCCGGATGCCCCGTTGCGAGCGAAATTGCTCCCTCCGTTGTGACGCGCGTCAGCTCTTCCATCACGCCTTCGAGCCTCTGTGCTCGAGCAAACCGGCCGACGTCGGGCTCCCAACGGCGAGCGAACCGCGTCTGAGGCTCTGCCGCCTGCGCTACGAACGTTCCCTTTCCAACGCGGGAGCGCACTTTGCCGCGAGCCGCGAGCAATTCGTAGGCTTGCGAAACGGTGACGAGCGCGCATCGCAATTCCTCGGCGAGATCACGCATCGCGGGAAGCCTGCCTCCCGAGGCAAGCCGGCCGTCTTCTATCGATTCCGCGAGTTGATCCGCCAACTGCACGTACAGCGGTCGTACGTCGGCCGCCGCTAAGCGCAAGCCGAGCCCAGCCGCGGTGGCGGCGGAGTTAATCCTTATCGAGCCTATAACCGATTCCGCGGACGCTTGAAATTTCGAGCGGAGCATGCACTTCGAGCAGTTTTTTTCGCAATGCCGCAACGTGAACGTCGACGACGCGAGTGGGAACTCCGGAAGTATCGTTCCAAACGTGCTCGAGAATCTGCGCGCGCGTCAGCAGCCGGCCTTCGGCTTCTGCTAAGAACCAGAGCAGGCGAAACTCGAGAGCGGTAAGCGCAATTTCCGATCCATTGTTTGAAACGCGATGGAAATCGCGGTCGAGATGCGCCGTACCGATCTGCAGAACGTTCGTGCCTTCTCGTTTCTGCGTGAACTTTTCACGGCGGCGCAGAAAAGATGCCACCCGCGCCACGAGTTCGTTGCCCGAAAACGGCTTGGTAATATAATCGTCGGCTCCCAGCCCTAAGCCCAGCAGAATATCTTGCTCGCGCGAATGTCCGCTGACCATGAGGATGAACGCATTGTTCGAATTCGAAAGGGACGTGCAGACGTCTAGTCCGGATATATCGGGAAGGCCTACGTCGAGAATGACGACGTCGGGTTTGTACGAGTCGGCGAGGTCCAGGCCGTCGGCGCCGTTGCCGGTAACGCGTATCTCGTAACCGGCGCGTTCGAGCACGGTCTGCTCGAGCCGCGCGACGTCGTCATCGTCCTCAACTACCAGAATCCGGGCTAATGCCATCCGTTTAGCTCCTATACGGGTGTTGCAATCTCTTCTTCATCGCTCTTTACCATCGAACGCCGTGCTACGCCTCCGTCTACCGCGGCGCTTGCCACCGCTTTCGCTACGATATCGACCACGCGCGGATCGAAAACGCTCGGAATGATATATTCGGCGCTGCGCTCTTCGTCCGTCACGATCGAGGCGATGGCGTACGCGGCTGCGAGCTTCATGCCTTCGGTAATGCGGCCGGCGCGAACGTCGAGGGCCCCACGGAAAATTCCGGGAAACGCGAGCAGATTATTGACTTGATTCGGAAAATCCGAGCGGCCCGTCGCGACGACCGCTGCGACCGGCGCCGCGATGTCGGGCATGATCTCGGGGGTTGGATTAGCCATAGCAAAGACGATGGGGTCGCGTGCCATGCCGGCAATATGCTCGGGCTGCAAGATGCCCGGAGCGGATACGCCGATAAACACGTCGGTCCCTAAAAGCACCTCTCGAAGCGATCCCCGCCGGTTTTCCTTGTTCGTGTGCTCCGCAAGCCACCGCCAATGTGAATTCTCGTAACGGTCTTCCCGGTTCAGCGCGCCCGCGCGGTCAACCGGAATAACGTCGCCGACGCCCGCTTCGAGCAGCATTTTTATCGTTGCGGTACCGGCGGCGCCGCTTCCCGAGACGACGACCTGCAAGTCGCCGAGCTTCTTGCCGACAACTTTGGCGGCGTTGATCAGCGCCGCCAGGATAACGACGGCCGTTCCGTGTTGATCGTCGTGCATCACCGGGATATCCAAGCACTCGATCAAACGCTGTTCGACTTCGAAACAGCGCGGTGCCGATATGTCTTCGAGATTGATGCCGCCGAATACGGGAGCGATGCGAACCACGGTTTCAACGATCTCATCGACATCTTTCGTGTCGAGGCAGATCGGGAATGCGTCAATACCGGCGAACTGTTTGAAGAGCATCGCTTTGCCTTCCATCACCGGAAGCGCGCCAAGTGGACCGATGTCGCCCAGTCCCAACACTGCCGTGCCGTCGGTTACCACAGCAACGGTGTTTCGCTTAATCGAGAGCTGAAACGCCTTGCTCGGATCCGCGGCGATCGCCATCGAAACGCGCGCGACGCCGGGTGTGTAAACGGTCGAAAGATCTTGGCGCGTCTTTACGGGAATTTTCGGATCGATTCGGATCTTGCCGCCGAGATGCGCAAGAAACGTAGAGTCCGAGACCGATAGAACGCGGACGCCGTCGACGCGCTCGACCGATCGTCGCACTTCGGTCGCGATTGCATCCGATGCAACGTTGATCGTCACGTCCCGAACCACGCGCCCGCGGCTGACGGAACGCATGTCGAGCGCGGCGATCTGGCCGCCGGCATCCCCGATGGCGCTAGCAAGCATCCCGAACACACCGTTTTCATTCGGCATCTCGACGCGCATGATCAGGGTAAAGCTAATGGCAACTTGCGGCATATCGTTCTCTCTTTAGGGAGGGTCCCCTAATTTCCGCTGATCGTCATCTCCGCGACGCGAAACGATGGCGAAACGATCGAGGCATCGAAACGTAGGTCGTTCGCAACCGCGTCGATCCCTGCGAGCATCTCGGGGAAATTTCCCGCGACGGTGAATTCATCGATCGGATAGCTCACTTCGCCGTTCTCGATCATAAAGCCGCGCGCTCCGCGGCTATACGTGCCCGTTGCGTGCTCGGTCGCGAAACCGATAGTGTCCAAGACGAGCACGCCGCGCCGCGTGGAGCCGATGAGTTGCTCGATCGAATCGGATCCGGGCTCCAAGTAAAAGTTGTTCGGGCCGATTCCTCCGCCGCTTGAGTTGGCGGTCGTCGTAGCGCCGAGTTTTCGCGCGTAGTATGCATCGAACAAAAATGTGTTGAGCGTTCCCCGTTCCATAACCGGCGTGCGTCGCGTTGGAACTCCCTCGCCGTCGAACGGCGAACTCCCCAATCGTCCCCGCATGGTACCGTCGTCCACAATCGTTACCAGATCGCTGCCTACTCGCGTCCCGACGCGGTCCGCCAGCCACGAATTACCGATTGCAACATTGTTTGCGGAAAGCGCGGTGAAAACGTCTCCCAGCACGGCCGCTGCGATGTCGCGCTCAAAGATTACCGGGAGCCGTTCCGTCGGCGGTTTGCGCGATCCGAACATTTCCACGGTTCTGCGCACTGCCATCCGCGATACGACGTCACTTGCATCCAAATCCGATGCATAGCGCCCGGCGGTGCCGTAGTGCGCGGTTCGCTTTATGTCACCGTCCTGCGCTAACGGCGACGAAGAACGGCTCGCGTACGTTGCCGTGTACGCTGCGCCGAAGCCCGCGGAATTTGCGAGCGCCACGATCGATTGCGTGTCGGAATAGTGCGAACCGCCGGAATTGACGATCCGCGGATCGGCATCGCGAATCAGCCGTTCCATTTCGAGCGCATCGTCAACCTTGGCCGAATCGTCGCGATCTGCCACGGCCACATCGTAGAGCGCCAAGTCGCTACCCGCACCGCAGCGTTCCGGAAGGCCGCAATAGGGATCGACGGCGACAAACCGCGACTGTTCGAGCGACCGAACGATCGCGCTTTCGATTCCGGACTCGGTGAAGTCCGACGATCCGAGCGCCACCTTCCGTCCACCGGAAAAAAGGCGAATACCGACGGTTTTTCCCGTCGATTGCTCGAGCTTCGAAAGCGTTTTCTCGCGAGCTTCGACGTGAAAGCGGCGCGAAACGGCAACGGTGACTTCGGCGGCATCGGCGCCGTTGCGCATCGCGCGCGAAACCGCCGCGCGCGCAAAGTCGAGCGCCTCCGCCTCATCCATTGCTCGTACCCCCAACGGTGATCGAGGAAATTTTCACCGTCGGCATCCCGACGCCGACCGGGACGTTCTGACCGCCTTTTCCGCACGTATAATGCCGGCGCGCGAGAACGCTGTCATTGCCTACAGCAACGACCTTCGTCATCGCCTCCGGGCCATTTCCGACGATCGTCGCATTGCGAACCGGCGCGGTAACCTTGCCGTCCTCGATCAGATATCCCTCGGCTACCATAAAGACGAAATCTCCCTTGCTGATTTCGACTTGCCCGCCCGCAAACGACTTTGCATAAAGTCCTCGCTTGGTTGATGCAACGATCTCTTCGGCGGTCGATTCGCCGCTGGGCATATAGGTATTGCACATGCGCGGCTGTGGCAAGAAGCGGAACGATTGCCGTCTTCCGCTCCCGGTCGACGCGACGCCCATAAGACGACCGTTGAGCGTGTCCTGCATGTATCCGCGAAGGATGCCGCCTTCGACGAGCACTTTGTGCTGGCCGGGAATTCCTTCGTCGTCAACCGCGAGGCTGCCGCGCTCTTCGGGAAGATTGCCGTCATCGTAGATAGTCACGAGTTCGCTTGCCACCCGCTCTCCGATTCTTCCGCTATAAAGCGACGTACCTCGCCGGTTGAAATCACTCTCCAAACCGTGCCCGACCGCTTCGTGCAGCAATACGCCGCCGCCGCCCGAGCCGACAACCATTGCCATTTCGCCGGCAGGCGCCGGGATCGCATCGAGATTCGTCGCCGCAATGCGCGCCGCGTCAAAGGCAAGCGCGCCCGGGATATCGCCGTCGAAATACGCAATCGACGTTCGCCCACCGTCGCCGGCATATCCCGACGCGCGATGGCCGTTGCGGCTCGCAACCGCCTGCACGCCAAGCGCAACCATCGGGCGGCGATCGTGCACGTATCTTCCGTCGCTGCTCGCTATCCATACGTCTTGTATCTCGTCGCTTACATTTGCATTGACTGCCGTTACGCGCGGATCGAAGGCACGCGCCCGCACGTCAGCCGCCTCCAAAAGTGCAACATACCGCGACGCTTGCGCGTGTTCGGAGCGGTCTTGGTCGTACAACGCGCAAACCGCTGCGGCGCGCAAATCTACCCGCCGAGCAGTCCCTGAAGGCATGGTGCGCGCAACAAGCGATGCCGCGTCCGCCGCCCGTAACAGCGCTTCTATCGAAAGATCGTCGGAATATGCATATCCCGCCGTCTCGCCGGAGAGAACTCGAATGCCGACGCCCTGCGTTATGCCGGAACTTCCCTCGTGGATGTGTCCATCTTGCAGCCGGAACGCATAAACGAGGCGCCGTTCGCAGAACACGTCAGCATAATCGCCGCCGTGGCGCAGGGCCCGCGCGAGCAGCCGGTCGAGGGTCGCGATATCGAGCATTATGATAATTCCTGCGGTTCAATAAGCGGCGAGACGATCGACGGCGCTCACGTACGCCGCGTCGGGATCTGCGGGCGATCCGTTGATCATGAAAGCAAATGCGAGCCGTCCGTGATGGGCGCTATCCACGTACCCCGCAAGCGAAGCTGCATCACTCAAATGCCCCGTTTTCGCGCGAATTCTCCCAAGCGCCGTCGTGAAGTCGTAGTGTTTGAGCGTGCCGTCCTTACCGCCTTGCGGCAAGAGTGGATCGAGTTCTGCGTTGCCGCCGCGGAGTTCCGCATCGCTCAGGATGCGCGCGAGCGTTATCGCAGCGACCCGGTTCGATTCGGCAAGGCCGCTGCCGTCGACAAGCCGCATCCCCGAGATTGGAATCGCTCGCGATTGCAAGAAACGTATCTCCTGCACGATGCCAGCATCGCTGTCGTTCTTCCCCGCGCTCGCGTCGCGGCCCGCCGCGCGCAGCAATTGCTCGGCATAGTGGTTATCTGAAACAAAGAGCATAAACTTTTCCAACGTTGCTAGCGGCGC
>JALYTY010000024.1 GCA_030854045.1 Vulcanimicrobiota bacterium | reverse complement strand
CACCAACTCCAAAACCGACCGCTACACCAACTCCAAAACCGACCGCTACACCAACTCCAAAACCGACCGCTACGCCAACTCCGAAGCCGACCGCTACGCCAACTCCAAAACCAACCGCTACACCAACTCCAAAACCGACCGCTGCTGCCTCAGCAGGGACTACATCGCGGATTCCCGCCGTTGCATCGATCGGGCGTAGCGATCAAGTCAATGGGATTTCGTACGCGGGGTCTTGGGAATTCGTCCGCAATCGCTCCGATGGTCGCTATGAAGGTTCGAGCGCGCGCAGCCGTCATGCCGGCGATTCAATGACCGTTGTCTTCGATGGCGATCATCTTCGCCTTTACGGCGTGACGGGCCCGAACGGCGGCAGCGGCGTACTGCGATTGACCGGAACGGCAAATCGCGACGTCAGCTTCCGGTCGCCGGCGATTCAAACACACGCACTCGTCTATGACAGCGGTTCTCTTACGCCCGGCACGCACAGTGCAAATCTGATTATCGCGCCAAACGGAAGCGGCGATTCAAACGGTTACGTCAACGTTGACGAGATCGAGGTGGATAACAAGGGGCCGCGACTATTGCCGGTGGTTAGTGCTCCCGTAGCCACGCCGTCGCCCGCTCCGAAGCCAACGGCCGCTCCAGGACCCAAACCAGCTCCCGCGCCAAGTGCGACGCTCGCGCCTACACCGGCTCCCAAGGCAACCCCGTCGCCAAGCATCAAGCCGACCGTAATTCCATTGCCCACCCCGTCGCGTTCGATCGCTCCGGGCAATTCGCCCAATCCTTCAACGATGCCGACCGCGATGCCGAATATTACGCAAGGGATCCCGCGTCCCGCGCCTAGTCCTACGATCGTTCCGCTTCCTCACGTGAAACCGACGCCAAGTGCAAAGCCGACGCCAACCGCTAAGGCAAGCCCTTCGGCAAAGCCGTCTGCAAGCGCGAGTCCATCGGCAAGCCCGTCGGCTAGCCCGAACCCCTCAGCGAGTCCCAGCGCACACCCCTAAGCGATTGGTCGCGAAGCGGACGCGTCTATTGCAGCATTGCTGAGAAATACGGATCGGCGGCCATTGCAGCGAATGCAGCGATGTTGTTCGGGCTGATCACCCAGCTGTAACTTCCTGCGAAGTTAAGATTCGCAGAATCGAAATACATATACGCTTTGACCATCGGAAATGCGTTTCGCAGCATCGCGGCCGCTCCGTTCGGGTTCTCTGCGAAAAACGATGGCTGCTGCGTTTGCGTCGCGCCGGTTTCGCCGATCATAATCGGCTTACCGAGCGGCGCGAGCCACGCATAGGGTTGCGCGTAGGTGGCCTGCACGGAAACGTTGCCGTCATCGTAACGGTCGAAACCGATCCAGTCCGTTTCAGAGGCTCCGGGATAGTACGGCAACGGATTCTTTGCGCCGCTCGGATTCCACACCCAAACGACGTTGGTGACATTTTCCTCGGCAAATATTTCGCGAATGTGGTCCCACGCGGCGATGTAGTTTTGCGGCGAGAAAACGCCGTTTGGAAGATCGTTGACCGGATCGTAGCAGACGTGACGGAATGTCGGCGTAGCCGGAAGATTCATCTCCCACATGTAGCGCAGGAAGATCGGATGACCGAAGGCCTTAATGGCATCGGCTTTCGAGCGGATCGCGTTGTCGTCGGCTCCCGAAGCCACGGCGGCATTCGAGGGCTCGCAATCCCAAGAATCGACGGGAATGCGGCCGTTTGCGACGTCGTCAATTTCGTACGGGCCCGGGAAAGCGTCGTAAAAACCATAGTAATGCGTAGAGATGCCCATCTTGCGGCCGATCTGCGCTTCGAATCCGGCGAGCAAGGACGGCGGCGGCGACGGCGTTTGACTTGGATTAACGAACACGCCGAGATAGATCGAACCCGCCGGCGGAAGCAGCAGGAGCGGCGACGGTGTAGGCCCGGGCGCACCCGAGGGCAGCGGACCGCGGCCGCCGTTGCCGCTCGAACCGCCCGTGCCGCAGCACGTTAATGCGGCAAGAGCCAGCGTGGAAGCGACAACGCCGAGCGAAAGCGAGAAGAGATTGGAAGACGATCGCGTTCTCATGATAATCCTACAGTGTTCCGAAAGCCGAGAGGTATGGATCTGCGGCGAGCGCTGCAAATGCAGCTTGACCCGACGAAGTCGGTAAAATGATGCTCCAGTTCGTCCCCATGTTCGGCGCGTCGTGGTAAATGAAGCCCTTTACCAGAGGAAATTGCGACGTGAGTGCCGGCACGACGCTTGCAAAGAACGGCGGCTGGGTCCCCTTGGATGCTCCCGTTTCGCCGATAAGCACCGGCTTGCCGAAGGGCGACACAACCTGATACGCCGGTGAGAACATCGTCGGAAAATCGGTTCCGCCGGTGTCGTAGGTATCCGAACCGATCCAATCAACTTGCGAATCGCCCGGGTAATACGCCGAGGCGCTCGGCCCCGGAGCGGAAACGCTCCAAACCCAAATGACGTTCGTTACGTTGTTCTGCGCGAAAATTTGTCGCATATGGTTCCAGGCGGCGACATATTGCGTTGCAGAAAAGGACCCATCGGGATTATCGGTAGCCGGATCGTAGCAGGCTTGCCGATTCAATGCCGTCGCCGGAAGATTCATATCCCACATGTACCGCAAGAATATCGGATGACCGAAACTTTTGAGTGCGAGAGCGCGCGTTGCGATGAGCGGATCCGCTGCGCCGGCTGCGACCTGCGCGTTCGGTATTCCGCAATCCCACGACTCTACGGATAAGCGGCCGTTAGCGAAATCGGCAGATTCTTGCAGGCCCGGAAACAGACTGATCCATGGATAGTAATGCATGTCGAGCGCTAACTTGCGGCCGATTGCCGCTTCGAGTGTCGAGATTCCGCCCGGCCCGGGCGGGACGTAGGCGCCGAGATAGATCGCGCCCGCACCGGGCGTTTCGATGCCGACGGGCGTCGGCGTTGGAAGCGGGCCCTTCGTAGGAGCTACGTCGTTGGGCGTTCCGCCGCAAGCGCTCAGCGCGCAGGCGAGAATAGCTGCTGTCAGCGCGCCAAACGGCTTAGGGGCCGACATACTTCGCCGCCATGCTCGGATCGTTCGCAAAGGAAATGAACGCGGGGAAGCTGCTCGACGTAACGCGCCAATCTTGATTCTGTCCCGTGACATAATCGATCGCATCGTAATACACGAAGGCCTTCACGAGCGGAAACTGAGCGTTCATCGTCGGGACCGCATTGGAGAAGAATGCATTTTGCTGCGGCGCCTGAGCGCCGGTCTCCGAGATCATCACGGGTTTGTTCAGCGTGGCAAGTTGCGCGTACGTCGGTGCAAAGGTTGAAGCAAAATCGCCGTTGGCGGTATCGTATGCGTCCATGCCCACCCAGTCGACCTGCGATGCTCCTGGGTAATATTGCAGAAAATTCGACGTGCCAAGCGGCGAAGAGCTGACCGTCCATAACCAAATAACGTTCGTCGCTCCGGCTTGGGCAAATATCGTTCTGATGTGCTGCCACGCCGCGATAAACTGCGTCGGCGAAAAGACATGATTCGGAAGGTCCGTACCGCCTTGCGCGGGGTCGCTCCAGCAGTTGTTACTCCCGGAGCGGCCAAGCAGCGTCGACGGTAAGTTAACGTCCCACATGTACCGCACAAAAACCGGCCAGCCGAAATTTTTAGCTTCCAGCGCTTTCAACTGCAGCGTCGCATCGTACGTGCCGTTTGCAATCTGCGAATTCGGAGCGCCGCAATTGAGCGAGACAATCGGCACGCGATAGTTCGCAAAATCGTCCTGCAGAGCACGCCCCGAGAAGTTCGCGGTGAATTGTTCGTACTGCATATGCAGCGCGAGCGGACGGTTCAACTGCGCTTCGAGCTGCGCCGTGTCGGCAGGCGTGTTGCCGCCCACGAGGCCGGTTGAGTTAACGTAAGCCCCGAAGTAACGCGTCCCTGCCGGCGGAAGAAACGAGCCTGCTACAACCGGGGACGCAAGCGGTGTGCGCGTCGGTCCGGGAGTCGGCGATGAGGTGTTGCCGGGACTCGATCCCATGCCGCACGCGGCGAGGACGAGCACGGGAGAGACAGCAATAAACCGCTGAAATAAGCGCCACATTGAAAACCTAAATAGCCCCGCGTGCAGATGCGGAAGATTGTACGAAGTTCTAGGCGAACCGCATCTCATCCCTCGATGAACGTTTGCGGCGGCTCGGCGGTTCCTTAGCCGAGGTAGGCGCTTGCCTTCCCTACCGCATCGAGGAAGCGCGATACGTCATCGCTGTTTAGCGACGTAATACCGGGGCGATAGCCCGGCGAGGGGGCGTGGAAATCGGTTCCGCCGGTGACCAGCATCCCGTGCTCGGCGGCGTATTTGTGGAATTCCAGCCTGGCGGTATCGTCCGCCGACGGATGAACGACTTCGATCCCGTCCGCTCCCTCGGAGCGCAAAACGTCGAGCAACCGCGGTTCCTTCAGGCGTTTCGGATGAGCGACGCTAACGACCGCGCCCGATTCGTGCGCCAATGTAATCGCTTCGGCAGAATCGAGGCGTTCCAGCGAGACAAAGCCGTCTTTATCATCGGCAATGTACCGGTCGAATGCCGTCTGCACGTCGGGAACTATGCCCAATGTAACAAGCGCTCGAGCCAGGTGCGGCCGTCCGAGGCTTTGCGCCGCACCGGCTTGCGCCTCTACGTCGGCCATGGTTACGCCGATGCCGGCCTTTTGCAGTTTCTCCACGATTGCTTCCATGCGTCCGCGCCGCGCCTTTCGCTGAGCCTGCAACCGCCGAAGCAGCGGCGCGCTTGCCGTGCGTATTCCGTAGACAAGCAAATGCGATGTCGCGCCTTCACACTTCGTATCGACTTCCATGCCGGTAACTGATTTCGCGGCCAGATCCTCGGGAAGGGGATAGATGTCCATCGTATCGTGATCCGTGATGGAGAACATTTCGATTCCGGATTCGCGCAGGAACGCGAACATTTCTTGCGGCGTCCATACGCCGTCGGACGTGGTTGTGTGAAGGTGAAAATCTACGTGCGGCACGCGGCGAATGGTTAGCGGATCGGGCTCGTCACTCCCCTTTTTACAGAGGCTCCCATAACGATCGGAATCAGCCGTATAAGAACCAATCCACCTTCAGTCTTCCCGCAACCACGCGCACACGCTGACGAAACAATCCATAAAGGCGCTTACCTACTCATTTTCGCCCGGCTCGAAGTATTTGCGTTCGCGCAGATTTTCCGGAAGGTTCTGCTGCACCACGCCGTAGTCGTCGTGCGCGTAGTGGTAGTCTTTTCCGTAGCCCAGTTCTTTCATGAGTCCCGTCGGCGCGTTGCGCAGATGCAGCGGAACGGGATCGTTGCGCGTTTCTTGCACGTCGCGCATTGCGGCCGAGTATGCGGTTCCGACGCTGTTGCTTTTCTTCGCTTTGGCGAGATAGAGCGTCGCGTGCGCGAGGGGATAGAAGCCCTCCGGCATACCCACGAAATGCACCGCCTGCTGAGCGGCAATCGCTACTTGAATCCCTTGCACGTCGGCTAGACCGACGTCTTCCGAGGCCAATATGACGAGTCGGCGCGCGATGAAGAGCGCGTCTTCACCGCCGTCGATCATGCGGGCGAGCCAATAAACCGCCGCATCGGCATCGCTCGCGCGAATGCTTTTGATAAACGCGCTGATGGTATCGTAGTGACCTTCGCCGCGCTTGTCGTAGCTCGTTCCACGCCGCTGCAACGCTTCCATAACGAGCCCGCGATCGATTGCGCGCTTTCCGTCCCGTTCGGGCGCGCTCGCGGCGGCAAACTCCAACGCACCAAGCGCAATGCGGGCGTCGCCGTTTGCATATCCAACCAGCGCCTTACGCGCGTCCGGATCGATAGCGACGCCGCTTCCGGCCAAACCGCGCTCGCTATCGCCGAGCGCACGATCGACGATGATGCCGATATCTTCATCGAGCAACGCCTTGAGAACGAACACCCGTGCCCGCGAAAGCAGCGCGGAGTTCACTTCGAACGACGGATTCTCAGTCGTCGCTCCGATGAGCGTAATCGTGCCGTCCTCGACATACGGAAGCACCGCATCCTGCTGCGACTTATTGAAGCGGTGAATTTCATCGACGAAGAGGACGCTGCGCCGACCGGCTTTTTTTCGTTCCTGTGCTTGCGCAACGACCTTACGTAAATCCGCTACCCCGGCGCTGACGGCAGAGAGTTGCGAAAAATGGGCGCCGGTAGTCCGCGCTACGATCTCCGCAAGCGTGGTCTTTCCCGTGCCGGGCGGTCCCCACAGGATCATCGAGGGAACCTTGTCGCTTTCGATCGCCAGCCGCAGCGCGCGCCCGGGAGCCACGATGTCGCTTTGGCCGACGTATTCGTCGAGCGTCCGCGGGCGCATGCGTGCGGCGAGCGGCGCCGTTGCATCGGCGTCTCGCCTGCGCGTTGCTTGCGGCATCTCCGCTCCGAAGAGCGTCGGTTCCATCTCGCGTTCTGCAGTTACGGAGACGGCGACGCGAGGGGTTTCTGCGTTGGTCTAACGAGCGGATTTTTGATATGAATCGGCCTCGGTGTCGCGAGATGAGGATTGATCTGACTCGGGAATTGCATCGTAACGTTTCCCTCGGCGTGCGCTTGACCCGTAACCGTATTGTAGCGCACGTGGTCCGCAACCATGTTACGCTCGCCCTGCACGATGTGCACGTTGCCTTGTAGGTCCAGATCGTGCGCGCCGTCGTTGAGCGTACCTTTCGATGCATCGACGGTTGTGTCGGCTTGCACGTAGTGAACGTTGCCGATCGCCGTGTATATTTTTGCTGCGCCGTCGATTTGAACTTGGTCGGCTGTCAACGTTGCGGGTCCGCGCGAGTTCGTCGGCTTGGTATCGGACAATCCGGCGAAGTTTCCTTGCGAGTCGTGCATCACGACGTGCCCGTACAGCGCCATTTTCCTTGTCTTGTAGTTTCCGTTCGCACGGTCGCCGTTGATGTCGCCACCTTCACGCGTCATCGTAACGGCATTGGGCGTGCTGAAATCGCCGGTCTTGAAACCGACATCGACCGACGACATGTGAACCGTCCAAACGCCGACGTTAAACGTCGTACCGGAATCGGCACTCGGCGCCGGATGCGAGGGAAGCTTCGGACCGGCGGCAAGTAACGCGACGAGCACGACGAGGGCGAGCGAGCGGTTCATTATTGCGTACGCACCTTCATCGTGTGGCGCTCCAGCGGTCCGAGCAGTTCGCTCAAGCGTTCGAAAGAGACGGCCCCGGCGCGCAGCAATCGCGGCGGGCTTACGGTCAGATCCACGATCGATGATTCCCGATCGTAGCGCGGTGGCCCATTTTCAATGAGCAGATCGGCGGATGCAAGGTTTTCGTGATTGCCGTCGCCCCGATACTGCGGGCATCCGGTGCAGTTTGCGCGCGTTACGGCGAGCGGTCCGCACCGGTCGAGTATCGCTTGCGCGACGACATCGTCGGGAACGCGAAAGCCGAGCGTCGGCATGCCCGCCGTCAATTCTTCGCTGATGAAGCTCGGTTTGCGCACGATAAGAGTAACGGGGCCGGGAAGCAAACGTTTCGCCGCCAGCGGCGCGAGCGGATTTCCGAACGCAAATTCTAAGAATTCTGCCGGAGTGGCGACGTAGAGCGTGAGCGGCTTCTGGTCGGGATGGCCTTTTGCCGCATAAATCCGGTCGACTGCGATGGAAAGATGCGGATCGCACGCGAGACCGTAGCTCGCATCGTTCGGAAAAACGATCGTACCGCCTGAGAAAATAACGCGCGCGCATTCTTCCACGACGTGTTCGATCCGTTCCGTCCGCGCATCGATTGCGGCTAGCACGCTCACTAGATGCGGACGCGCATTCCCGTGCCGATCGCGACACACGAAAGCGGGTCGTCGGCCACAATCACGGGGACACCGGTTACTTCCGATAACAGCCGATCGAGTCCGCGCAAGAGCGCGCCGCCGCCCGTGAGAATGACGCCGCGGTCGATGATATCGGCAGCGAGCTCCGGGGGCGTTTTTTCCAGCACGGCTTTGACCGCCTCGACGATCGCACCGACCGGCTCCGAGAGCGCTTCGCGGATCTCTTCGCTCGTAATCTTTACGGTTTTCGGCAGGCCGTTGATGAGATCGCGGCCGCGTATCTCCATCGCGAGTTCTTGTTCGAGCTTGTACGCGGAACCGATCTTCATCTTTATATCTTCCGAGGTGCGCTCGCCGATCATCAGATTGTACACCCGGCGGATATAACGCACGATTGCGTCATCGAGTTTGTTTCCCGCAACGCGGATCGATTGCGAGACCACCACGCCGCCGAGCGAGATGACCGCGACGTCGGTCGTACCTCCGCCGATGTCGACGACCATGCTCCCGGTTGGGCCATCGATCGGCAAGCCGGCTCCGATTGCAGCCGCCATCGGTTCTTCGATGATATCAACGCTCCGCGCGCCGGCGAGCTTTGCGGCATCTTTCACGGCGCGTTCCTCAACGCTCGTGATCTCAGCGGGCACGCAGATCGTTACGTGCGGTTTCGGTTTGACGATTGAAGACCACCAAGAACGGTCTTTCATCACTTTTTTGATGAAGTATGCGAGCATCGCTTCGGTAACTTCGAAGTCGGCGATTACGCCGTCGCGCAGCGGCCTGATCGCTTGAATGTGCGCCGGCGTCTTGCCGAGCATCTGCCGCGCCTCTTCGCCGACGGAAAGCACCTTTTGCGTGTTCATATCCTTCGCGACGACCGACGGCTCGCGCAAAACGATGCCTTTGCCTTTGACGTGCACCAGCACGTTTGCCGTGCCGAGATCGATCCCGATGTCCACTCCAACTCCTGATGTTTCGAAGACGAAAAAATGTAACTGAGAAACGCTTAGCCTGCAGCAGAGCTAATGCGCGGGTACTCGCGGGTTTCGAAGATGTCGGCAGGCTCGTGCAGCGGCGTTACGCCGCTACTGCGCTGCACTTGACCGCCGAGCGCAGAAAGCATCTCTTCCAAGCGTTCGTATCCGCGGTCGACGTACTCGAGCCCGATAATCTCCGTCTCGCCCGCCGCAGCCAAACCGGCAACGATAAGCGCCGCGCCGGCGCGAATATCGGGCGCCTCGACGGGCGCGCCCGATAGCTGAGAGACGCCTTTTATGACGGCAGTGTTGCTCTCCATCGAAACACGAACGTCGGCACCCATACGCGCCAGTTCGTTGACATAGGAAAAGCGCGCGTTGAATATGGATTCTTCGACGACGCTCGTTCCCATAACGGTGCACAGGAACGATACCATCTGCGGCTGCAGGTCGGTTGGAAAACCGGGATACGGTGCGGTAAGAATATCCGTCCCTCCGGTGATCGAAGTACCGTCGACGCGAACCCAGTCATCGCCGAACGTCAGATCGATGCCGCATTCCTGTAGTTTCATCATGAACGCTTCCAGGTGATCCGGACGGCATTTCGTTACCGTAACGTCGCCGCGCGTTGCGACACCGCTGAGCAGCAGCGTGCCGGTTACGATGCGGTCGGGAATGATCTCGTATTCGACGCCGTACAATTCTTCAACGCCGTCGATGCGAATGATGTCGGTGCCTGCGCCTAAGATTTTCGCTCCCATCGCGATGAGAAAGTTCGCGAGATCGACGACTTCAGGTTCCATTGCAGCGTTGCTAATGATGGTCGTTCCTTCGGCAACAACCGATGCGAGCATCGCGTTCTTGGTCGCGCCGACGCTCGGAATACGAAATTCGATGGAACCGCCGTGAAGGCGTTTACGATGCGATTCTGCGATTAGATATCCGTGCGCGTTGCGCACGTCGCATCCCAGAGCGACGAACGCCTGCTCGTGCATGTCGGTAGCGCGCGTGCCTAAGATGCAGCCTCCCGGCAATGGCACTTCGGCTCGACCGAACCGCCCGAGAAGCGGTCCCACAATATCGAAGGACGCAGCGAGCTTGCGCACGAGCGTGTACGGAGCGCGATACGATGCCACGTTGCTCGAATCAATCGTGACCGAATTGTCGTCCTCGTAACGGATGCGCGCGCCCAATGCTTCGAGCAGCGACCACATCACCGATACGTCGGTTATGCGAGGAACGCGATGCAGCGTAACGGTCCCTTTAGCAAGCAACGCTGCCGCCATAATCGGCAAAGCGGCGTTCTTGGCGCCGTGCGTTGCGATCGAGCCTTCTAAGCGGGCACCGCCGCGTACGCGCAGCGTAGTCTCTAAACGATCGAGCATTCCGCCATAGCCCGTTCGCGAAGCGCCTGGAAGCGCCCCGCTCTTTACCTGCCCTACTAATGTCCCGTTACGCGAAGCTTGGCGCTCGCGAAGTCGATCGCCGATTGCTCGTGCGCATAGCCCTGCGGGCCGGCCGTCTTTTGGCGTTCCGTCGCAGCGGAGAGTTCGTCGCGCGACGCCGCTACGTCGATGTCGTCGAATACAAGCGCCTCATCGACGAGGACGGTAACGCGATCCGGAAGCGCTTGCATGAACCCTTCGCGAGTGGCGAGTTCCAAGCGTCTCGCGACGCCGTCTTCGACGACATTGGCGCGCAGAACGCCGGGCCTCAACGCGGCGAGGAACGGCGCGTGGTGCGCGAGGATGCCTTCTTCTCCTTCGGTCGTCGTCGCGATGACCAACTCCGCATCGCCTTCGAAGACGACCTTCGTGGGCGTTATGAGTTTGAAGGGTATTGTAGTAGCCACTAGAGAGCGGCGCCGAGCTTGTCTGCTGCGGCTTTGACTTCATCGATGCCGCCTTTGTAGAAAAACGCCTGCTCCGGCAGATTGTCCACCTTGCCGTCCAAAATTTCTTTGAACGACGCGATCGTATCGGCGATCTTTACGTATTTTCCGGGCGTTCCCGTGAACTGCTCGGCGACGAAGAACGGCTGCGAGAACATGCGCTGCATGCGGCGCGCGCGTCCGACCGCAATCTTGTCTTCTTCGGAGAGTTCTTCGACGCCGAGAATTGCGATAATATCTTGAAGATCTCTGTAGCGCTGCAGCGTTTCTTGCACGCCGCGGGCGACGTCGTAATGCTCTTGGCCCACGATTTGGGGATCCAAAATGCGCGAATTTGAAGCAAGCGGGTCGACGGCCGGATAGATGCCGAGTTCGGAGATGGGGCGCGAAAGCGCGGTCGTCGCGTCGAGATGAGCGAACGTCACCGCCACGGCCGGATCGGTGTAGTCGTCGGCCGGAACGTAAACGGCTTGCACCGAGGTGATAGAACCTTTGTTGGTCGAAGTGATTCGTTCTTCAAGCGCGCCCATGTCGGTAGAGAGCGTCGGCTGATATCCAACGGCGGACGGCATGCGGCCCATTAGCGCGGATACTTCGGAGCCGGCCTGCAGATACCGGAAGATGTTATCCATAAACAGCAAGACGTCGGCGCCCGTCTCGTCGCGGAAATATTCGGCCATCGTAACGCCGGTCTGCGCGATGCGGAAACGCACGCCCGGCGGCTCGTCCATCTGCCCGAACACGAGCGTGGTCTGCGCGAGAACTCCCGATTCTTTCATCTCAAGCCACAGATCGTTGCCTTCACGCGTGCGTTCTCCCACGCCGGTAAAGACGGAAAACCCCTTATGGACGTTGGCAATGTTGCGGATGAGTTCTTGGATTAAAACCGTCTTGCCGACGCCGGCACCGCCGAAGAGTCCGACCTTGCCGCCTCGCGTGTACGGCGCCATCAAATCGATCACTTTGATTCCGGTTTCGAAGAGTTTCGGCGTCGGGTCTTGCGACTTGAAATCCGGCGCGGGGCGATGGATCGGCCATTGCGCTGCGGCTTTCACCGGCTCATTTGAATCGATCGCTTTTCCGAGGACGTTGAAGATGCGTCCGAGCGTGCCTTCGCCGACCGGGACCGTGATCGGACCGCCGGTCGAGCTAACGTTCGCACCGCGCATCAAGCCGTCGGTTGCGCCCATCGCGAGGCAACGTACCTGATTGTTTCCAAGTTCGTCCTGAACTTCGAGCACGAGGTCGCGCGCCTGCATTGCCGTACCGCCGAGATTCGCCTCGCCGTTTTGTGCGGAGTGCGATTCTTCGTTGACGCGAACCGCGAGCGCATCGTTAATGCGCGGAAGGGTCTCCGGCGTGAATTCCACGTCGACGACGTTCCCGAGTACCTGGACAACTTTACCGGTGGCTGGCATTTTTCTATACTTCCTTATTTAGCCCGTCAGCGCTTCGGCGCCGCCGACAATTTCGAGCAGTTCTTTCGTAATCGCGGCCTGGCGCGCGTTATTCATAGCAATCGTCAATTCGTCGATGAGCTTGCCGGCGTTTTCCGTCGCGTTGTTCATTGCGAGCAGTTGCGCCGCAAAGAAAGCGGCATCGGTCTCCAGCATCGCCGAAAAAAGCGTGAATTCGAGATATTTCGGCAGCAATCGCGAGAGCACGGCCTCGGGCGAGGGAGCAAACTCAACCGATCCCTTCGGTCCTTGCCTCTGCTCGGTCGCCGCAAGAGCGCCGCGTTCTATCGGTACGAGCTTGCGCGTTTCCGGACGTTGCGAGAGCATCGAGATCAGTTTCGAGGAAACAATCGTTATGCCCGATATATTTCCGGCGACGAAATCGTCGGTGACACGGCGCGCGAGCTCGCGCGCGGATTCGATCTTCGGCGCAGCATTGAGCGCCCATGTTGGATGGTTCTCGACGCCCGCGCGGCGCACGAAATTGCGTGCCTTGATGCCGACGCTGTAGTATGCGACGTCGCGATGTTCGCGCACGTACGCTTCGGCGGCTCGCGTGATGTTGGAGTTGAATGCGCCCGCCAAGCCTTTGTCGGCCGTCATAACGATCAATCCCATCGGGGCGCCTTGAACGCCTAGCTTCATGAACGGATGATCGACCGAGCTTACGCTTGCCATCAGATCGCGCAGCATCTCCGAGAGCGTTTGCGCGTAAGGGCGCGCCTGCTTTTGCGCAAGTTCGGCACGGCGAATCTTCGCCGCCGCAACCTGCTTCATCGCCTTCGTGATCTGCTGCGTGTTCTTCAGCGAGCGAATCCGCTCGCGAAGGTCTTTGACCGACGGCATTCCCTAGAAGCCCTTGTTAAATTCCGCGAGCGCCGCATCGAGTTGCGTTTTTACGTCGTCGGAGAGCTGTCCGCTATCGGCAATCGACTTCGGGATTTCGGGATGCTTGTCGTGAAGAAAACCGACGAAACCGCTCGCCCAATTTTGTAGGCGCGTCGTAGGAACGTCGTTCACGTAACCTTTCGTCGCACCGTACAGCAACACGACTTGATCTTCCGTCGCCTGCGGCTGATATTGCGGCTGCTTGAGCAGTTCGGTCAGCTTCTCGCCGCGCAGGAGTTGATTCTGCGTGGATTTATCGAGATCGCTTGCGAGCTTTGCGAATGCCGCGAGATCGCGGTATTGCGCGAGCTCGAGCTTTAGCTGTCCGGCGACCGACTTCATCGCCTTCGTCTGCGCGGAGCCGCCGACGCGCGAAACCGAGAGCCCGACATCGACGGCCGGACGGATGCCTTGGAAAAAGAGACTCGGCGTAAGATAGATTTGCCCGTCCGTAATCGAGATTACGTTGGTCGGAATGTATGCCGCGAAGTCGCCGGCTTGCGTTTCGATGATCGGCAACGCGGTCATCGAGCCGCCGCCGAGTTCGTCAGAGAGCTTCGCGGCACGTTCGAGCAGACGCGAATGCAGAAAGAATACGTCGCCGGGATACGCCTCGCGGCCGGGCGGCCGGCGAAGCAGCAGCGCCATCTCGCGATACGATTGCGCGTGTTTCGTGAGATCGTCAAAAATAATGAGGACGTCTTTCCCGCCGTACATCAACTCTTCGCCCATTGCAGCACCGGCGAAGGGTGCGATCCAGCGTAACGCTGCCGCTTCCGACGGTCCAACCGTAACGATCGTCGTGTAGTCCATCGCGCCGCGCTGTTCGAGGATCTGCGCGAGCGCGGCGACGGTTGAGTTCTTTTGCCCGATCGCGACGTAAATGCAGAACACGTTGCGGCCGCGCTGGTTAATGATCGTGTCGATCGCAATCGCGGTTTTGCCGGTAGAACGGTCGCCGATGATCAACTCGCGCTGTCCTTTGCCGATCGGTATCAACGCGTCGATCGCTCGAATTCCCGTCGGCAACGATTGTTTGACCGGCTGACGTTCCACCACGGAAGGTGCAACGTTTTCAATCGTGCGGAAACCGCCGGCGTTTATCGGTCCCTTGCCGTCGAGCGGCTGCCCGAGCGGATTGACGACGCGCCCCAGCAACGCTTCGCCGACGGGAACCGAAGCGATGCGGCCCGTCCGGCGAACTTTATCGCCCTCTTTAATCTCTTCGTCGTCGCCCATGATGACGACGCCGACGTTATCCTCTTCCAGGTTGAGCGCGACGCCCAACAGTCCGTTCGGAAATTCGACGAGTTCCGACGAACGTACGCCGCGCAGACCGTAGACGCGCGCTAAATTCGCGCCGACTTCAATAACCGTACCGACTTCGTCTTCTTGGACGGCTCCGTTGAAGTTCGCGATCTGCGCTTTGAGAATTCCGGCAATTTCGTCAGCATTTATCATGTTTGTTTCCTACGATTTCGATGTGGTTAATGCGCGAGAAGGTTTCGTGCAAGTTCTTCCAGCCGGCCCGCAACCGTGCCGTCGACCCGGCGGTCGCCCATCATGATGCGGAGCCCGCCGATTAACGACGGATCGTGCCGAACCGAGACGTCGAATTTTTTTCCGTAAACATGCTCTAGGCGCTCGACGATCGAGCGCAGCTGGCTCTCAGGCAACGTACGCGCGGTCGTAACGGTCAACGGCTCGGCGCCGCGAGCCGTTTGCTCGAGCTTGCGGTATTCAACCAGCAGCGAATCGAGCAGCGCTTCGCGACGTTTGCGAACGAGCAGCAAGAGCGTGTTGAGCGCAACCTCATCGACTCTGCCCGTAAAGGCCACGCTGAGGGCTTGTTCCTTGTTCTTCCGGTCCACCGTGGGCGCGCGGTAGAATTCTTGCGTCACGGCATCTTCGCCGATCGCTTTCGCAATCGTCGCCAGATCGTTTCCGATGCGTTCCGTTGCGTCTTTTCCGCTCGCGAGAGAAAACACCGCGGTCGCATAGCGGCGCGCCGCTTTTTCAGCGGCCATTGTCGGTCACCGTACCGTTGCCGCGCTCCGTGCGTTCGAGCGACGAAAGGAATCCGTTCACGAGGGCTGTGTTGCCCGCGTCGTCTACGCGCCGTTGCGCTTCACCGCGCGCGATCTGCAGCGCCCGATCGGCTAGCCGGTCGCGTAGGCTCACTCGAGCCGCCGCGCGCGAGCGAGCAAGTTCACCTTGCGCATTTTTGATTGCACGTTCTCCTACGGACCTTGCTTCGGCGACGATCGCTTCGCGTTCGTGAACGGCTTGTGTCGCCACGCGCGATTTAATCGATTCGGCGTCGCGCGCGGCTCCCGCGATACCGCCCTCGAGCGATTCGACGGCTTGGCGCATTTCATCCCGGTGACGTTCCGCAAGCGCGATGCGCTCGTTGCTCGCCCGCTGCGCGTTTGCGACCGCGGGGGCAATAGATTTTTGCCACACCCACATAATCGCCGCGACAAAAAGCACGAATGCGACGATCTGGCTCCAGACGGCGATTGCGTCGTAGTTCATCGCGCCGCAGTCTCCGGAACGATCTTTTCAACGATGCTTGCCGCAAGCGCCTGCACGAGCGCGTCTTGTTGCGGGCGTACGGCGGCAAGCTCGTCCTCGACCGTGCGATGCGCGTCTTCGACGATACGCGATACACGCAAAGCATATTCCGACGTCATCTGCGCCGCTTCGTTCTGCGCGTCGGCGCGGCTGCGTCCGATCGTCGCTTCGGCTTCACGGCGGGCGTCGGAACGCAGTGCTTCGGCGCGATTGCGCAGCTCCGTTGCTTCGGCCTGCGCGCGATCGTAGTCGGTCGTAAGGCTGTCGATGTACGCGCGTCGCTTCGCAATGGCATTACCGACGGGACGCAAGAATATCCAATTCAACACCGCGAAAAAAATTCCGAAGTTGATCAGTTGGACCCAGAACGTGCCGTCGGTTGAGAGAAACATGCGCCGCTGAACCGCTCCTAATGGCCGCCGGCGAGTATTTTCGTTACCAGTCCCGGCACGTTCGCAACGCCGAAGAAGAGGTACAGACCCAGGCCAAGCGCGATAAAGGCGTTCGCTTCCACGAAGCCGACGCCGATGATCAGAAATTGCAGGATGTTGGCACGCGCTTCGGGCTGGCGCGCGATCGCTTCGACGGCGCGGGCGCTCACGAGGCCGTCGCCGATCGTGGTTCCGATGGCGAATGCTGCCGTAACGAGGCTAAAGCCGAATGCGGCAACGGCGGCGATGATGACTTCAGGGCTCAACGTATGATCCTTTCGCGGAATCAGTGGTCGTCGGAGAGAGCTAGGCCGAGATAAACGATCGACAATAAGACGAAGACGAACGCTTGAAGCAGCCCGACGAGGAAGTTGAAAATTTGAAGAAAGAACGGCATGACGGCCGCTGCGAGCGAGAGGTTGAACGAACCGATCGAGATATGGGCGACGATGATCTGCTCGATAACGATCAGGAGCAGTTCCCCGATGAAGATGTTAAAGAACAATCGAAGCGCAAGCGTCGTTGGACGCAAGACTTCTTCCAACACGTTGATCGGCAGCATGTACGGGAACGGCTGCAGCAGGTGCTTGTAAAAGCCCAAGCCGGACTTACGTATCCCCGCGACTTGGATGATGATGAAGACCATGACTGCGTATGCCACCGTGGTATTCAAATCGGCCGTCGGCGAGCCCCCGAACGGCAACCGCAGCGCCTTGAGCGGAAACGCGCCGAACTCGTTAAGCAAGAAGATAAACGTTACCAGCGCGATAAAAAATGGAACGAACGCTTCACTCCGTTTGCCCAGCGAGCCGTTGGCGAGATCGGCGATGTAATTGATGGAACCTTCCAGCACGGTCTGCCGTTTGCTGACGAAAGACGAGCGGTACGATGCGCCGAGCCACGCAAAGAGGGGCAGCGTGAAGAGCATGACGAGCCATGTCGTCAAGATGGTGTCGGAGTGCACGGTGCCAAGCACCGGCACGTGCCAGAGCGCGTGTTCACCGATTTGCTCGTGCACGAAACTCTCTCTGCAATCAGCGGCCGCGCGCCATGCTGCCGACATGGAGCGCGAAGGGAACGAATAGTGCGGCTATATACAGCACCGCGGTCCACCAGGGACCTACGGCGGCGAATACCCCCGCGACTATAGCGAAGAGGCCTACTCGAAATAAACTACTTAAGACGAACGGCTTCGCGTGACCGGAATCGGCGAGTCGACGACCCGCATTCATTATGAGCCAAAGATTGACGAAGCCGCAGAACAGGCCCACGGATATGGCGACTATGGCCGGTACCGTCGTACGGGCGAACTGTAGGTACGGCATCCCGGATTATTTTCCCGCCGCCAACAACATTCGGATCGCGGCGTAAGCGCCGAGCGCGAAGCCGCCGAAAAGACCGAGGACCGCAAGGAGAGGGGCGTGCATCGCTTTCGCGGCCCAAAGGCCGGCCGCAAAACCGGCGATCACCGTTCCGGCGAAGGTTGCGCCGGCGGTTAGCGCCGCGTTCATGCCATCGAGAAGGCATCGGGATACACGCCGCCCTGCAGCCGTGCGGATAGCCAATCGACGATCCGAGCGGCCGCATGGCCGTCGCCATAGGGATTAACCGCTCGCGACATCTGCGCATACGCCGCGGGATCGGTCAGCAGACGCCGGGCGGCGACGACGATCTTCCCACGGTCGTGACCGACCAGTTGCAGCGTACCCGCGTCGAGGCCTTCGGGACGCTCGGTTTCGTCGCGCATCACGAGGACCGGCTTTCCTAAAGTGGGCGCTTCTTCCTGAAGCCCGCCGGAGTCCGTAAGAACGAACGTCGCCGCCTTAACCGCCGATACCATCTGCGCATAATCGACCGGCTCGACGAGTACGATGCCTGGAACGCCGGCCAGCACCTCGGTCGCGATCGGAAGTACGTGCGGCGACGGATGAACCGGCCAATAGATCTGCGGCCGTGACGGCAGCTCCGAAATATCGCGCATCGCCTCGCACATCGCGCGCATAAACGGGTGGTTCTCGCGACGGTGCGCCGTTACGACGATCGCCGGACGGTCTGGGTCGATTGCGTTCCAACCCGGCGGAGCCGGAAGATCGCGACGTCCGGCAGTTGCGAGAAACGCATCGATGACGGTGTTTCCGGTAACGATAACGGCGTCGCTTGCGATGTTCTCGCGCAACAGATGCTCGCGCGCCAACGCCGTCGGCGCGAAATGATACGACGCGATCGCGCCGGTGACTCGACGGTTCATCTCTTCCGGAAACGGCATCCAGCGGTCGCCCGTGCGTAGGCCCGCTTCCACGTGGCCAACCGGAATGTGAGCGTAGAATGCGGCAAGCGCTGCCGCCGTGCTCGTTCCGGTATCCCCATGCACGAGCACGACATCCGGTTTCGCGTGGGCTAAGACGCCTTCCATACCGGCAAGCACGCGCGTCGTGATCTGCGTCAGCGTCTGGTCCGCCGTCATGATGTCGAGGTCGTAGTGCGGTTCGATCGCGAAGAGTTTGAGGAGATCGTCGAGCATCTTTCGATGCTGCGCCGTAACGCAGACGATCGATTCAATCCCGGGATGCGCTTCGAGCGCCGATACGACCGGCGCCATCTTGATTGTATCCGGCCGCGTTCCGAAAACCGTCATCACGCGCAGGCGGCATGCCGTCGCGATCGTCATAGCGCGTGGCGGAAAACGTGCACGAACTGCGTCGATACCGCAAGCGCGAAGATTCCGAGAACGAAACATACACCGTAGATCAGCAACACCGCCTGCCGCACGTTGAGGCCGAAGCGGAAGATTAGCTGATGATGGAAGTGACCGCGATCGGCTTCGGTGATTCGTTTGCCCGCTTTTGCGCGACGGAAGATCGCTGCAGCCGTATCGAGAATCGGCAGCGCTAGCACCACGACGGGCACGACGATGCTAATCGCAATCGCCGTTTTGCTTGCGCCGATGATCGACACCGTCGCAAAGACGTAGCCGATAAAAAGCGAGCCGGCGTCGCCGAGAAAGATCTTTGCGGGGTTGAAATTATAGGGCAAGAAGCCGATTGAAGCACCGGCCAGGGCAATGACGACGAGCGCAACGACCGGACTCCCGTGAACGACCGCGATTGCGAAAAGAAAAATGCTGGATATGGCGGCAAAGCCCGCGAGCAGACCATCGAGGCCATCGATGAAGTTGATCGCATTCATCATACCCACGTACCACAAGAGCGTCAGCGGAATCGAAACGTACATCGGAAAATCGATCCAGCTCGTCGCGGCACCATGCGAGAAGGGGTTCGTGATTCCCGGTATGATGAATCCGTAGAGCATCGAAATCAACGCCACGACGATTTGCGCCAAGAGCTTGCTGCGCGGCCGCATCGTCAAGATGTCGTCCCAGATGCCGACGCCCAGGATCAGCATGCTGCCGAAAAGCAGGCCGACGAGCCGGTGAATATCGTCGAACTGGTCGCTCATCGCTTCGATTTTTTGATGCACGCCCAGGTGCGCGATCGACGGAAAGAGCGCGTACGGCGACGAGAGCGCGAATCCAAGCACCGCAAAGAGCGCGAGCGCGAAGCCGAAAAAGACCGCGATGCCGCCGATCCGCGGCGTCGGGACTTCGTGCACGCGGCGACTGTCGTGCGTTTCGTCGATGACGCCCAGATGCGTCGCCAAGCGCAGGACCAGCGGGGTTCCGAAGCTGCTCACCAGCGCCGCAATTGCGAACGCGGAGAAGTAGATCAGCGCGGTGCTCAAAAGCGGCTGCCTTCCAACCGCGCGAATTGCACCAGAGCGACGCCGGCCTCCGCAAGCAGTTCCGATGCGACCGGATCGGGATACGCAACGTCGTAAACGATCTTGATAACGCCGCCGCTGATGAGCAATTTTGAACAGCCGACGCACGGTTGATGCGTGCAGTATGCCGTTGCGTTCTGCAATGCGATCCCGTGCAGCGCGCCTTGGACTATTGCGTTTGCTTCCGCGTGCGTCGCCCGAACGCAGTGATTATCGGCAATGGTGCAGCCGACTTCCGTGCAGTGTGCGACGCTGCGCGGTGCACCGTTGTATCCGGTCGTAAGAATGCGATGCGCGCGAACGAGTACCGCACCGACCGACGCCCGCGGACAAGTTGCCCGCGTGGCAACCGTGTGCGCGATCTGCATAAAGTATTCATCCCATCCCGGTCTCATGTACGCTCTTACCGGTGCACGCGCACGGAGACGGGGATCGAACTCACGCTTCCGAACATGCGATCGCCCGCGTCGCCCAGACCGGGTACGATATATCCCCGTTCGTCTAGGCCCGCATCGATTGCGGCAGTAACGATGTTCGCGCGGGGATGCGCCGCGCGAATCGTTTCGATTCCCTCCGGCGCTGCGATAACGCAGACGAGCGTAACGCTCTGCGCGCCGCGGTCGGCAAGGGCGTCGATTGCAGCCACGCCGGAATTCCCCGTTGCGAGCATCGGATCGAGAACGAACGCATGCCTGCCGTCGAGTTCCGGCGGCACGTTCGCATAATATGGAACGGGAAGCAGCGACTGCGGATCGCGATAGAAACCCAAATGCGCGACGACCGCATCGTCGACGACCGCAAGAAATCCCGGAAGCAGTCCCAGTCCCGCACGCAGCACGGGTGCAACGACAGGGCGCACCGCTATCCGCAAACCCTGCGACGTTGCAATCGGCGTGGTTATGTGCTCCTCGCGCAACGGCAACGAGCGTGTCGCTTCAAAGGCAAGAAACGTGCCGAGCTGCTCGATAAGCGTACGAAACACCGGTGTCGGCGTATCGGAAGAACGCAATCGTGCAAGGCGATCGGCGACTGCCGGGTGTTCGACCACGCATACATTCCCTGAAAAGGGCATAGCGGCTCGATTCGAGCGGGTGAGGCTGCAACCTGCGCCGTAGGTGCGCGATATGAATGCACGCAGTCGCGATGCTTGGGTTCTACTCGCGACGATAGCGGCGTCGAGTCTCGCATTCATCGACGGTTCCGTCGTAACGCTCGCGCTTCCCGAGATCCAACGGCAATTTCATGCAAGCGCGAGCGCAGTTACTTGGATCGTCGAACTTTACACGCTCGTGCTTGGGGCGTTGATGCTGCTCGGCGGCGCGCTCGGAGACCGCTACGGACGCCGGCGCATTTTTATCGCCGGGACGATTCTATTTGCTATCGGAAGCGTCGCCTGCGCATTTTCCTGGACGATCGCATCGATGCTCGGCGCGCGAGTCGTTCAAGGCATCGGCGGTATGCTGCTGGTTCCGGCAAGCCTGGCAATCGTCGGCGAGCATTTTACGGGAACCGCTCGCGGCAGAGCGTTTGCGGCGTGGTCTTCGTTCGGAGCGTTAACGTCGGCGCTCGGTCCGATGGCGGGCGGAATACTGATCGACACGCTCGGGTGGCGCTCGGTATTTTGGATTAACGTTCCGCTTGCAATGCTCGTTCTGTACGCGAGCCTGCATGCAATTCAGGAAAGCCGCGACGATCGCGCACCGAAGTATCTGGATATCTTCGGCGCAGCACTCGCAACCGGAGGTTTGGGCGCACTCACCTATGCGTTGATCGCGTCAACGCAAACGGGCTGGGGCGATTGGCGCATCCTCGCCTGCGTCGCGATCGCGGTCTTGCTGCTTGCGTGGTTTGCGTTTCACGAATCGCGCGCGAAAGCGGCGCTCGTTCCGCCCGATATCTTCTCGTCGCGGACCTTTTCCAGCCTGAACATCGCGACGCTCGCGCTTTACGGCGCGCTCGGCGGTTTGTTCTACGAGATGCCATTCGCGATGATCCAAGCGCACGGCTATAGCGCAACGCAGACGGCGTTTGCCACGCTGCCGATGATCGGCGGGGTTGCAGGCCTCGCTCGATTCGGTTCGATTTTGCGCGCCAAAATCGGGCTGCGCACGGTCCTTACGATTGGACCAATCATTGTTGCGTGCGGGTTCGCTTTGCTCGCACTGCTGGAGCGAAATGCGGCGTACCTTGTCGGTTTCTTTCCCGGCATACTTCTCATCGGGCTAGGAATGGGAATCGTGGTCGCGCCACTGACGGCCGGAATCATGGATGCGGTGAGCGCGCGGCACGTCGGCGTTGCCTCCGGCATCAACAACGCAGTTTCACGAGTCGCCGGATTGTTAGCGATTGCGAGCCTCACGGCCGTTCTCGCCGCCACATATAACGCCCGTCTTGACGCAAACCTTCAACGCATTCACGCGACGTCCGTGCAGCGCGATGCCGCAATCGCGCAACGCGATCGTCTTGCAGGCGCGCGATTCAACGACGCAGCGCTGCAGCGCATTTCAAACGATTCGTTCAACACCGGCTTCGCCGCAATAGCGGGCATCTGCGCGCTGCTTTCGCTAGCTGCCTCAATTGTTTGCTTCATCGGAATTAAAGACGAGGAACTCGTGAGCGCGAAGGATGCCGCCGGAGCCACAGG
>JALYTY010000053.1 GCA_030854045.1 Vulcanimicrobiota bacterium | reverse complement strand
TTGACCGTGCGCCGGGAGACCGGCAAGGAATATAGAGTGAAAGTCTCTGACGATAAAGATGTAGCGAATCATATCGACCCCAAGCCGTGCGTTGACGTCCGCGAGGACGTGGGCGAAGCGTCGGTCGGGGCATGCGCAGGCCGGCCATTGAGCCTCGAAAACTACCTTCTGGGTGCCGACGCCTTGGTCAATGCGGAAGGCAACACGAGGACGCTCGCAACCGCAAGAGCGCTCTCGACCCGGCGTGGTCGTAGAACCCGGCATGCGCAGAAGTTCCTTGTTCGGGAACCGGGATATCTCGGAACTGGCCGGGGCGTTTGCCGCTGGTCCGCATCGAAAAGGCGAATCGCCACGAGCCGATGATGAACGGTTCCGAGAAGTCAGAATCTCCCATACGAGCGATGAAGTTGGCGAACAAGGCCGCGATGACGGCTGCGGAGTCAACGGAGCAAAGGGGAGATGCCAAGGGAAACGCGAGCACGACTACCACGCGCCGGACGCAGTGCCGGGAGAGCGTGTCAAGCGGTCTTGCGCGCGTGCGGAAAATCGCCAAGGAGCAGCCGAAGCTGCGTTTCACGGCACTCATGCATCATCTCACGCTCGAACTTCTCCGACAGTCGTATTTCTTACTGAAACGAAATGCGGCTCCGGGAATCGATGGCGTGACATGGGAAGCGTATGGAGAACGCCTCGACGAGCACATCGTTGAACTCCATGCGCGCGTTCATCGCGGAGCGTATCGCGCGCTTCCATCTCGGCGGAAGATGATTCCGAAGCCGGATGGTCGTGAGCGTCCGCTCGGCATCGCGTCGCTGGAGGACAAAATCGTTCAACGAGCGATGGTTGAAATGCTCAACGAGATTTACGAGGCGGATTTCCTCGGTTTCTCGTATGGATTTCGACCTGGCCGAGGGCAACACGACGCGCTCGATGCACTCGCATACGCGATTACGCGAACGCCTGTGAATTGGATAATTGACGCCGACCTCCGGGCGTTCTTCGATACGGTGAACCACGATTGGCTTATCCGTTTCCTGGAACTCCGCATCGGCGACAATCGGGTCATCAGGCTGATACGAAAATGGCTCAAGGCCGGAGTGATGGATGGGTTAAACGCGCTGGCAACGACGAAAGGGACCCCTCAAGGGTCCGTGATCTCGCCGCTACTCGCAAACGTCTACCTACACTATTGCTTCGATCTCTGGGTTGACCGCTGGCGCAAGAAAAACGCCATCGGAAACGTCGTTGTGGTGAGGTATGCCGACGATATCGTCGTTGGCGCGCAGCGTTACAACGATGCCACAAAGCTGATGTCTGAACTCAAGAAACGTCTCGCCATGTTCTCGCTTGAACTGCACCCACAAAAGACGCGACTGATTGAATTTGGACGGTGGGCAGATGAGAGGCGAAGGCGCAGTGGCAGAAAGAAACCGGAACCGTTCGCGTTTCTGGGCTTTCTTCATATCTGCGGCAAGTCTCGCAAAGGCAGCTTCCTTCTTCGTCGTCAAACGCGTTCCGATCGTATGCGAATAACGCTGCATGCGATACGAGAGCAGCTCCGCAAGCGCATGCACGAGACGACGGAAGATCAAGGACGCTGGTTGCAATCAGTCGTGCGCGGGTACTTCGCGTACCACGCCGTTCCGACCAATGGACCAGCGCTATGCAACTTCCGACATCGAGTTACGCTTCTCTGGCGTCACGCACTTTCGCGACGCAGTCAGAATGCGTATACACCCTGGCGCACTATGGCGAGCTTGGTCAACACGTGGCTCCCCAAACCGCGCGTCATTCATCCGTGGCCGCAAGACCGATTTGCCGCCAATCACCCAAGGTAGGAGCCGAGTGCGGGAATTCTGCACGCTCGGTTCTGTGCGGGGGCGCGCAGCAATGCGCGTCCCTACCGCGATCCGTCAAGACGGCCTCGGACCGACGCTTACGTATATAACACCGCCATAGCCTGTTTTGCGTGGGGCTCGGAAGGCTAGCGCGTTTCCTCTCAAACCGTCCCGCTTGACACGCTTCGACGGCTACCCGTACTGCGTGGATCGCCATCACTAGCGTGCCAGCTGCGTTCTGTCACCGGCGCAGTGTGGGGGCACACAGTTGCGCACACATTTGGCTGCGGAATCGTGCGGAAACAGGGAGATGTGGGCGGATCCGAGCTCGTGTAAAAGCCCGCATAAAAATAGTGAAAATACTGCTGTCAGCGGACTCGTGGGGACACATGCGGAAACGGCTTGCCCCTAACTGTTAATCAACGGGTCGCTGGTTCGAGTCGAGCACCCGGAGCCATAAATCAAAAGGCGCCCCACCGGGGTGCCTTCTTATTTATAGTTGTGTATGCGGGAAAGAACCGGCGAAGCTGGCGCGCGCACGAAGCGCGCGTGGATTTCCAGCCGCAGGATGCGGCGACGGGAAATCTTCGCCTCGGAGACCGTGACCATCGAAGTCAAGGTCGAAAAGAGCAAAGAGCGTATCGAGCTCTACGCCTAGGTCGTCGATGCGGCCGCCCGGCACGTCGATGATCACGTCGTCGATATCGTCGCGGTAGCAGTCGTCGAGCCACGATTGGCGACCTTTTGGCCCCCAATTGGGGAAGCCGGCGTTCACATGGGGCCGGGTAAGCCTCATCAGCGCCAGCGAGACCCGGGCGCAATACATCGCGGCTTTGCGGGCCGCGGACAACCACGATTTCAGACCGCTATTGTTCTTTGCCCGCTCATGACCCGCGGCCGCACGCCGGCGCCGTTTCGGAACGTCCATAAAAATTCTTCGGACTGCACGACCATTATGCCGCGAGTGCGCACATTTCAGGTCGCCAAGGATTTGCTTCAACGTCACCGTAAGGCGTCGACGTTGTGGTTCGAATTAAGCGCAAATGGTCGCGCGTGGCGGCCGCCGACCGCCGGCCGTGTCAGATGGCAGGCTGTGAAGACATGGGGCGCGAGCGCTGCAAGCAGTTTAGCTGCGGCCACCTTATTTGTAAGGCCCACAAAGGTTCGCACAGTGCGCTGCACACGCTCATGAAAAAGCGATCCTAACGGCGCTTACTCTTCGCCGTCGAAGTAATCTAACGGTTCGGATCGCAGCAGCGCGCGCTCGGGAGATCGCACGCCCCACTTTCCGCTATCGGGGTAGTAGCACGATTCGCCGACCGGGTTGTCGGCGACGACGTACACGACCAGATCTTCCGTTCCGTCATTGATGAATTGGTGCGCTTCTCCGGGCAGAAAGAGAAACGCATCTCCCGACTCAATCGGCGTTGTCCCGCTTTCGTCGCGGACCGACCCGCGGCCCGAAATGACGTGATAGAATTCCCACTGCGCGCTGTGCGAGTGGTACGGATACGGCTTTTTTCCCGCGTGTACCGTCATAATTTCCACGTCAAAGGGATGGCGCTTCATGAGATCGGTCGATGCCGCGTCGCGGCCGAGCGCCTCGGATAGCCCAAGCCCGGAGCCGGAAAACGAGCCCTTGGGTGACGACCAAGTGAGCGGAGTGAGGTCTCGTGTATTGACTTTACGCATACACCGAGCAACTAGGAAATAAATGCTGCGGTTTCCTACCAGCACGTTTGGCCCACAGCGTCGCGCGCAAGCCGAGCGGAAAATTCCTTCGCGAACGTTGCCCGCAACGGTTGCCGTCATGCCGCTGAAATCGCGTCGCTAGGTGGCCATCGATCGACGGTCTCAGGCTGATTCGCGAGCGCATCGGGGGTTAAGACCGTGAAATTGCCGCTCCGGAATTTTTCGGCGTTGCGTCAGACATCGCAAACATCATCACCGTTTGAAACGATAAACCCATGCCGATACCGATCGAAAGCATCGCCGGAAATACGCTTGCAAAATAGCTGCTTTGCAATGGTGCGAACGTGGATACGAAGAGACCCGCTGCCGCCAAGCTAATTCCCGTAATGACCATCAAGCGCGCTCCAAAACGCGCTGCAAGTTGTGCGGCCAAACCCAAGGAAAACGCACCGACAGCGACGGTCACCGGAAGAAAAGCAATGCCGGTCGAGACTGCGTTATACCCGAGCACGCGCCGCAGATAGAGCGAGTCCAAAAAGAAGAATCCGAACATTCCTGCTGCGATCAGTACCTGCAGAATGTTGCTGCCGCAAATATTACGCGACCGGAAGGTCGCGAGCGGCAGAAGCGGGTTCGTTACCGTTGCCTGGCGGAAAAGAAATGCGGCGAAGAGCACGATACTAATCGCTCCAAACAACACCGTTCGAGTCGAACTCGCACCTTCGTCCGGAATTTGAACGACCGTATACCCACGCATAAAACAATGAGCGAGGGCCAGCGCGGATCGCGTCGTTTAGACACGTTGCTTTGCTTCAATGTATCTAGCGAGGGTTCCGAACATTTCGCGCGTTCCATGTTCGCGAATACTTGGCTCATCGCGACCATCGATGAATGCGCCGTGCTCGGTGTAGGTGAGATGCGTTCGATTTTCTTCGGGCCGCAAGTCGACGCTCGCGACGGAAACGGAGATAAGGTCCTCACCGCGCCACATCTTATACGTCGAGACGATGCGTTTGTCGGTGACGATATCTTCGAACGAGGCTTCGAACTTGTAGGCGTTGCCGTCGGGGCCGTCGGCGCTCCAACTTTCTCGGCCGCCGATACGAAAATCCGTTTGCAAACCGATCGAAGGCTGGTCGATGTCGTCGGTGCCGAACCAGTGCGACTTGGCTTCGCTGCTCGAGAATGCCGCAAACACGCGCGTCGGCGTCGCTTCAAACGCGCGTTCAATGACAAATGTACCGTGAACGACCGAGGGTTGGCTCATGCTGCGCTCCTTATTTGGTTATGAGGGTTCCTGGTTCGCTAAATACTCGCCGAGACGATCGAGGCGTTTCTCCCAGACCGTCCGACGTTGGATTATCCATTGCTCCGCGCTTCGCAGAACGCGCGTTTCAACGTGGCACGTTCGAACGCGTCCGATCTTCTCGGAACGCACCAAGCCGCTTGTCTCCAGCACGCGGAGGTGTTGATGCACGGCAGGCAGGGACATCTTGAACGGCCGGGCTAGTTGGCTGACCGTCGCCGGACCGTGCGTAAGGCGATCGACGATGAAGCGCCTCGTCGGGTCGGCGAGGGCCTGGAATACGAGGTCAAGCGTAGGTTCTTCGGCAAGCATAGTTAAGTAACTGCTTAAATATCACGCGCCGCCATATCTGTCAACAGCCCACCGGGCCGCGCTGCAGGATCGTACGCGCAAAAACAGCCTCCGGAGCGCGGAAATTTTTGTGCTAGCAGCCGCGTTCAATATGCAGCTTCGCGTAGTTTTGATCGATCAGTGCTTCAAGCACCCGGGTATAACGCCGTGTCGTACGTTATTCTCAAATACGAATCGTACAACGTACGTTCAACGCGCAATCAACCTCATTTGAAGCACAGTATGACATTGCTGACGATAGCGGACGGTATTCAGTGCCTTCTTAACGTGATTGTGCGTCACGGCGAAATGGAGCCCATTGCTTCGCCCTGCATGACCCAAAAAAGGATCGCGATGCGATCGCGCCGCAGGACGCTTACGTGGCTACTGCAAGGCGTGGGCTCCTGGTGCCGGCCGGCTGGTGGCAAGCCGCCATTCTGGTGGTCCTTTTTGGATTTACCATTTTAGGCATTCTCGCGTATCTCACGTACACCGATGAACCGCCGATTCCAACGGCGGTTACGGAACCTAACGGGCACGTTCTCTTTACCGCCGATGACATACGGCGCGGCCAGGACGTTTTCCTCAAAAACGGGTTAATGGAATACGGCTCGATCTTCGGGCACGGCGGATATCTGGGGCCCGACTATACGGCAGACTATCTGCACCGCTCCGCGCTGGCGGTCCAACGAATTTATGGCGGTGCTCACTCTGATCGCGCAAACTCCCGTACGATCGACGACTTTCGTACCAATCGTTATGCCGCCGGAACGGGCCGATTAGAATTCACGGCCGCACAAAGCGCCGCGTTTCATAAAATACTGACGCACTACACGGACTACTTTAGCGACCCCACGACCAAATATGGATTGCGGCCCAAGGCGATCACGGACCCGGGTGATCTCCATGCGCTCACGGCGTTTTTTGCGTGGGCCGCATGGGCTTCCTCAACGCAGCGTCCCGGAGAATCGTATTCCTACACCAACAACTGGCCATCCGAGCCGCTAGTCGGAAACCATCCTACCGCAGACAGCCTCGTATGGAGTGCTCTCTCACTGATCGTCTTATTAGGTGGAAGCGGGCTGCTCTTCGCGGCCTTCGGACGATGGAATTTTCTCGGATGGCACGGCAAGGAGAATCAGCAGCTTTCGTTCCGCCCGCCAGATCAAGTAACGCTTACCGGCGGTCAACGCGCGTGTGCTTGGTTTTTTCTCGTCATGTCGTTGCTCTTTCTTGCGCAAACACTCGTAGGCGCCGCATCGGAACATTATCGTGCCGATCTGACGAATTTCTTTGGGTTCGACCTAGCGCGCATTTTCGCGTTTAACATCACTCGCACGTGGCACTTGCAGCTTGCGATTTTGTGGGTCGCGACTGCTTTTCTGGCTGCCGGAATCTTTTTGGCGCCGATGATTGCCGGGCGAGAGCCACGCGGACAGCGGCCCCTTATTTATGCATTGCTCGTCGCCCTCGTAGTTGTCGTGGTCGGCAGTCTTGCGGGCGAATTTGCAGGGATGCACGGTCTTATCGGTCCCCGTTGGAGCTGGTTCGGCAATCAAGGTTTCACCTATCTCGACCTTGGCAGATTCTGGCAGATATTGCTCGTTATCGGATTGTTTTTTTGGGCTGCGATTCTCTATCGTGGATTACGCGGCCGACTAAAGACCGAGCATGCCGGCAACTTACCCTGGGTTTTCTTTTACTCGGCGCTCTCCATCCCGGCATTCTATGCCGTCGGTCTACTCGTCGCTCCACACGCGAACTTCACGCAGAATGACTTCTGGCGATTTTGGGTCGTGCATTTATGGGTGGAAGATTTTCTCGAGCTTTTCACCACCATCTTGGTGGCGTTCGTCTTCGTCGTCTTAGGCGTAATCGAAGAGCGCGTAGCGCTTATGCTGGTATACCTGGATATTGTCATTTATTCTGTGGGCGGCGTCGTCGGGACCATGCATCACCTCTACTTCTCTGGGGAACCGAGCATTCACGTAGCGTTAGGCGCGACGTTTTCGGCCGCCGAGGTGATACCGCTTACGTTCCTAACGCTGGAGGCTTGGAGCTTTTTGCAGTTAGGCGCGCTTCAAGGCGCGCACGCGCGTTCAAAGTTTCCCCACTATTGGGCCGTTATGTTCTTGGCAGCAGTGGGCTTTTGGAATTTTGTCGGCGCCGGGATTTTTGGATATTTAATCAATCTTCCAATCGTATCGTATTACGAAATTGGAACGGCTCTGACGTTGAACCACGCGCACGCATCGATGATGGGCGTCTATGGCATGTTAGCGGTCGGCCTGACGCTCTTTGCTTTACGGTATATGATTCCCGAGGAGCGGTGGTCCGACCGGCTTCCTAAAATAAGCTTTTGGTCGTTAAACATTGGCCTCGCGTGGATGTGCTTCGGGTCGATGTTTCCTCTGGGAGTGCTGCAACTCTACCACTCCGTAGCCTACGGATATTACGACGCGCGCTCACTCAGCTACATTCAAAGCGGTACGTTGCCGTTTCTGGAATGGATGCGCCTTCCGGGCGATCTCCTTTTTATCATCGGAGGGGTCGTCCCGGTCGTTGTTCTGTCTTGGCGAGGACTGCGCTTCGTACTTCGCGAGCAGCCCGGGACTGCGCAAGAATCGTTATTTACCGAAGTGACGAAGGTCGCGCCGTCGCTTGACTAAAATCTTCAGGTATTGTAACGATGGTGCTTAAACGTCGTCATTGGATACCGCCCGGCGCACTCGCGTTTGCCCAACTGGCGCACGGTGTATCGTGGGTGCTTCTCACAATTGTGGCCGTGCGTGCGGGCGTCGATACGCTAAGCGGTCCGGCTTTAGCATGGATCCATACCGTCGCGCTGGGGTGGCTCACGATGTCGGCGCTCGGGATTTTGATTCACGTCGTTCCCAGTTTCACGGACCTGCGTTGGCGAAACGAAACGATCGTCCGCGGCTCGCTCCTTCCCTTCGCTGCCGGGGTCCTGCTCCTCGTGATTGGGTGGTTTTTAACGCCCGTCCTCGTCGTAATCGGCGCCCTGTGCATCACGGCAGCGTTCCTCGGTTATTACATCGTTTCCGTACGCACGCTTTGGCGTGCGAGAGCGATGGAAAAAGCGGAACGCGCCATCGCGCGGGCGTTAACGATCAATCTTTCGTTTTTCCTCATCGTCGCGCTGATCGGCACTGCGATGTCCGTCGCGATTGCGTTCGGATGGTTCGCCGCACTGCTCCTACGATTGCCGGGGATCCACGCGAACCTAGCGTTCTACGGGTGGCTGACGATGCTCGTCTACGGAGTCTCTGCCCGTACGATGCGCCCGCTATGCGGCGTTCGTTCACGTTTTGCGTGGATGCATGTTGCCTTTGGGTTATCGGTGCTCGCTGGACCGGTGTTCGTCGCGATCGGGATTGGAACCGGTCAAGACGCCTTGAGGTGGTTCGGCGCCGGCATTATCGGCGTCGGTGCGCTGGCGTACGCGTTCGACATCGTCGATATCGTGCGCCGTGCAACGGTGCGGCACCGGCCGCCACAGGCCTTCGTGGTATCGGCCGTCGCGTGGCTCGTTCTGTCGGTTGTCCTGGGCTTCGGAACCATGCTCGGTAAGTCGTGGGCTCCCGCGTACGTTTTTGTCGTACTCGTGGGATGGATCGGGCAGATGGTGAACGCGCACTTCCTTCATATCGGTGTCCGGTTGATTGCTACGATCGTACGCGGTGACGACGATGAAACGCCTCCGGCTACGTTGCTCGATCGAAGGCTCTCGTGGTTTTCGCTCGTCGGCATGCAGTCTGCCGTGCTGCTCTGTTGCGCGGGCCTACTCGTGCAAAATGCGCGTTTAGTCGAAATCGGCGCTATCCCCGGACTCTGTGCTTGGTTCGCGCTCGTTGCGAACGGAGCGGTCGTTACAACGAGGGCGAAAGCCCTGCCGATATCTTTGGTGTCCTAACCGAACGGCTCGAACTCTCCGGAAAAAACGAGGGACTAAATTGGAAATGCGCGTTTGTAGCCGGAGAACGCGAATGCGAAACGAAGGACGGCGATACGGCATTCTGCCGCAATTCGTGACATGGGGTAAATGTGACACGCCAGCTTGATATCGTGCGCGACAATTGCGATCCTGAGGATGCTGTGATCTTCAGCTCCTTTACGGCGTCGGCGACGTTCTGGCTGCTGTTGACGACGGCGGTGGGACTGCTGCTCAGTTTTAAGTTCCCGTATCCCGATCTCGCGACGAGCCCCTTTCTGTCATTCGGGCGCCTGCGTGCCATTCATACAAACGGGACCTTTTACGGATGGGCGTCGATTGCCTTAACCGGCGCTGTGATCTACGTGGCGGCGCGGACGTCCGGTATTCCGATTGCGACCAAGCGTCTTGCCTGGCTTTCGCTATTGTGCTTCAACGTTGCAGCAGCCGCCGGAACGATAACGCTCGACTTCGGCATGAACTTTGGCGATCAAGAATACCGAGAATGGATTTGGCCCGTAAAAGTCGTCTTCCTTGCGGCGGTTTTCCTTGCGGGTTTGACCGTCGTGCGAACGGTCGCCGCGCGGGTCGAACGAGAGATCTATATTTCGAACTGGTATACCATCGGCGGTTTTGTTTTTACGCTGATTCTCAGTGTGGTTGCCATTCTTCCGTGGTATCAGTTTGGACTCGGGCAGGTTGCCGTCCAAGGGTTCTTCATGCATAACGCCGTCGGAATGTGGTTCACGTTTCTAGCACTCGGCGTGACGTATTACGCCTTGCCGAAGCTCTTAAACCGTCCGATCTATTCTTACGCATTGGGCGTCTTAGGATTCTGGACAAACCTGCTGTTCTATCCGATCATCGGTGCGCACCATTTTGAATTCTCGCCGCTTCCGTGGTGGTTCCAGACGTTAGCTATCGTCTTTTCCGTCGGCATGCTGGTTCCGGTCTGGGCCGGCACGGCGAACTTCGCGTTAACGATGCGGGGTCATGGAGAAACGGTTCGAAGATCGTACGCGCTGCCGTTTATCTTCGTCGGCATATTTTACTACTTCGCCGGCTCGACGCAAGGCACGATCGAGGCGTTCCGCAGCCTGCAGAATATCTGGCACTTCACCAACTACACTATCGGTCATTCGCATGCGACGATGTACGGGTTCATTACCTTCATCGCATGGGGCGCGATCTACGCATTGCTCCCGCGTGCTACCGGCAGGGAGCCGAACAGATTGGCGACGGGCTTGCATTTTTGGTTTGCGACGATCGGCGTAACCGCATACGTGATCGTGCTCTCCATCGGTGGAACGCTTCAGGGGTTAGATTGGGCTGCAGGCAACCCGTTTATCGCCTCCGTCGAAGCGACGGCGCCATACTGGGCGGCACGTGCGATCTCCGGAACTATGATGTTCTTGGCGCACATCATCTTTGCATACAACGTCTACCTTATGACGATCGGCGCGTCGCGGGAGAGCACGCGTTGGCAGCGTGAGGCGGTGAAAGCATGAATCGCGGCATGAACAATGTGTGGACGATTGTGATCGCCTCTGCCGTAGTTTATGGTGTGTTGGCCATTGCCATGGGCGTTATTCCCGGAATCGTTTTATCGAGGACGCCTCCGACCTCGGGTCTGCGACCTCCTACTTCGCAAGAACGCGACGGCCGCGACGTCTACGTGAGCGAGGGCTGCGAATATTGCCATACGCAGAACGTCCGGCCGCTCAAGCAAGACCTTGTATTCGGCCGCCCGTCGGTTGCGGGCGATTATGCGTTCAGCACTCCGGAGCTGCTCGGGGACCATCGAAACGGACCCGACCTTACGAACATCGGGAACCGGCAGCCCAGCGATACGTGGCAATACATCCATTTATGGGATCCGCGGGCCGTGGTGAATGAATCGATTATGCCGCGGTACACGTGGCTTTTTACGGTCAAGACAAAAGCCGATCCGCAGGATCTCGTTATTCCGGTACCGCCCGATTTCGGCCCGAAAAATGAAGTCGTCATCGCAACGCAACGGGCTAAAGACCTTGTCGCTTATTTGCATTCGCTCCAGCAAGTGCCGCTCTCTAAAGCGACACGGAAGCCATGAACATGGAGATGCAGCCGCAAGGCAACGACGTGCTCGGATGGGCGGTTGTGGTTGTCGGCGCAATCGCAACTCTTTGGACGATTGCGGCGGCCTCCTACTGGATCGCACGTCCCGGCGAAACGAACGACGACCATCCGAAAAACCTTATCCTAAAGGACAATCGGTGATGGATTTCGAGAACCGCACCCCGCTCGATCCGGTGTCCATTGCCGTTTACCTCGACAACGATGCGGAACCGATCGGCAGGTACAAGCCTCCGGCGCAATGCCGCATCGATACGTCGCAACTGCGCGACGGCGATCACATCCTCCATATTCACGCAGCGGACGCGATGGGAACGGTCGGCGTTCGCGACATCCCGTTTGTGGTGACGAACGGTCCGGGTATTACCGTTACCGGATTGCGTGCCGGTTCCAGCGTCCGGGGCGTCGTGGATTTGAACATCAACGCCTTTGGAGCCGACGAGCCGTTCGATCCGGTGAGGGCGGAATCTGCGGGTCCGGTCCCCGTATGGACCTGGGTGTTTTTCGCGGTTATCGTGGGATGGGCGGCATGGTACGGCCTCGAGTATTTCCGTACGCCCGAGGCCTTCGCACAGACGCCGACGTACGCATCGAACCCGGCTCTAGCTGCGGCAAATGCACCCGGTACGGCGCTCGCACCGAGTGCCGAAGCGGCGGTCGGTCCCAATCGCGCGACCGGCAGCAAGAACGTAGCCGGATTCGACTATGCGTCACATGGTGCTACCGTTTACGCGCAAAGTTGTCAAGCCTGCCATGGCGCAGCCGGAGCGGGAGTTCCGGGAGCATTTCCTTCCCTTGTCGGCGACCCGGTGGTCAATGGACGGGACGCAGGCGATCACATCCGCATCGTGTTGCACGGCCTTTCCGGAAAGTCCATTGACGGAACGAAATATTCCTCGCAGATGCCGGCCTTCGGTTCGCAATTAAATGACGCCGACATTGCGGCGGTTATCGACCACGAGCGTACCTCATGGGGGAACCACGGACCGCTCGTCACTCCGGAAGAAGTGACGAAGTCGCGCTAGCGGGTCGCCGGTAGGGCTTCTATGCCGGCCTGCTGTTGGCTTCGTATTGGGCGCGCTGTGCAGGGGTAAGTATGTTGAGAATCTGGTTGCGCATCTGCGTGCGAGCTTGACGAGGCGGTTTCGAACCGCAGGGATATTGCGAACGGAATGATTCCCGGATCTGCTTGATCTGCGCGTGCTGCGCCGGGGTAAGCCGAATTCTTCGCATCGGATTGTGGCCCGAACCGCGGTGTTCGCCGCACGATGCCGGGGCGGAAACCGGAGCGATCGGGGTCGTCTGCGCAGAGGCGCCGTAGGGGATCGCAATAGCGGCGACAAGCGCCGCAGGAATGAAAAGATTGCGGAGAGTTCGCATTATAGTGGACTCCTAACGTGATCGATGTATTCTTGAAGCATATCGTGTTGTCGTGCTAAATGCGATAAAGAGCCGATTAGGAATGCGCCGCGTGAGTGAGGTGAAACCGCCGATCAGGGCTTCCCTCCCGATAGAATAACGAATCCGGCTAGCGCGAGCGACATAAACGCGCAAAGCGAATATCCCGCAAAGTTGCTGAACCGCGAGTTGGCCTGCTCGCGCATTATCTTCCCGTTTCCGGCGATCTGCGTAACGATAAAGAGAAGCGGCGGTGAAACGATGCCATTGAGTACGGCAGAATAGTACAAAAGTTTAAACGGCGGCACGTGCGTAGCGTTCACGAGCAAGCCGACAAAGCATGAGGCGACAATAATTCCATAAAAACGCCACTCGCGCCAGAATGGGGTCCCGAGGCTTCGCGGCCAATCGAATGCGCCGGCGACCGCGTATGCAGACGAACCTGCCATTACCGGAATTGCCAGCAGTCCGGAACTCACAATTCCGGCGGTAAACAGAATAAAAGTAAGGGGCCCGGCTAGCGGCCGAAGCGCTTGGGCCGCCTGCGTCGCGCTTTGCACGTCGGTATGTCCGTGGGCGTGCAGAGTTGCCGCCGCCGTAATGATGATGAAGAATGTGATCGCGTTAGAGAAAAACATGCCGAAGATCGTATCGTTCCGCAAAATTCGCACGTCCGCTTTTGAGGTGTTTGGGCGCCCCTTACCGGCGGCGGGTATCTTTTTATCGTAAACGAGTTCCTCGACTTCTTCGCTTGCTTGCCAAAAGAATTCGTACGGAGAAATCGTCACCCCAAAAACGGCGATGAGGGTCAACACGAAGCCTTTGCTCCATTCAAAGTGCGGCACGACCGTTGCTAGGGCGACCTGCTTCCAATCGACGTGCACCGTGAATGCCGAAACGACGTACGTCAAAAGAGCGAGCGCGACGAATTTCAGATAGGCGGCATAATAGCGATAGGGAACGAGCACGATCAGAGCGCTTATTAGAAACGTCGCTGCTAAAAGCAACGCATAGTAAGGAACGTGCCACAGGAGTTCGGTCGATTCGGCCATCGCGCTGAGATCTGCGCCGATATTGATGGTGTTCGTGACGACTTGAATCCCGACGATAAAGAGCAGCACGGGCGGTGCATAGTTACGGCGAATCACGGATGCCAGTCCCTGGCCGGTCACCATGCCGATCCGTCCGCACATCTCCTGAACCGCCGCCATAACGGGAAAGGAAAAAAGCGCAATCCACAATTGCGCGTAGCCGAACTGCGCTCCGGTTTGCACGTACGTGCCGATCCCGGCGGGATCATCGTCGGAAGCGCCGGTTACAAACCCCGGTCCTAAGCGCTTAAAAAGATCGGGCAAATTCAAACCGCGGCGATCCCTCCGGAGTATTCGCGAACCTTGCTAATCGTCGATCATGACGCTCGTTCCTCGATTGTCGAAAAAAAACGCGCATCCTACGCTTCGCCGCGAAGCTATTGCCGAAGCCTCGGTGTTTCCGGAATGATCGTATGCTCTGCGATGCGCGCCGACGTTCCGTCCGCGACGACCGTGTAGACGCCAAAGTAACGCCCGCGCTGCGACGAGATCTCTACGTCGACCTTGGCGCTCTTTGCGCCGTCACGTAACGCACTTTCGACGATACGGAAACCCGTTCGGCCGGCCAGGATGGTACTCTCGGAAAGATTGCTCAACGGTGCGTCCGGTTTTAGGCCGAGACTCGCGAGAGCGCCGCCCGTGTCCCCGCTCCTTATCGAGGAAAGGTACGACGAAACGATGGTGCGAGCGCGTTGGACCATCTGCGGCTCCGCTTTCGCGACGAGGACCGACGCGCTGCGCACGACCTTCGCTGCGGCGGAATGTGTCCGCACGAACGATGTCTCGTGGATAAAGGGATTGCGATTTGGAGCGAATTTCCACTTCGCACCCGCAGGGCGGCGCGAGGGTACGGTCGCGATTCGCCGCGGAGAAAGCGCTCGGGCCGTTGCATGGTGATGGGGCCGAATTACTGCCGCCGATTTGTGCGGGCGGGGCCGATGGGCAGCAGTGGTTGCGTGGCGGAGATGCCGCAGTGCAGGGTGCTTTTGGCGAACGAGCGCGGCAACGGTTGTGGGGTATGTGTCGCTTTGATGAGAGTTTACACTCCTCGTGCTCCAGGCAAAGAGCACGACCAGTACGGTTACCGTTAGCGCACCGAGCGCGATGGCACGCTTTTTTGCTGATACGGGCGGCAGTTTCTGCAAACGCGGCCGGATGCCGCCCGGAAGCGCCTCAAGCAGTTCGTTGGTGTACGGACTATCGAAGGCGTCCCGTTGCTGCGCTTCGGAGTGGCGGGCTCGGATCACCGGTGTTAATATCTCGCGTACGGAACTCGGGTCGAGCGCGTGGATCGTGCGGGGATTCTGTTCGAGAAAAGCGGCGAAGCAATCAACGGCGCGTTCCGGCTCCCGGTCGATCTCCGCTACGAGCGCATCGGCGCTGAGCGTAGGGTCCACAATCGGAAAAGCATCTCGATCGCTTGGGACGTTCCATCCCGTTGAGAGAGCAAATTGAGCGCGTTCATCGGGCGCCATGCGCGCAGCGGCGCGCCGGATCTCGCCGATTGCAATCTTCCGGTCTCGTGCGGCCGCATATGCCGTTGCGGACCTTGCGACCTCTTGCGGGCTCAGGGTCGAAAGCAAATAATCGACCGATGAGTGCCCGTTGCGTTTGCGAAACATGCTCGTTGCTCAGTATACGTCTAAACGGGCTTGCCGATACAGCGATTGGCGATAATCGCAGAACCTTCCTAATACTCCTCCGTGCGCTTCACGCTCGGTAACGGGCGTCGCCCGTACGCCCGCAAAGAACGCGCAATCCCGATCTAGACGGCCTGGCCGACCGTCCGCTCCTTCCCTGTAGTTAACAACCTCACCAGGCTATCAGACCTTGCTGGGGTATGAACGGAGGATGAAGACGATCGAACCGCAGCTTTTTAGCGCGACGACTCCCGTGCTCGACATTCGCAAGCATCATCACGGCGGACAGATTCGCGGAGCATTGCGGTACGATCCCAGCAAACTGCTCCAGGCGGATACGCTAAGTCTTCCGCTGCCGAAGGAGAGCGAGATCGTACTCTGCGCGGACGATGAAGCGACCGCGGAAGCAGTTGGAGAGCGTCTTGTCGCCAGCGGCTACGGAGAATCGGTGCTGCTCTCCGGCGGAATCGACGAATGGAAGAAGCACGGTCTGCCGACGGAAAATGCAACGCAAGAGCAGCCCGTCCCGGGAGAACAAGACGCCGGTATTTCGCTTCTCTAGCGAGGGGTCTCGCAGGTGGTTCTGCACGCAACCGCGCGCATATGCGTGGCGGGACGAACGTTAGAGTACCGCTCGATCGGCGGGTCGTCGAGCCTGCCGGCGATTGTGTTCATGCATGAGGGATTAGGTTCGGCCGCTTTGTGGCGCGATTATCCGGACCGGCTTTGCGCAAGCACGCAACATCGCGGAATCGTGTATTCGCGTTACGGAAACGGTTTCTCCGAAACGCTTCATGAGGCGCGAACGCCGACGTATATGCACGATGAGGCCAGGACCGTTTTACCGCAATTTCTCCGAGCGCTTGCGATAGAGCGTCCGGTTCTCTACGGACACAGCGACGGCGCATCGATCGCATCGATCTTCGCCGCAACGTTTCCGCTCAAAGCAGCCGCGATAATTCTCGAAGCGCCGCACGTTATGGTAGAGGCTCTTTCGGTACGGAGTATCGCGGAGATCGGCGCAGAGTATCGCGAAGGCTCTCTGCGCGAACGTCTCGCCAAATATCACGCTGACGTCGACCGAACGTTTTACGGCTGGAACGATATCTGGCTTTCCAAAGACTTTGCATCGTGGGATATTTCAAGCGTTCTGCCGTCGATCGTCGCTCCTGCGCTGTGCATCCAGGGAACGGACGACCGATACGGGACGCTGGCCCAAATCGACTCCATAGCAATGCGCAGCAGCGGTTCCGTCGACCGCATAATTCTCGATCGCTGCAGCCACGCTCCCCACCGCGACTACCCAGCCTACGTCGCCGCGCTAACATCCCAATGGCTAAACCATCGAACGAATTCGTAAAATACGCCAGCCGTTTCCCGCGCCGCTTCCGCTCCATGTAACAACTGCTCTCCACGCAAACGAAAACCTAAGATAACTGAGTTCCAAAACCGCTAGAAAGCGAGAATTAGCTCAGATCTAGGAGCCTAGGGCCGCAGTGTGCGAATGCACACAAGGCCCGTAGCGACGACGAGCTGAGCTAATTCTCGCTTTCTAGTAGGAGGGATGGCTTTGGCAGCGCTCTACCGATGGATCGTCGCTTGGAAAAACCGTGAAAAGCGTGCCGCGCGAGACGATAATGTTCTTGCCGTTGTGAAAATAGTTGAACACGCCGATTACTGCGCCGACGCCCGCAATTGGAATGGCGCCGAGATAACCGGGCATGTTGCCCGTCGCGCCGCTGCGTTCCAAAGTTGCGGTGTTGTGGTTCATTACGACTCCAAGCTTCCTGTTCCCGGGAAGCACGAGGTATCGCGGTTCGAGCACTAAACTGCCCGGGCGTCCGCTGCGTCCGGCCGCCGAAGCGATCGATACGATGCCGTATCCGTACGTCCGCGCCGGAATAGCTACGTTGTTGCCGGCAGTAACGGCGTTGACGGTTTGGAAACGGAAAAAGTCGCCCGCGTGCGCGGTCGCGGAGTCGACGTTGTCTACCATCTCAACCGCCACAATCGTACATTCGTCCAACCGTACGGGCGAAGCCGCAACAAGACCACGAGATGATAGAACGCAAGCGAGGACCATCGCCCCATAGAACTTCATCGCTAAGCCGACCTTCGAGGCCTCGGCTCGCTGTCCCGCAGAACATTCTTAAAAGAAATGCGCGCGATTATCTTGAGCCGGGCGATGTTTTCGTGAACTCGACGCGGCTCTTCGCGTAGTCCAAGAGGATCGTGAACTGACCGAGGAACGCTGCACCCAAGTGTCCGTACGCCGTGCTCTGCAGCGTCGTGGTCGTACCGATCGGCTGGTCGTGTACCGATATGTTTCCGATGCGTACTTCAGGGATGTTTCCGATTAGCTCGATGCTCGAACCGCCGACGCCGTTGACGATGCGCTGCTGCGTTGTCGCAAACAAGTTTCGATGCGCGTTATAGAAATCGTACGAAAGATTGATGCTCGACTCGTCTCCGGTATCGAGTGCGAGCTGCGCGCCCAGATTTCCCAACTGCACCGCGACGATCGGAACGAAATTGAGAAAATGGAGCGGCACGCTCGAAGCAGCGACGGTGTCGCCGGCTCCGAAGGTAATGCGGTGAGCCCAGGCATCGATCCGGACCGGAGTCGATGCGAGAATGTCGGCGCCCAGCACGGCATCGTAGCCGAAACGGTGTATGTCCGGAAGCACGACATAATTTGCCTCGGGGAACGTCGCATTTCCGGCATCGAGCGGACCTGCGCGAACGATTTCAGCCGCGTATTCGCCGATTCCACGAACTTGAATTGCTCCGACAATCGGAGCGTGCAGTTGCGCGCGAAGTTCGTCACTGATCGCGAGGCCCGAGTTGCCCGTGTCCAGCAGGCACGTCGTCGCAATACCGCCGATGCGGCAGCTGAAGAGCGGAATGGAACGGCTCGGATCGGTCGCAATCGCCTTTGGAGGGCCCGCAAACGACGGAACGAGACCGCGCGGTTGCGAGAATGCGCCGGCGCGAATGCTGCGCTCTTCGTAACGTTCCAGCACGCTTCCGTTTCTCGCCACCACGAACGGCAGCAGGAGTGAATCTCCGATGCGGCGGTAATCGCGGTATTCGAGCGTCGTTTCCCCGGTGACGTCGCGCATATAGCGAATAAGCGCCGTCGTAGGATCGACGAAAATTTCGATCGGGACGCTTGCGCCGTCGGCTACGAGCAGCGTGCGATAGGGCTTTCTCGCGATCGTCGTAATGCCGTCGTCGGAGATCCGTCCTCCGTTATCGGCGAATTCCGGGGCGAGGAACGTATGCGATGCGATCGTTCGTTCGGCGCGTAAGAACATGTCGCCCAGATCCGACTGCGGCAGCGACGTGCCGTTCATATCGACCGAATAGAGCCGTTCGCCATCGAAGTATTCGCCGTCGCATATCGATGCGGCGCACTCGTACGTGACAAAACGAACGCCTTGCGAATCGCTCGTAACGCGAGTGGTTTCCCCTCCGGCGCGCAGCAGCGATGTGGATGCAAGATGTGCCCTCCACGCCGGTCCACCGCTGGAACGCATGCGGTCGAGCAGATGCGGAAGCGATTCCTTCGGGGCGGCGCCCATGGTCGCAACCGAGAGCATAAAGAGCAGCGCTAGGCGCGTGGCGAACACGATTGCATGGATTTCGAGCCTATCGACCGGTATCTTCTCGACGGCACGCCGTCACGAGCCGAAGTGGTGCGCGCGCTGCTTGCAAAGCCGGCGAACGAACCGAAAGCGCTGCCGTTTTACGAGGGAATGCGACTATTGGGCGCGCGAACTCCGGACCTTACCTTGATTGCGTTGCGTTTGGTGCTCTCGGGAAAGCGCGCGGATGACGCATCCGTGATCGCGCTGCGCGATCTGATCGACCGGGCGCGCCGCGAGGGCGGCGACGCAATCGCGGCCCGCGATGCGTATCGCGCGGCCGTAGCATAAGAAGAGGCGGCCTTGGAAACGGAATCCCGGCGCATCGCGTTCTGTAGATAGCAACATGCCGAAATCCACAGTGCTTTCTTTACTTCTCATCGCCCTCATGGCCGCGGTACCTTCCTTTACGCTTGCCGGTCCGGCGCCGAACCCGGTCTATCGTTCGCTTGAATCAGGAAAAACCGCTCACGATGCGGGTGTGGTTCGCGGCGTCATCGAGAGCGTCGATTACTCGGGCGGCATGATTTCGTTACGCGCCAGGAGTCGCGATATCATCGCGATTGCGGTTATTCCGAGCACCGCTATCTATCGACGCAAGCAGTATGGGACTTTTTCCGACTTACGGCGCGGCCAGTCCGTCGAGATTTCGGTGTATGAAGTGGACGGTCGGCTCGTCGCTCAAACCATCCGCTTGAAGTAGCGCCGTGGGCGTCGCGTGGGAAAATCTCCGCGTTACCCGCCTTTCGCATCGCTATTCTCGTTCCCGGCACCCCGCATTGTGCGACGTGTCGTTCGACGTTCCAGCCGGTCGCACGCTCGCGGTCATCGGCCCTTCGGGCGCGGGCAAAAGTACGCTGCTGCGCATCGTCTCGGGGTTGATCCGCGGAACCTCCGGAGAAATCGCGCTCGGTTCCACGGATATCGGGGAGCGCAGCGCACAAGAACGCCGGATCGCTCTCGTCTTTCAACACGACGCGCTCTTCCCTCATATGAGCGTGCGCGCGAACCTTTCGTTTGCGGTTCGCAATCGTCTGGGATTGCAACGCATCATGCCGCTCGCCCGGCTTTTTGATATCGCGGCTCACCTGGACCGCATGCCTGCAGTCCTTTCCGGCGGCGAACGTCAGCGCGTGGCGATCGTTCGCGCGTTACTTTCCGAACCGGCCGTGCTGTTGCTCGACGAGCCGCTCGCGCATCTCGATCCGGAGCTTCGCGCGCGATTGCGGAACGAACTCGTGCGCGTCCGTGACTGCTTCGGCGGTCCTATCGTTTATGTGACGCACGATCATTCCGAGGCCTTCGCCGTCGCAGACGAATTGCTCGTCCTCGTTGCGGGCGTAATCGAAGATACCGGCGATCCGCAACGTATATACGACGCACCGCGCACCTCCCGTACGGCCGCATTTCTCGGCGATCGCGCCATGAATTTGCTCGACGGTATTCATGATGGTGTGGTGACGGGCATTCGCCCGGAGCACGTTCGGCTCGACCCGCACGGACGGCTTTCGGGCAGAATTATCCGCCGCGAAGCGACCGGACCGCACGCCTATGTCTACGTGGACACGGCGGCCGGAATCATTGCGGCCAGAATAGGGTCGGCCGATGCGGCGGCGACCGGTGCAGACGTGCGGCTAGCATTCGAGGAATGCGACGTGTGCCTTTTCGATCGCGCCACCGGACTGCTGCTCGAATGAGCGAGGTCGAGCGGTTAGCGCGCGGCGTGCTGCTTGTCGGTTTCGACGGCATCTCGCTCGACGGCGACGTGGCCCGTCATTTCGAACGCGCGCAATTTGCCGGTTACGTGCTCTTCGCGCGAAATGCCGGCACGCTGGCCGGCGTTCGATCCTTGACCGATTGTCTGCGTTGCCTGCACGGCGTCCCGCCGGTACTTGCCGTCGATCAAGAAGGCGGCCGAGTCGCGCGGCTGCACGAAGGCATAGAAACAATTCCGCCGATGATGGCGCTCGGTGCAGCGAGCGACCCGATCTTAGCGCGGGATGCGGGCCAGCAGACCGGGTTCGATCTTCGGCGCGCCGGATTTACGGTCAACTTCGCTCCCGTCATAGATTTGGCGCGCGAGAAGTGCGACACTGCGATCGGAACGCGGTCGTTTGGCTCCGATCTCGCGCGTACGGTATTGTTGGCTCGCGCCTTTGCATCGGGGCTGGAAGATCAGGGCATAATCGCGACGTTCAAGCACTTTCCCGGACACGGTTCGACCGCCGCCGACTCGCATCTCGGTTTGCCGGAGGTCGATCTCGACGAGCGAACGTTTCGTGAGCGGGATCTTGCAGCTTTCGCCGCCGTCGCCGAAAGCGCGAGCGCAATCATGGCGGCGCATATCGTGGCCCGCGCGTTCGACGACCGTAGCGCCGCGACGCTCTCGCAGGCATTGCTCGTGCGCGTGCTGCGCGAAGACTTTCGATTTCAAGGGGTATGTTTCACCGATTGCATGCAGATGGACGCAATCGCGCAAACGATCGGAACGGTTCCCGGCATCGTCGCGGCGATTGCAGCGGGCGCGGATTGCGCGCTCGTGAGCCACGATTTCGAAGTTGCCGTTGAAGCCGCGGATGCAATCGTGCGCGCCGTCGAAAAAGGTGCGCTGCCGTACGCCCGTTTAGCTCAGGCATTCGGCCGAATCGCTGCGCTGCGCGAACGTTCCGCGCCGCCGCTCGATCTCGACGCCGCTCATCTCCATCGCGGCATCGGACGAAGGATCGCACGAAACGCGATCACGGTGATTCGAGGAATTGCGCATGCGGACCCCACCGCGTCGATCGTACTCTCCTTCGAAAGCGCCACCTCTGAGGGCGCTGCGGGCCTGCACGAACATCACGCGCGTCTCGACGCGCAGGCACCCGCGCTCGCGACGCTCGTCGCTCCGCTCGCGCCCACAGATTCGGAGCGCGACCAGGCGCTTGCGGCAATTGCTTTATCGGGGCGCCGTCCGATACTGTTGCTGCGCCGCGCGCACGTTTATCCGGAACAAGCGCGCACCGCCGCCGATACGATCGCGCGCTTTCCCGACGCTGTCGTTGTTTCTACCCGAGAACCATACGACTGTGCCCTCTTTCCGCAGGCACGGCATCTTATCGCCGCCTATGGGGACGACGATGCGTCGATGGGCGGTATCGCGGACGTGCTTTTTGGTAACGCCGTTGCTACCGGCACGCTTCCGGTTCGCATTGCATGACGTGCATGGACTCGGTCCTCTCGAAGGCGCTCGGTTCGTGGTGCACGGCGATCGTCGGGCGAGTGGAGCATCGCGGCGCACTCGTTTACGAACGTGCATTCGGCTTAACGCGGGATGATATTTTGGCGAAGCCCGTATATGTCGATACGAGATTCGACCTTGCATCAATCACCAAGCTCTTCGTTTCAACGGTCGCACTGCAACTCGTCGCGCTAGGCTTGCTAACGCTCGACGAACCCGTGATTCGCTGGTTTCCCGAATGGCGCGGTACGATGCGCCAAGGCATCACTGCGCGTATGCTGCTTGCCCATACGTCGGGAATGAACTCCGGTGCCGACTACCGGACGCTCTTCGATGAGCGCGTAGAGGAATTCGCGTTGTCACGCGAGTTGATTGCGGCGCCCGGCGAGCGAGTGATCTATAGCGATTTGGGCATGATCGCACTCGGTGTGCTGATCGAGCGGATCGCGACCGCTCCTCTCGCCGTTGCCGTCGCGCAATTTTTTCCGCGTCCGACGCTCGGCTTTCGTCCGAGCGCGCGAGACCGCCCATCGATTCCGGCCACCGAACGCGACGAATGGCGCGGTCGTGTTCAGGGGACCGTCCACGACGAAAAAGCCGCGCTTATGGGCGGCGCGAGCGGCCATGCCGGTCTTTTCGGCACCGCGGCCGACGTAGCGGCGCTCGCCGAGGCGTATCTTGCCGTTACGGTAGGACGGAGCCAGCGCTCTTTGCCTTCGAAACTCGCTCTCTGCGCCGTTTCGGAGCAGGCGTACGATCCGATACTCCGCCGGGGACTGGGTTGGGCGCTTAAAACCAACGACGCGAACTCGTGCGGCGCCGGCTTCTCGCAGAGCAGCTTCGGACACACCGGTTTTACGGGAGTCGCGGTGTGGGCCGATCCGTTGCGCGACCTTCAGGGCGTATTGCTCACGAATAGCGTCTATTTCGGCCGGCGCGATTCGCGGCCGTTGCGAGGGGCTTTCTACGATGCGTGTATCGAATTAGCGTCTCAATGATCGCGGTAGGTTTGATGAGCGGCACGTCGCTCGACGGAATCGATGCGGTGCTCGTTCGCATAGAGCCGAGCGCAGAATCGTATGCCTTTGACATACTCGCCTTCGACACCGTGCCGTTCGAGCCGGAGCTGGCCGACGCATTGCGTATGGCGTTGCCGCCGCACGGATGCACGGTTGCAACTTTGGCGCAACTCCACCACCGGCTCGGCAACGCATTTGCCCGCGCGGCGCGCCACGTTGCGGGAGAGTTGTGCGTCGACTACGTCGCGTCGCACGGTCAAACGATCTGGCACGATGGTCCCGCGCATACGAGCGTGCAGATCGGCGATGCCTTCGTAATTCGAGAAGCAATGAACGCGACGGTATGTTTCGATTTTCGAAGCGGTGATTGCGCGGTAGGCGGCCATGGCGCGCCGCTGGTTCCGTACGTCGATGCGCTGTTATTCACGGATGTCGCGGAAGACCGGATCGCGCTCAACCTGGGCGGCATCGCGAACATTACAGCGATACCGGCGGGAAGCGAACCGCACGACGTGTTGGCTTTCGACACGGGGCCCGGCAACATGCTCATCGATGCGTTCGTTCGCGAACGCACAGATGCGAGATGCGATTACGATGTCGACGGCGCTTTTGCGCAAGCGGGAACGGCTAACGCAGCGGCTCTGGAGAGCATGCTGCAGGATACGTTTTTCTACGAGCCCGTACCGAAGACGACGGGCCGCGAGCATTTCGGATCGCAATTTCTCGACGTTCACGACGCGGTATTGCGCGGTCTCTCGCTCGAGGACGGCTGCGCGACGCTCGGCGAACTTACATCGATCACCGTCGCTGCGGGCGTCGCTCGAGCCGGATTGGAAAATGCGCGCATACTCTGCAGTGGCGGCGGCGTAAAGAATCGCGATGTGATGCGTCGTCTCGCACAACGGCTGCCGCGGGCGTGCGTGGAAACGACCGATCGGTACGGGGTGCCGGCGGATGCGAAAGAAGCCGTCGCGTTTGCAATTCTTGGATATGAAACGCTTCGCGAACGAGCGACAAACGTGCCGCGAGTAACCGGAGCTTCGCGCGCCGTTCCGCTTGGCGCAATCGCTCCCGCCCGACTGCCTGCGCTTCTCGCGCAGATCGAACGCCAATGCCGATCGTCGTAGGTGTCGATGCGGGCGGAACGGGAACCCGCGCGGTTGCGGCTGACGGCGACGATATCGTCGGGCGTTTCGTCGGCGACGCGGCGAACGTTCGAACGGCCGGCATCGAAGCATCGGCCGCCACAATCGCGCGTGCGATAGCGCGCGCACTTGCCGGTGCGCAGGCATCGGCGATCTATGTCGGTGCATCGGGCGCGGGAAGCGGCGACGTTGCAGAAGATTTACGGGGCGCGCTTGCGTCGCATTTTCCGCTCGCCCGGATCGGCGTTTGTCACGACGCGCGAATTGCGCTAAGAGCGGCTGTTCCGGCCGGAGACGGCATGGTGTTAATCGCGGGAACCGGCTCCATGGCATACGCGCACGTAGGGGAGCGCGATTTTCGCAGCGGCGGTTTCGGACATTTGCTCGGGGACGAAGGCTCCGCGTTTGCAATCGGCAGGGCAGCACTGCGCCACGTGCTGCGATCGTACGATGGGTGCTTCCTTCCCGATGCGTTCATCGAAGCAATCGAAACGGCGCTCGACGCGCACGGCGCGCGCAGCGTTCTCGCGCAGATACACGGTAGCCGGACGCCGGTAGCACGTATTGCATCGGTTGCGCCGCGCGTCCTCGAACTCGCCGGCAGCGGCGACCGCACCGCGGGAAAGCTCGTGCAAACTGCGGCGCTGGACCTCTTCGAACTCGTTAAATCGCTTGCACGGCAAAGCGCGCTGCTCGATTGCGAATTCTCGCTCATCTTCGCGGGCGGATTGCTTGCCGAAAATACGATGCTTTCGTATCTGCTCGAAACGCGAATCGCCGGCGATCTGCCCTTAGCGCATATCGTCAAAAATGCGCCGGCTCCCGAGTTTGGAGCGCTGTCTTTAGCCCAAGGACTTCTCGCGGGCGGATGAGCGAACGACTCCCCGAAACCGAAGCGCGCGACGAAACTTCGATCGGACTCGACATGCTCGATTCGCTCGCGCTCGTCGAGCGGCTGGCATCCGCTCACCATCGCGCAGTTGAAGCGGTTGTGGAGCGGCAAGCGACGATCGCGGCCATCGTGGATGCAATCGTCGAACGCATGCAGCACGGAGGATGCGTGCATTACGTGGGGGCCGGTACGAGCGGACGGCTCGCCGTTCTCGATGCGGCGGAGATGATGCCGACGTTCGGAACGCCGTCCGGCCTCATCTGCGCGCACATCGCCGGCGGACGTCGTGCGTTGCTCGAGTCCGTGGAGGGCGCGGAGGACGACGAGACAGCCGGCGCTGCCGACATGCGGGGACATGTCGCAACAGACGATGTGGTGATCGGAATATCGGCCAGCGGCGGCGCGCCGTACGTCGTCGCAGCGATGCGGGAAGGGCGCGATATCGGCGCGTTGACCGTGGCGCTGGTCAACAGCAGCGGTTCGCCCTTGGAGCGTCTTGCCGATGCGGCAATCGTGCTGCAGACGGGTACCGAGCCTCTCGCAGGATCGACCCGCATGAAAGCGGGGACCGCGCAGAAAGTCGCGTTGAACACGATCTCGACCGCCGTCATGGTGCGGCTGGGCCGCGTGTACGGCAACGTGATGGTCGACGTCGCCCCGACGAACGAGAAGCTTCGTGCGCGCGCGCGTCGTCTCGTTTCGTTACTAAGCGGAACCGGCGATTCTCAAGCGGCGGCGCTACTCGACGCTGCGTCGGGAAGCGTGAAAGTGGCGACGATCATGGCCAAGCATGAATGCGACGCGGCAGCCGCGCGGACGCTCCTCGACCGTCACGGCGGACGTCTCCGTGATTGTCTCCAATGATCCTGCGCTTCGGCAGCGTTTCGATCTCAACCGCGGTGCTGGGTCTGCTCGTGCTGCTCGCGCTGCTCGTCGTACGTCGCCGCGTCGATCCATCGCTCGAGCGGGTCGCATACGGACTGCTCCGCTGGTTCCCGCTGTTTTTCGTTCCTTCATGCGTCGGCGCCATGCAATATGCGTCGACGCTCGCTAAGTCTTGGATGGCAATCTGCGTGACGCTCGTCGTTTCGACACTGTTGGGATTGGTCGTTGCGGCGGTCGTCGGTGCGGCGATCGCGCGCCGTCCGCGCGGCCCGGCATGAGTTCCATTTTGTGGTGCGCGCTTACGATCGCAACGTACGTGGCGTGCGAACGCATCGCGCGTGCGGCTCGCGACGTTGCGTTTTTGCATCCCGTCGTAACGAGTTCGCTTGCGATCATCGCGTTGCTCGTATGCGTGCGCATACCGTACGCCGTCTACGCTCGAGCGACGGCGCCGATCACGTTGCTGCTCATTCCCGCGACGATCGCGCTTGCCGTTCCGCTCTACCGCGAAATACCGGCGGTGCGGCGGGATACGCTTGCCGTCGTGGTGGCAATCGCAGCCGGATCCGCGGCCGCTGCAATCTCCGCTGTGCTGCTGGCGCGCGTATTGGGCTGCAATCCTGACGTCGTGCGATCGCTTGCACCAAAGTCCGTCACGACTCCGGTCGCGATGGCCGTGAGCGCGCAGATCGGCGGCGTGCCCGCGATCTCGGCGGTATTCGCGATATTGAGCGGAGTGATCGGCGCCATAGCCGCGCCGTTTGCGCTTCGCAGATGGGGACCCAAAACGGCGGGGATCGCGGTCGGCACGGCGGCGCATGGGATCGGCACCGCGAGCCTCGTGGCGATGAATTCGAGTGCGGCGGCGTTTTCGGGTTTGGCGATGGGCCTCAACGCCGTGATGACGGCAGTGCTCTTGCCGCTGCTCGCAAGGTTCTTCTTGCCGATGCTTGTGCTCGTCGCAGTCGCGCTTCCGGCACGCGCTTCGGACGCGCCGGTCGTTCTCGTCCCGCTCGACGATCGTCCCGTAACTCTGCAACTTCCCGTTATGCTGGGCGCAATCGCCGGCGAGCGGGTCGATGCGCCGCCGCGGCAACTGCTTGGAAACTATCTGCGCTTCGGAGCACCCGACGCTCTGCTGACGTGGCTCAACGTCGGCGCACCGCGTAACGCGCGAGCGTTCGTCATCTCGAGCGATATGCTAGCGTATGGAGGTTTGGTTGCGTCGCGCATTCCCGGAACCACGTATGCGGATGCATATTTTCGGTTGCGTGCGCTTCGCGCGCTACGCGCCAGCCGGCCCCACGCATGGATCGGCGTATTTGGAACGATCATGCGCCTAGCTCCAACGGGCATTCCGGCGGTTGGAGATGCCGCATCGTTTTTCGGCGCGTATCCCGCGTGGTCGTACCTGCAGCAATATGCAAACCTTCACGACCCGCCACTCCCAGGCGAGGCAGCGCTCGCGAGAGATCTGGAGGCCGAGATCGGTCAGCCGACACTGGATGCCTACTTTGCAACGCGGGCACGTAACTATGCGGTGGATCGGCTGCTAATCGAGGAGCAAGATGCCGGAACTATCGACCGCCTCGTCTTGGGCCAAGATGATGCCGGCCCGGTCGGCCTTCACGTGCGCGAAGTCCGTGCACTTGAAGCGTATGCCGCCTCGAGCGGTCGCGAAGGTACCGCGATCGAGCCGGGTGCGGACGAGTTGGGAATGGCGCTGGTCGCGCGAGCATTGGCGAACGAAGCACGCTGGACCCCGAAAGTTGCGATACGCTATTCGACCCCCTCGGGAGCGTCGTACCAGGACCCTCTGGAGTTTGCTCCCGTCGCCGCGACGCTCGAGCGCCTCATCACGTTATGCGGCGGCGTGCACGACGATCTGCAGCCCGATCTCGTCCTCGACGTGCGGGTTCCGCAGACGACCGCAGAGATGGATGCAGCCTTTTTGAATCAGATGGATGACGATTTGCGCGCTCGGCGGCCGATCGCTCTGGCAGACTTGAGCTTCGAACAAAGTTATGCCGCGCAACGTTCGTTTGCGCAGACGTTGTTGAATTCGGGCCGTGCCTCGCATCTCGATTCCTATTCGTCCTGGAATACGGCTGCAAATACCGTCGGCACCGCGCTTGCGGAAGCGATTGCGGCAGGCGCGGGACGGCGGACGGGCACGTACGACGCACTCGCCCACCGGACGTTCACATTCATGCGGTTCGTCGACGACGTCGACTTCCACGTCGGCGTGCGACCCGACCTCAACCGATGGCTCGACGCTGCGGGCGTCGGCGACCATACGTTTTTGCTGCCGGCAGTCGCCGCCGCTGCATCCGCACGGAATCGCGCCCTCCTGTGGAACGCGGCGCAAAGCACGCTCGTGCAACTCTATCCCGGTCTGCATATCGCGGCGATGAACGTGACGCTGCCGTGGGGACGGACATTCGAAACGGCGATCGACGTCCGGCTGGCTCCGAACATCGGTATCTGAAAAGCGTCGGCGCGTTTACGCAGCTTTGAGTGGAAGCAGCGTCCGCACGATGCTGCCTCCGCCCGGAGCCCGCTCCACTTCGAGACGTTTAGCGAGTTTGGCGACCAGAAAGAGGCCCCGACCGTTCTCGCTATAGAGATCGGGTTCGATCGTCCGGAGCGAAAAGCCCGGCCCGTGGTCCCGAACGGCTAAGAGCACGTCGTCTCCATGGTGGTGGAGTTCCATTCGGATCGGGCCGGGCGCATGACGAATGACGTTCCCAACGATCTCCGCGAAGACGATTTCGAAGACGTAGGTGTCGGCCGATTCCCCGGCGAGCCGCCGGATAACGACGAGGAACTCCTTTCGCGTTCGCAGCGCTTCCTCCGCGCGATCCGCCTCGAACTCCCAAACCATTCCTTAACCATACCCTCACGCGGGAGGGTTCTCTCAAGAATCGCGCCGATTCCGACGATGTTACAACTACGCATCGAAGGATTGAGGCGGAGTCATGATATGGAAGTTTGACGCAACCGATGGTTGCGCTGCGGGAAACGTAAAGGCAGCGTTGCTTAAACGCGTTCACGCCCAGGCGAAACCGCCGGCGGACGTCGTGTTGCTGGAACTGGTCTTTTCCGAACTCGTAGGAAACGTCGCTCGCCATGCGCCACGGTTCGCGTTCGTATCCTGCGAATGGCAGGACGACGGATTGGTGTTACGAGTTACGGACGACGGACCCGGATTCGCACACAGAGTCTATCTGCCTGAAAATCCGTTGAGTGAGTCGGGACGCGGACTCTTCTTGGTGGAAAGCCTAAGCAAGAGACTCGACATCTCAAGTCATAAACCGATGGGCACGTGCGTCAGCGTTTGGCTTCCAATCTATTGCGTAACCGCCAAAGCGGCGATGCCGCAGTTTGCCCAGAGCGCTTATTCCGCCGGATGAGGCGGCCTGCGGTGCGGTAAGATGCTGCGATCGCTTCGGAAACAACGAACCAATTCTTCGGCGTACGGAACGGCAATAAAGAGTCCGATCGCGCAAAAAACGCCGATAAGGCTCGCACGTGCTACGGGATCGCGCTTCGGACGCAGCGCAAATGCGTTCTCGTCGCGCTTTGCCGAAACGAGTGCGGCTACGCATTCCGGTCGCGAAGCCGAGAGCAGCAGCAGCGACGTGAGCGGAAGCACTTCGAGAAAACTGTGAAAATGCTGTTCCGTCGTCGTTACATGACGGCGCCCCGCGGCATATCCGACATCCCAGATCACGACGGCCTCGTGCAGGATCGTCGCGCCTGCGCTGACCGCAATCGTGAGGGCATTGATCTCGCAGAGCAACGCGAGGGCCGAAGGCACGCCGACTGCGGCCATCATGAGCGTATGGGTCAGCGATTCATGCGTTCCGCTCGTTGCTTCGATGCGCGACCGCCGGTGGCATAGGTAATCGCCGAAACCGGCGATCGTCCAAAGCGGCAGCACGACCGAGAGGAGTGCCGATTCCGCGGTATGCCGTTCGTCCTTCATGCGACTCACCTCGCGAGTCCGAGTTCGGCGAGCCTTCGCCCCAGTTCCCCCGGATCGTCATACACGCGATAAGCGCCCGCGGCAACCAGCTCTTCGCGGCCGTAGCCGCCGGTCAGCAATCCAATACCGAATGCCCCTGCGCGCCGCGATGCGAGGATATCCCAGACGCTATCCCCCACGATCATGCACTCGTTTACGTGCATGCGTAATTCGCGGGCGGCCCGTTCGAACGGTTCGGGAGACGGCTTCGATGCCTGCCCCGGCTCCTGCGTTACAACGATTGCATCCGGGGGTAGGTTGAGAACCTTAATTAGAATGTCGGCTTGCGCTCGTTCCGCACTCGTTGCTATTGCCCAACGTATCCCTGCGCGCTGTAACGTCGACCAGAGATCTTCGGCGCCTGGCAGCGGCGGGATGCGGTGAATGATCTCGGCATATTTTTGCTTGTGCGCGGCTTCGATGGAGGCGCGTACTTCCTTCGGAACCTCCAACGAACGAGCGGTGAATATTGCGTCGAGCGCGAGAGTGCCGGTCATGCCGATATGGCGATGCAACTCAGCCGCCGGGATACGAATGCCGGCGTCCAGCAGAGCAAAATGCCAGATACCGACGTGCTGATAGACGGAATCGACGAGCGTTCCGTCGAGATCGAAGAGCAACGCAGAGTGACTCATTCCGAAAACGCTACCCACTTCACACGTAAGTTACACGCCGCTCACGAGGCCTTCAATGAACGATTCGATGGAAAATACCGAAGTTGCGATTGTGGGAGCCGGCGCGGCCGGGCTCAACGCAGGTCTCGTCTTAGCGCGTGCGCGCCGCAGCGTGACGATTTTTGACGACGGCGAACAGCGCAATACCGTCGCCGATGCGATGCACGGTTTTATCTCGCAAGACGGCCGTTCGCCGCAAGGCTTTCTGCGGCTGGCCCGGGCGGAGCTTCACGCGTATCCAAAACTCCGATTCATCGACGGACGCGTAGCCGATATCAGCACCGCTTCGGATGGTTTTTCGATAACGCTTGAAGATGCGAGGCGTTTCGATGCGAGGGTTGTGCTGCTCGCGACCGGCGTTACGGATGCGCTGCCTGCGATCCAAGGACTCGAATCATTCTGGGGCCGCAGCGCTTTCGTCTGCCCGTACTGTGACGGATGGGAGATCGCGGACCGCCGCATCGTCGTCTTCGGCGATTCGGCGCTCGCCGTACCACTCGCGCAGGAACTCTATCAGTGGAGTCGGCGCATTACCATCGCAGGCGCTCCAAAGGCATGCAGCGACGAAGATGCCGCATGGCTCTCCAGCACGGGAGTCCGTGCAACGACGGCGAGCATTGTGCGCGCGTCCGGAACGAGCGGCAAGCTCGCGTCGGTCCTGCTCGACGATGGGTCGACACTCGAATGCGATACGTTGTTTCTCTCTGCGCGGCTGCATCAGCATTCCAAAGTGGCGTTACGCCTGGGATGCCGGCTAACCGACGACGATCATATCAAAATCGATGAATGTCATCGCACGAGCGTCGCAGGCATCTACGCCGCCGGCGATGCCACGACCCGGCACCACCAGGTGGTGATCGCCGCAGCAAGCGGAGCAAAAGCCGCAATCGCCATAAACTCTCACTTAACCGACGAAGAAACACGCGCGATCGTCAACCGTTCGCTCTACGTTTCCGATGCTGGAAAAGCTGCTAAGTAATCCAAGTCGAGAAGCGTAGGGCGGAAGCTACAAACGTACGTGAGGACAGTAGCGACGAAGTATCGGACTAATCAACAGCTTTTCTGAGTGGTTCGCAGAGTTCGATCAGTATGTCGCCCGATGACTTCGGGTGAATGAAGGCGATTTTATTGCCATGCGCTCCTTGCCGCGGCCGTTCGTCGATGAGCCGAACGCCTTTGCCTTTAAGTTGCGCAAGCTCCGCATCGATGTCGTCGACGCGGTACGCGATGTGGTGAAGTTTGCTCGCGGCATCGCTTCTAAATCTCGCTACGGCAGAACGTTCATCTAAAGGTCGCAGCAGTTCGATTATGGAGTCACCTGCTGCCAACCCCACGGCTTCAACGCCTTGATCTTCAACGATCTCCCGATAGACCTCGCGAAATCCAAGCGTTTCGGTGTAGAGTGCGAGAGCCGATTGCAGATCCGCGACGACAATTGCAACGTGATCGATCTTCACGCCACGATCTCTTTTGCGCGATACACGTCGAAGACGTCGCGAAGCACGTTGCAGATTTCACCGAGCGTGGCGCCGTTGTCGGCGGCCTCGACGAAGTGCGGCATTAAATTGTCGGTGCCGGAGGCCGCGGCGCGTATCGCGATTAAGCGATCTTCGACCGCCTTGGCGTTTCGGTCGGCTCGAAACCGCTGAAGGCGCGCAGTTTGCTCGCGTTCGACGCTAGCGTCGATTCGCTGCAGCGGAATTCGTGAGCCGTCATCGTGCGTTTCGGCGAACGCGTTCACCCCGATTACCGGCGTGTCGCCGCGTTCGATCGACTGCTGCGCTCGATACGCTGAGTCGGCGATGCGCGTCTGCATCCAGCCGCTTTCGATAGCGGCGACGCTGCCCCCCAGGTCGTCGACTTCCCGTATGAGCGAACGAGCCGACTCGATCAGTTCGTTCGTGAGGCTTTCCACATAATACGATCCCGCAAGGGGATCGACGACGTCGACGACGCCGGATTCGTATCCGATGATTTGCTGCGTTCGGAGGGCCACTTTCGCGCTTTGCGCGGTTGGCAGCGCGAGCGCTTCATCTTTGCCGTTCGTATGCAGCGATTGCGTGCCGCCGAGCACCGCGGCCAGGGCTTGCAGCGTGACGCGGACGACGTTGTTCTCCGGTTCTTGCGCGGTGAGGGTCGAGCCGCCGGTCTGCGCGTGGAAGCGTAACATGTGCGAGCGCGGATCGCGGCATCCAAACTCATCGCGCGTGATGTGCGCCCAAAGGTAGCGGGCCGCGCGAAACTTCGCAATCTCCTCGAAAAAATCGTTGTGCGCGTTCCAAAAAAACGATAAACGCGGTGCGACCGAGTCGAGATCTATTCCGGCGTCGCGCGCGGCGCGCAGATACGCTTTTGCATTGGAGAGCGTAAAGG